>NZ_JBNHFW010000027.1:0-46240 GCF_059090685.1 Arthrobacter sp. Y3225209
AGGGGTTTGGCCGCCATGCTCGGGCGCTTTTTCAGCGTCCCTGCCGCGGCGACTTCAATTACTTTACACACCCCGCCCGGTCCTTGCAAACCGGATCGAAGTGATCTGTCCCACCCGCCACGGGACCGCACCAGGCGGCCCCGCAACGGGCTGGACAAAGAACCGAGCTTCTCGAAGGAAGCACTAAAAACTATACGGCGGAGACTTCCACCATCGCAAGGTTCCGCTTGCCACGGCGCAGCAGCAGGTACTTACCGTGCAGGAGCTCGCTCTGCTCCACCACGGCATCCGCATCTGCCACCTTGGTGTTGTTGACGTAGGCTCCGCCTTCGGACGCAGTCCGCCGAGCTTCAGACTTGGTTTTCGACAGTCCGCTGGCAACCAGCAGGTCCACGATTCCCAAACCGTCGGCCGGGACGGCTGCAACCGGCAGTTCTGCGGTGGCAGCCTTCAGCGTTGCCTCATCCAGGTCCTTCACTTCACCTTGGCCGAACAGTGCGGCGGAGGCGGCAATGACCTTTTCGGTCGCCTCCACACCGTGGATCAGGGAAGTGACGTCAAAGGCAAGGGCACGCTGGGCCTCACGCTTGTGCGGTGCCTCTGCCACGGCACGCTCGAGTTCCTCGATCCGCTGCCGGCTCATGAAGGTGAAGACCTTCAGCCGGTCAACTACATCGGCATCGGTGGTGTTCAGCCAGAACTGGTACATCGCGTACGGGCTGGTCATCTCGCCGTCGAGCCAGACAGCGTTGCCTTCGCTCTTGCCGAACTTGGTGCCGTCGCTGTTCGTCACCAGCGGAGTTCCCAGTGCGTGGACGGTTTTCCCCTCTACCTTGCGGACCAGCTCGGTGCCGCTGGTGAGGTTGCCCCACTGATCGGAGCCGCCGGTTTCCAGCACGCAGTTGTACTTGCGGAACAGTTCCAGGTAGTCCATGCCCTGAAGGACCTGGTAGCTGAACTCCGCGTAGCTGATGCCTTCGTCGGAGTTCAGGCGCGAGGAGACGATCTCCTTTTTGATCATGGTGCCCACGCGGAAGTGCTTGCCCACGTCGCGCAGGAAGTCGATGGCGCTCATGGGCGCCGTCCAATCGAGGTTGTTCACCATCCGGGCGGCGTTCTCCCCCTCAAAGCTGAGGAAGCGCTGAACCTGGCCCTGCAGGTAACCGACCCACTCGCTGACGGTTTCCTTCGTGTTCATGGTGCGCTCGGCGGTGGGGCGCGGATCCCCCACCAGCCCGGTGGAACCGCCGACCAGCGCGAGCGGGCGGTGCCCTGCCAGCTGGAGCCGGCGCATGGTCAGCAACTGCACCAGGTTGCCCAGGTGCAGGCTCGGCGCCGTGGGATCAAAGCCGCAGTAATAGGTGACCGGCCCCCCGGCCAGGAGCTTTTCCAGCTCCGCCTCGTCGGTGGAGACCTGGACCAGGCCCCGCCACTTGAGTTCCTGCCAGATGTTGGCAAAGGACGGATCGTTCTGCTGGGCTACAAGGCCCCGGGGGTTCACGTTGTCTGACACGCTTTCTAAATTATCAGGATTCTTCTTCGGGAATTCCTGCAGGTATGCCTTCGGCAGCGATCAGGCGCAGCCGCTGGGTGGGCCGGGTCATGGCCACGTACAGGTCTCCGACCTTGCCTGCTGCGGCAGTCAGCAGCTCGGACGGCTCAAGAATGACTACGCCGTCGAACTCCAGGCCCTTTGCTTCGCGCGGAGATGTTACGACGATGTCCTGTTCCAGCCCGCCGGCACCCGAGCCCACACGCTGGCCGTATACCTCGGTCAGCGCACGGCGGACTTCCGGCAGCCGGTGGTCCTCGGCGATGACGGCCAGCAGGCCGCCGTCGAGCGCGTCCAGGTCTTCGGGCAGTGTCTGCAGCAGGCGCGGAACGAGGCCGCCGTCGGGGACTTCGTCGATGAACGGCGCCCAGCGCCCTTCACGGACCGCCTTCGGGGCGGAGACCACCAGCCCGGCCGCGTTGGCCATGCGTACGGCCGCTTCGGCGATCTGTGCCGGCGTGCGGTAGTTCACCGTCAGCTCCTCCAAGGTCCACCGTTCCCCCACGAACGGATCAAGTGCGGCCTGCCAGGAGCTGGCACCGGCAGCGGAGCTCGTCTGGGCAATGTCGCCCACCACGGTGAAGGACTTCAGCGGGCAGCGACGCATCAGCAGGCGCCACTGCATGGCGGACAGCTCCTGTGCCTCGTCCACCACAATGTGCCCGAAGGCCCAGGTGCGGTCCACTGCCGCGCGGTCCGCAGCGGTCAGCCGCGCCTCCCCCACCGCATTGTGGTCCGCCAGATCCTCGGCGGACAGGATGCCGTGGGCACCGGAGTCTTCAAGGAAACCTTCGGTGTTGGCAATAGCGCTTTCAGCGTTGGCCAGGTCCCGCTTGCGCTGTTCCTCGCGCAGGGCGTTCTCGCGTCCGGCGGAGGCATCCAACTCTCCGAGCAGTTCCGCCGCCTCATCCAGCAGCGGAACATCGGCTTCGGTCCACGGCGCGTCGGCGCTGCGGCGCAGCAGACCCAGTTCGCGGTCGGTCAGTTCCGGCGCCGCGGCTTCGAGCTGGCCGGGCTTGCTGAACAGGTCGGAGATCAGTTTTTCCGGCGTCATCGGCATCCAGCACAGGTTCAGCGCCACCCGGACGTCCCGGGCGCTGCGGACGTCTTCAGCCAGATAAGCCCGGTCAGTGCTGTTGCCGGCTCCGGCGGATTCCTCGAGCTGTTCCGTCATCTGCTCGGTCAGTTCACGCAGCAGGATCTTCACGAAGGTGACGCGCGCTTCATTGTGCGGCTTGCCGGTGGCGCGCGCCTTGTCACGTGCACGCTGGACCTGCCGGGGGGTCAGCGTGAGGATGGTGCCTTCAACGTTCAGCTTCCGCGGCCCGATCGGCAGGCGCTGCCGGTTGGCGACGGCGCGGGCCACAACCTTGGCCATGGTCAGCCGGCCCTTGACCTCGGCGGTAGCGGGGTCTTCCTCGTGGGTTGCCGTGATTCCGGGCATCAGCTGGCCCAGGCTCGACATCACCACGCCGGTCTCGCCGAGGGACGGCAGGACGCGCTCGATGTAGCGGATAAACGCGTTGGACGGGCCGACGAGCAGCACACCGGCGGACTTCAGCCGTTCGCGGTGGGTGTAGAGCAGGTAGGCTGCGCGGTGCAGGGCGACGGCGGTCTTGCCGGTACCCGGACCGCCCTGTACTACCAGCGTGCCGGACAGCGGGGCACGGATAATGCGGTCCTGTTCAGCCTGGATGGTGCCGACAATGTCGGACATCTGGCCGGTGCGCTTGGAGTTCAGCGCGGCCAGCAGGGCGCCCTCCCCCTGCAGTTCCGGCTCGTCTTCCAGCATGGTGTAATCCAGCACGTCATCTTCGATGGCCTGGACGTTGCGGCCCTTCAGGATCAGGTGTCGGCGCCTGCGCACACCCTGGCGCTCGAAGGCGGTTGCCTGGTAGAAGGTTCCGGCTTCGGGGGCGCGCCAGTCCACCATCAGCCGCTGCAGGTCCTCCGTGGAGAGGCCGATGCGGCCGATATAGCGCTTCTCGCCGTCGTCGAGGTCCAGCCGCCCGAAAACGAGGCGCTCGTCCACGGCGTTCAACTGCGCCAGCCGGTCCTCGTACATGGTGGCGAAGGCATCCCGCTCGGACCGGTTCTGGTGGGAACCCGCGGAGTGGCTGCGCCGGATCGCGGCGAGCTGCTCCATCTTTTCCGCGCGCAGTTCGTCCAGCCGGTGATACAGACCGGCCACGTACTGACGCTCGTGTTCCAGCTCGTTGGGAGCTGAAGGTGTTTCAGACATTTTGGCGTTCCCTCTCGCAAAGGCAGAGCGTCAATCTTACAGTGCATTTGGACTTTTGCAGGTCACTAATGTATGCGGTTTCTCTCTCAGCTTCTGCCTGTGCGCTAGCGTGTCGCAGCGGGTGCCCCGGGCAGGATCCGGCTGTGGCCGCGGGGCGCCTAGTAGCGGACGAGCGCTTCCACGGGTGTGTCACCGAGGCGTTCCCTGCCGCCCAGCTCACCCAGTTCCAGCACGACGCCGAATCCGGCCACTTCCGCGCCCGCCTTGCGGAGCAGGCGGGCCGCCGCAGCGAGGGTGCCGCCGGTGGCGAGGACATCATCCAGGATCAGCACCCGGGACCCGGCGGGCATGTCATCGCGGTGCAGCTCGAGCGTGCCTTCCCCGTATTCCAGGGAGTAGTTCTCCGCGAAGACCTCGCGGGGAAGCTTGCCCGGCTTGCGGACGGTAATAACGCCCTTTCCGGAGGCATAGGCCGCCGCGGCTGCCAGCAGGAAACCGCGTGCTTCCACTCCGACCACGTAATCGAACCGGCCCTCAAAGGGAGCGGTGAGTGCGTCCACCACGCCGCGCAGCGCCGGACCGTCGGCGAAGACCGGAGTCAGGTCCCGGAAGACGACTCCGGGCTGGGGGTAATCGGGAATTACGGCGCCCAGGCGGTCGATGGTTTGTGCAATGGTCTCGTTATTTACCGGTTCTGCCGGGGCATCTTTCACGCATCCACCTTACCCGCTCCCCTCCGTGACAGCCGGGGAAGGACCGGGTGCTGTGGCACTTCTCTCGCCTTGCAGCGCCCGGCGGACGAAGGGGAAGGGCCAGCAAAGCGGGACACCGCAGGGCCCCGGCAAAGGAATAAAGACCTGTGGGCTGCCGTTGCCACGTCCGGAAGGGTCCGTTCTGCGGGCCCTTCGGATTTACCGGACAACAGTCAAGGATTTCATCACATGGCCAACCTGCATGACGTGCTCGCAATCAAGATCGGCTTCGGCACCGCCCCGCTGGGAAACATGTACCGGGACATTCCCGGGGACGAGGCGCTTGCCACCGTGGAAGCTGCCTGGAACGCGGGCATCCGCTACTTCGATACCGCCCCCTTCTACGGTGCCGGTCTGGCCGAGTCCCGCCTGGGCGAGGTCCTTTCGCAGTACAACCGGGACGAGTACGCACTCAGCACCAAGGTGGGCCGGCTGATCCTGGACGAGGAAGAGGAGAAAGGCGAGGGCCTCTTTACGCACGGGCGCTCGAACAGGATTGCAACGGACTATACGGCCGATGCCACCCTGCGTTCCATCGAGGAAAGCCTGAAGCGGCTGAAGACCGACCGGTTGGACTTCGTCTTCATCCACGACACGTCCCGGGACTTCCTCGGGGACGAGTGGATCACCAAGTTCGACGAGGCAAGGACCGGGGCGTTCCGCGTCCTTGCCCGGCTGCAGGAGGAAGGCGTGATCAGCGGCTGGGGACTGGGCGTGAACACCACCGAGCCCATTGAGCTGGCCATGGACATGGAGCAGGCGGCGCCGACCATGAACCTCTCCGCTACCCAGTACACCCTGCTGCAGCACGAGCGTGCCCTGCAGCGGATGATGCCCGCCGCCCTGGACAAGGGCGTGGGCATAGTGGTGGGCGGTCCTTTCAATTCGGGCGCACTGCTGGGCGGCGACTACTTCGATTACGCCGAAATCCCGCCGGCAGTCAAGGCCCGGATTGATCAGATGACCGCGATAGCCCGGCGGCACAATGTCAGCCTGAAGGCAGCCGCCCTGCAGTTCTCCACGGCCCACCCGGCCGTGGCGGCGGTCATCCCCGGCTCCAGCCGGCCCGAACGCCTGGCTGAGGACATGGCGGCCATCACGGCCCGTATTCCCGGGGCGTTCTGGGATGAGCTGCTGGAGAACCGGCTCATCTCGGCCCAGGCTCCGCTGCCGCGCTCCTAGCCGGCCCGGGCCGGGAACCCTTCGCCGTTCGGCGCCCGGGAGGATTCATCCCCCGGGCGGCGAACGGTGTTCTAGGGCCGCCGCGCGGTCGCTCCGGCCGGCCGTTTCCGCGGCTGGGCGGGACGGTATTTCGAGACGGTCGGGTCACCGGTCAGCCAGTACCGCCACGGGTAGTCAGCCGTCCCTCCGGGTCCGCTGACGCCAACGCGCGGTCCGGTGGAAACCTGCGCGGCCGGAACTGGCTCCGGCGGGAGGGCCAGCTGCAGCGGGGAGGCAAACACATCGGCTCCGTCCAACCCGCGTGCAATGCCCAGTGCCTGTGCCAGACGTGCCGGCCCCCGGGCCAGGTCCAGGCTGTTGCGCGGGTTTCCCCGCCGGGCCGCCGCGATGTCCGCGCCCTCCACCACCTCGCCGCCACGCAGCAGGAGACCGGTGGCAAACCCGTCGGTGCCGCAGACCACGTTGGCGCAGTAATGCATGCCGTAGGTGAAGTACACGTAGAGGTGTCCGGCCGGACCAAACATGGTGGCGTTCCGTGCCGTCCTGCCGCGGAAGGCGTGTGATCCCGGGTCAACATCACCCATGTAGGCCTCCACCTCGGTGATCCGTACGCTCACGCGCTCCCCCTCGGCCTCATGCGTCAGTACCGCACCGAGCAGGTGTGGTGCTGCCTCGGTGGCGGGGACGGCAAGACGTTCTCTGTCACGTGAAAAACCCATACTCCGACGGTAGCAAGCCGCGCGGGGTCCGCTGTCCGCGGGTGGTCCCGGGGCGCCGGGGCGTTGGGCGGCGGATGCGGACGGGGATCAGCGCTCAGGCGCCACCTGCGGTCAGGCGCCGTCGGCCGGGCCGCGGTAGAAATCCTTCAGGGCCACGAGCCGGCGTGAACTGGGATTCGCCTCGTGTCCGGCGAGGCCGGCTCCGGCGGCATCCAGGGCCATGTGCCAGGCTGCGAGCCGTTCGGCCGCGGCGTCGGGACCGCCGGTGACCGGATCGCGGATGATCACCCGAACATGTCCTGCGTCCTCGCCGATGTCGATGCGTGCGCCCTGGTCGATCCCAAACCGGGCTGCCGCCCTTTCCAGCGCCGGGCCGACGTCGCCGGCCGGGGCGCTGTACCAGCGTTCAAACACAACCTCGGCGGGGGTGCGCAGGTTATCCAGCCGGCCCATGGTGGGTGAAACGTCAAAGTCCTCGGCGTAGGCGTCCCGCAGCCCCAGCCACTGGTCGGGATCATCGGTCCTGACCGGTTCAATGCCGGCCACCACGGCGTCGAAGGCCTCCAGAATCCCCTGCCAGCCGGCGGCACCTTCGGTCAGGAAATCGGCAGTGTTCTCATGGGTGCGGAACTGCAGCACAGCCCCGTCCGCGCTTTGATGCACCTGCCAGTCCAGCACGGATTCGTCCCCCAGCGGGTCCTCCCATGTCAGCTGCAGACTCGCGCCCGGACTCATCTGCAGCACGGTGCCCGTCACGGCTGATTCGCCCATGTCCAGCCGGTATTCCTTGCCGATCTGCCAGGCGGGAGTGATGATGCCCAGCCACTGGGCCACCTTGTCCCGGTTGGTGAGCACGTCCCAGACATGGTCCACCGGGAAGTCCAGCCTGCGTTCAAACGTCAGCGTGTATCCGTCCGGGTGCTGCTCGATCCGCCCGGCGGGAGCCGGGATTCCTGCACTGCTGGAGCTGGTCATGGCGAACCCTCTTCGGTAGCCGGATTGGACTTGGAGGCGCGGTTCAAGGCTAGCGCCGGAGCAAGTCCTGCCGGGAGGGGGCGGCAGGCAGTTTGACCACAAATCCGGGTATTCCGGCGGCTGACGGTGCCGGGCCCTCATGCACCTAGAACGTCATCCGGTGACGAATGTGGCGGCGGTCCGCGCTGGCCTGCCAGAACTCGATCTCCCGCGGTACCAGCGAATAGAGCTGCCAGGCGGGATTGGCGGTGCCGTCCGACGCCGGCCGCGCATCCCAGTCCGCTGCCGATGCCTCAGCGGAAAGCAGGTCCACGGAACCGGCCACGCGGATCTGCCGTCCGAGCTCAGGCCAGTAAAAGTTCATGGCCGCATACGGGTGAGCTGCCAGTTCCCCGCCCTTGCGGGAAGTGCGCGCTGTCGCGAACTGCCAGCCGCCGTCGTCGATGTCCTTCAGGATCAGCATCCTGGAGGAGAGCTGCCCTCCGCTGCCCGCGGTGGCCAGGGAGAACGCGTGCGGCTGGCGGATCCCGGCAGCCAGTGCCTCCGCCAGCCAAAGCCGGAAAAGCTCCGCCGGATCCTGCGGTGCCGCGTCCGGATCAAAGGTCGGCATGGTGTCGGGGAAATCTGGCAGGGCACGCAGCTGTGCCCGGAAGAAGGTACTCATAGGGCCCACGGTAACCGTCCGCCTCCGGACGCATAAGCCCCGGGGAGCCATGCTCCCCGGGGCCCGTGTCCGCGGCCGGCAGCCTCAGCCGGCGTAGCCGCGGACCGCGTCTAGCTGCCGGTGCAGTTCTGCGAGCTGCTGTTCCACCGCGGACTGTGCCGTGCCGCCCTGCGAGCTGCGGCTGTCCAGGGATCCTTCGGTACTGAGCACCGAGCGGACCTCCGGGGTCAGGTGGGGAGAAATGCCGGCGTATTCCTCGTCGGTCAGGTCCCACAGTTCGACGCCGCGGCCCTCAGCCAGCTGCACAGCGGCACCGGACAGCTCGTGCGCCTCCCGGAACGGAACACCCTGGCGGACCAGCCACTCCGCGATATCGGTGGCCAGGGCAAAGCCCTGCGGAGCCAGTGACTGCATCCGCCCGGTGTTGAACGTCAGCGTGGCAATCATGCCGGACACTGCAGGAAGCAGCAGTTCCAGCGTGTCCGCCGCGTCGAAGACCGGTTCCTTGTCCTCCTGCAGGTCCCGGTTGTAGGCCAGCGGCAAGCCCTTCAGCGTGGCCAGGAGGCCGGTGAGGTCACCGATCAGGCGGCCGGCCTTGCCGCGCGCCAGTTCGGCTACGTCGGGGTTCTTTTTCTGCGGCATGATGGATGATCCGGTGGAGAAGGCATCGTCCAGGGTCACAAAGGAGAACTCCTTGGTGGCCCACAGGATGACTTCCTCACTGATCCGGGACAGGTCCACGCCGATCATCGCGGCCACCCAGGAGAACTCGGCGTACACGTCCCGGGAGGCGGTGCCGTCAATGGAGTTCCAAACGGCGGAGTCGAAACCGAGGTCCGCAGCAACGGCGTTCGGGTCCAGGCCCAGGGAGGAACCGGCCAGGGCACCGGAGCCGTAGGGAGAAACGGCCGCCCGTTTGTCCCAGTCCGCCAGGCGCTGCACATCCCGCAGCAGAGCCCAGGCATGGGCCAGCAGGTGATGGCTGAGCAGCACCGGCTGGGCGTGCTGCAGGTGCGTGCGCCCGGGCATGGCCACACCCAGATGCGCCTGCGCCTGGCCCACCAGGGCTTCGATCACTGAGAGCACACCGGCACCGATGATGCGTGCGTGGTCGCGCAGGTACATCCGGCCCAGCGTGGCAATCTGGTCATTGCGGGACCGCCCGGCCCGGAGCTTGCCGCCCAGCTGCGCACCGGCACGCTCGATCAGGCCGCGTTCCAGGGAACCGTGGACGTCCTCGTCGGACTCGGCGGGGACGTAGGCACCGGACTTCACATCGGCGTCGAGCCGGTCCAGTGCATCGAGCATTCCCTCCAGCTCGGCGTCGTCCAGCAGCCCGGCCTTGTGCAGCACACGGGCGTGGGCGCGGGACCCGGCAATGTCATAGCCGGCAAGCCGCCAGTCGAAGTGGGTGGACTTGCTCAGCGCGGCGAGGGCATCTGCGGGGCCGCCGGCGAACCGGCCTCCCCACAAAGCGCCCTGGACGGTTGATCCGGACGAGCCGGAGCCCGTGGCTTCTTCCGGCAGCTTGCCGTGGCTCATGTGCTTACTTACCTTCTGCTAGGCGCTGGTCGCGGCCGGAGGCCACCTTGGAGGACATCCCGAACAGCTCGATGAAACCGCGGGCCATGGACTGGTCAAAGCTGTCGCCGGTGTCGTAGGTGGCCAGGTTGAAGTCATACAGCGAGGAATCGGAGCGGCGTCCGGTCACCACGGCGCGGCCGCCGTGCATGTTCATACGGATGTCCCCGGAAACGTACTTCTGGGTGTCTTCGATGAAGGCGTCCAGGGACTGCTTCAGCGGGGAGAACCACTGGCCGTCATAGACCAGCTCGGTCCAGCGCTGGCCAACCGTCTTCTTGAAGCGGGCCTGCTCGCGTTCCACCGTGACGTTTTCGAGTTCGCGGTGGGCCGCCATCAGCGCCATGGCGCCCGGCGCTTCGTAGATTTCACGGCTCTTGATGCCCACCAGGCGGTCCTCGACAATATCGATCCGGCCGATGCCCTGGGCGCCGGCGCGGCGGTTCATTTCCTCGATGGCCTGCAGCGGGGTGACGGGCTTGCCGTCGATGGCCACCGGGATGCCTTCCTTGAAGGTGATGACCACTTCGTCGGCGGCAGGTGCTGCCGCGGGATCGGAGGTGTACTCGTAGACGTCCGGGGTGGGTCCGTTCCAGATGTCTTCCAGGAAGCCGGTTTCCACCGCGCGGCCCCAGACGTTGGCGTCAATGGAGAACGGGTTCTTCTTGGTGGTGGCGATCGGCAGGTTCTTGGCTTCTGCGAAGGAAATCGCCTTGTCGCGGGTCAGGGCCAGGTCCCGGACCGGTGCGATGCACTTCAGGTCCGGGCCCAGGGTCTGGATGCCGACTTCGAAGCGGACCTGGTCGTTGCCCTTGCCGGTGCAACCGTGCGAGACCGTGGTGGCACCGAACTGGCGCGCGGCGGCCACCAGGTGCTTGACGATCACCGGGCGGGACAGGGCGGAAACCAGCGGGTAGGAATCCATGTACAGGCCGTTGGCCTTCAGCGCCGGCATGCAGTACTCGGCGGCGAATTCCTCACGGGCATCCGCCACGTAGGCTTCGACGGCACCGCAGTCCAGGGCGCGCTGGCGGATGGTCTCCAGGGACTCGCCGCCCTGTCCTACGTCTACGGCGACGGCGATGACTTCAGCACCGGTTGCCTCGGCGATCCAGCCGATGGCTACTGACGTATCCAGGCCACCGGAGTAGGCCAGAACAATACGTTCACTCACGAAATTTGCTCCTCTTGCATTGGACGCAGCCCCTGGGGGCTGCTGGTTGGTTCAGGATGAAGTTGGTGGGGTGCGGTCCGGGACCGGCTTCTGCACGGTTACAGGATCCGGCTTTCAGGGGCCGTGCCGTTGTTGGTGGCGTCATCTGCGATGCGCAGGAACCGCGCGGCGAGGTCGGCGCCGCCGTCGGGTTCCCGGGTCACCATCATGACGGTGTCGTCACCGGCGATGGTGCCCAGGACAGAGGGCAGGACCGAATGGTCGATGGCCAGTGCCAGGAAGTTCGCAGCACCGGGCGGGGTGCGCAGCACCACGATGTTCGCGGAGGCTTCGGCAGTGACCAGCAGTTCGCCGCAGAGCCGGGCCAGGCGGGCATCGAGCACTTCCTGGGTGACCCCGGATTTCGGTGAGCGTTCCCCGCCCTCGGACGGGACGGCGTACACGAGGGCGCCGTCCTTGCCGCGCATCCGCACCGCCCCCAGTTCCACCAGGTCCCTGGAGAGGGTTGCCTGGGTTACCTGGACGCCGTCGTCGGCCAGCAGCGCCGCCAGTTCCGCCTGCGAACGCACGGACAGGCCGGTCAGCAGGGTGCGGATCCGCGCCTGGCGTGCGGTCTTCGTCGCGGGCATGCTCATGAGTGTGCCTCCGGTGTTGCGGTCAGGCCCGAGCGCGCCATCAGCCAGACCATCAGGGCCTTCTGCGCGTGCAGGCGGTTCTCTGCCTCGTCCCAGACCACGGACTGCGGTCCATCGATGACATCGGCGGAAATTTCGTAGCCGCGGTAGGCGGGCAGGCAATGCAGCACGACGGCGTCATCCGCTGCCTGTTCCATGGCCCCGGCATCCACAGCATAGCTGCGGAACAGCTCCTGCCGGGCGGATTTCTCGGCTTCCTGGCCCATGGAGACCCACGTATCAGTGGCAACGACGTCGGCTCCGGCCAGCGCTTCGGCGGCGTCCGTGGTGATCATCACCGATCCCCCGGTTTCCTCGGCACGGGCCGCGGCGGCGTCGACAATCTTCGGGTCCGGCAGATACCCCACCGGCCCGGCCACCCGCACATGCATGCCGGCGGTAACCCCGGCTAGCAGGTAGGAGTTGGCCATGTTGTTGGCGCAGTCCCCCAGATAGGTCAGGGTCAGGCCGGCGAGGGTGCCTTTGTGTTCGCGGATGGTCAGCAGATCCGCGAGCAGCTGGCAGGGGTGGTAGTCATCGGAGAGTGCGTTGATGACAGGCACCGATGAGTTCGCTGCCATTTCCTCCAGCCCGGACTGGGCGTAGGTCCGCCACACGATGGTGGAGACCATGCGTTCAAGGACCTTGGTGGTGTCCGCGACGCTTTCCTTGTGGCCCAGCTGGGACTCCCCTGCCCCGATGATCAGCGGCACGCCGCCCAGATCGGAGATGCCGGCGGCGAAGGAGACCCGGGTCCGGGTGGAGGTCTTGTCAAAGATGACCGCGACCGTTTTGCGCCCGGTGGACTCCCCGGCGTACGGCTGGTACTTGTAACGGTCCTGCTTCAGCGCGGCAGCCAGGTCCAGGACTTCGGCCTGCTCCGCCTGTGTCAGGTCGGTGTCTACCAGGAAGTGGCGGGTCATGGTTTTCCTTCGTTTGTGCCGGTGATCGGGGTGGGGGCGGCCGCGGCGCGGGCCGCGTGGAGGATCCCGGGCAGGGCGTCCAGGAACGTTCCGGCCTGCTCGGCGGTGAGGATCAGCGGCGGGGCCAGCCGCAGCGTCGCCGGGCCGGTGCTGTTGATAATGAAGCCGGCCTCCAGTGCCGCGGCCACGGCCGCCGGGGCAAACGGGCCGTCCAGATCGATGCCGATCAGGAAGCCACTGCCGCGTACCTCCGCCACCCCGTCCACAGCTGCGAGCCTGCGGCTCAGGAACTCGCCCGTGGCCCGGACGTTGGCCAGCAGATCCCGGGATTCCAGCACGGACAGCGTGGCCAGGGCGGCTGCTGCCGCCACCGGGTTTCCGCCGAACGTGGTCCCGTGCATTCCTGCAGCGAGCAGGTTCGCCGGGCCTTCGCCGAAGGTCAGCAGTGCACCTACCGGGATGCCGCCGCCCAGGCCCTTGGCCAGCGTCATGGCATCGGGCAGGACGCCTTCGGACGCGAACCAGGTGCCGGTGCGGCCAACGCCGGTCTGCACCTCGTCAAAGATCAGCAGGGCGCCGGCGGACCGGGTGGCCTCACGGGCTGCCTCCAGGTACCCCTCGGGCAGCATCCGCACCCCTGCCTCGCCCTGGATGGGTTCCAGGAAGACCGCGGCCACGCTTTCATCCACCGCATTGGTCAGGGCGGCAATGTCCCCGAACGGAAGATGCTCCACACCGCCGGGCAGCGGCTGGAACGGCTCACGGTAGGCGGGCTTGGCGGTCAGTGCCAGCGCGCCCATGGTCCGGCCGTGGAATGCACCGTCCAGGGCCAGGATCCGGGTCCGGCCGGTGGCCGGATCGGTGTTGCGGCGGGCCAGCTTGAACGCCGCCTCATTGGCTTCGGTGCCGGAGTTCGCGAAGAACACCTTGGAACCCGCCGGTGCGCCGGCCAGGGCCAGCAGGCGTTCGGCCAGGAGCACCTGGGCGGGACTGGTGAAGAAATTCGAGACATGGCCCAGGGTGGACAGCTGTTCCTGCACGGCGGCCACCAGTTCAGGATGGGCGTGGCCCAGTGCGTTGACGGCGATACCGCCAAGCAGGTCGAGGTACTGCTTGCCGTCGGCATCTTCGACATAGCAGCCGCTGCCACTGACCAGCACCCGCTGCGGGGTGCCGAAAACACCCATCAGCGAGGAATCGTAGCGCTGCAGCCATTCCGCTGAGCCCTGGGCCGCGGCATGTCTGGCTTCGGTGTTATGCATGGTCCTCCTCCGGAACAACCTGGGTGCCGATGCCTGCTGCGGTGAAAATTTCCAGCAGCATGGAGTGGGCCATCCGGCCGTCCACCACTGCCGCGCGCTCCACCCCGCCGTCCACGGCGGCCAGGCAGGCCTGCATCTTGGGGATCATGCCGGCTTCAAGGGTGGGCAGCATGCTGCGCAGCTCGCCTGCGGTGAGCGAGGAAATCAGTGACGACTTATCCGGCCAGTCCGCGTAGAGTCCTTCCACGTCAGTCAGTACCACCAGCCGGGACGCGCCCAGCGCCACAGCCAGTGCTGCGGCGGCCGTATCCGCGTTGACGTTGAGCACCTGTCCGGTAGGACCGCCGTCGGCGTCCACTTCCGGAGCCACGGTGCTGATCACCGGGATCCGCCCCGCGGCCACCAGGTCCAGGATGGCGGCGGGATTCACGCCCACCACTTCCCCGACCAGGCCCAGGTCCACTTCCTCCCCGTCCACTACGGTGCCGGTGCGTACGGCCTGCAGCAGTCCGCCGTCCTCACCGGAGAGGCCCACGGCGTAGGGTCCGTGGGAATTGACCAGGCCCACCAGTTCGCGTCCCACCTGGCCGGTCAGCACCATGCGTACCGCGTCCATGGCTTCGGGGGTAGTGACGCGCAGGCCGCCGCGGAATTCGGACTCGATACCGAGCCGGTCCAGGAAGGTACTGATCTGCGGGCCGCCGCCGTGAACAACCACGGGGTGCACGCCGGCATGGTGGAGGAAGACAATATCCTCGGCGAAGGCCCGGCGCAGTTCGTCATTGACCATGGCGTTGCCGCCGTACTTGATGACCATGGTGGTGCCTGCGAAGCGCTGGATCCAGGGCAGTGCCTCGATCAGCGTTTCCGCCTTGTCCTGTGCCCGCAGCCGTTCCCCGGCTGCTGCTGGTGTGCTCATGCTCATCCCCCGGTTAGCTGCTGTAGGCCGAATTCTCGTGGACGTAGTCCGTGGTCAGGTCATTGGTCCAGATGGTGGCGCTTTCCGTGCCGGCGTGCAGGTCGATTTCCACGCTCACGGCGCGCGGGGCAAGATCCACCGACTCGCGCGGCTCGCCAATGCCGCCGTTGCGGCAGACCTGGACCCCGTTGATGCGCACGTCGATCCGGTCCGGTTCGAAGGCGGCGTCGGTGGTCCCGACGGCGGAAAGCACCCTGCCCCAGTTCGGGTCGTTGCCGAAGATCGCGGTCTTGAAGAGGTTGGAACGGGCGACGGCGCGGGACGCCGTTTCCGCGTCGGCCACGGTGGCGGCGTTGACGGTGGTGATGGCGATGTCGTGGCTGGCGCCCTCGGCATCGGTGATGAGCTGCTGGGCCAGCGAGTGGCAGACCTCGGTGAGGCCGCGGGTGAATTCGTCCCCGTCGGGCACCGTTCCGGAAGCGCCGGAGGCCAGCAGGATCACGGTGTCATTGGTGGACATGCAGCCGTCGGAGTCCGTGCGGTCAAAGGTCACCGCCGTGGCAGCGCGCAGTGCCTCATCCAGTGCCGGGGCGGCAACGTCTGCGTCGGTGGTCAGGACCACCAGCATGGTGGCCAGGCCGGGGGCGAGCATTCCCGCACCCTTGGCCATGCCGCCAATGCTGAAGCTGCCGTCCGCGCCGGTGAACACTGCCTGCTTGGCCACGGTGTCGGTGGTCATGATGGCCTGCGCCGCGGTCAAACCGCCGTCGGCAGAAAGGTCCGCTGCGGCGGCTTCGACGCCGGGGATCAGTTTGTCCATCGGCAGCTGCATACCGATCAGGCCGGTGGAGCAGACCAGGACATCGGAGGCGCTGATCCCCAGGAGGGCGGCAGTCTTTTCCGCGGTGGCGTGGGTGTTTTGGAACCCCTCGGCGCCGGTGCAGGCGTTGGCACCGCCGGAGTTGAGGATGACGGCGTCGGCCCGCCCGTCGGAGACCGCCTGCCTGGACCACAGCACGGGCGCGGCCGCCACCCGGTTGCGGGTGAACACGGCGGCTGCCGCCTTGGAGGGTCCGTCGTTGACCACCAGGGCTACGTCCGACCCGCCGGAGTCCTTGAGCCCTGCGGTGACGCCGGCGGCGCGGAATCCGGCCGGGACGGTGATGCCGGTGCTGGTTTTGCTTTCTGCGGCACTCATTACGGAGCCACCCCCTGCTGCGTCAGTCCCGCGGTCTCTTCCAGGCCGAGGGCAATGTTCATGGACTGCACGGCGCCGCCGGCAGTTCCCTTGTTCAAGTTATCGATGACGCAGCTGACGATCACCCGGTTGGCGTGGGCGTCATAGGCCAGCTGCATCACGGCGTAGTTGGAACCGACCACCATCTTGGTGGCGGGCCACTGTCCTTCCGGGAGTACGCGGACAAAGTGCTCGCCGGCGTAGGCAGCTTCCCAGGCGGCGCGCAATTCGGCCGGGTCGGTGCCGGGACGGACCTTCGCGGTGGCGGTGGTGAGGATGCCGCGGGCCATCGGTGCGAGGGTGGGAGTAAAGGACACCGCCACGGTTTCCCCGGCGGCGGCGGAGAGGCCCTGCTCAATTTCGGGTGTGTGCCGGTGGCTGCCGCCGACGCCGTAGGGGCTCATGCCGCCCAGTACCTCGGAGCCGAGCAGGTGCGGCTTGGCTGCCTTGCCCGCTCCCGAGGTGCCCGAGGCGGAAACGATGACGACGTCGTCGGGCTCCAGCAGCCCGGCCGCGAACCCCGGGGTCAGCGCCAGCAGCGAACTGGTGGGATAGCAGCCGGGCACCGCAATCCGGCGGGCACCCTTGAGCCGGTCGCGGTGGCCGGGAAGCTCGGGCAGGCCGTAGGGCCAGGTGCCGGCGTGGGCGGATCCGTAGAACTTTTCCCACGCCTGCGGATCCTCCAGCCGGTGGTCCGCGCCGGCGTCGATCACCAGGGTGTCTGCATCGAGCTGCGCGGCAATCGCGGCGCTGGCGCCGTGCGGCAGCGCGAGGAACACGACGTCGTGGCCGGCCAGATTTTCCACCGTTGTCTCCCCCAGGACGCGGTCCGCCAAAGCGTGCAGGTGCGGCTGGAGCTCCCCGAGGCGGGTGCCGGCGTTGCTGTGGGCGGTGATGGCGCCGATGCTCACGTCCGGATGGCCGGCGAGCAGGCGCAGCACTTCACCGCCGGCATAGCCGCTGGCACCGGATACTGCTACGGAAATCGTCATGCCATTCACCCTACAGCACATTTATGCAATGGCTCCAATAATTATGCAAACCGTATGATGGGGAGCACATTGTTAAGCGGCACGTTCCAGCCACAGAAAAGGCCATGCCATGCACAAAGCCATTGTCGTCCCGCAGGCGGGCGGCCCCGAAATCCTGCGTTATGAAGACGTTGACCTTCCCGAGCCCGGCCCGCGCCAGCTGCTGGTGAAAGTAGCCGCGGCGGGGGTGAACTTCATTGACACGTACAAGCGCGCCGGGGTTTATCCCATGTCATATCCCTTCATACCCGGTGCTGAGGCGGCCGGTACGGTGGTCTCCGCCGGGCGGGACTCCGGGTTCAGGGAAGGCGACCGGGTGGCCACGGCCGAGGGCGGAGGCACCTATTCCCAGTACACGGTGATGGATGCCGACGTCGCCCTGCCGGTGCCGGCCGGAATCAGCGATGAAACCGCCGCGGCCCTGATGCTCCAGGGCATGACCGCGCACTACCTGTGCAACTCCACCTTCCCGGTGCAGGAGGGGCAGACGGCCCTGGTCCATGCCGGAGCCGGCGGGGTGGGGCTGCTGCTGATCCAGCTGCTCAAGGCCAAGGGGGCCACCGTGATCACCACGGTTTCCACGGAGGAAAAGGAGCTCCTGACCCGCGACGCCGGCGCAGACCATGTGCTGCGCTACGAGGGGTTCACCGGCCGGGTCCGTGCGCTGACCGGCGGCACGGGCGTGGATGTGGTGTACGACGGCGTGGGTGCGGCCACTTTTGATGCGTCCCTGGCGAGCCTGCGCACCCGGGGCATGATGGTGCTCTTCGGCGGAGCCTCCGGGCAGGTGCCGCCGTTCGATATCCAGCGGTTGAACTCCTCGGGTTCACTGTTCCTCACCCGCCCCACCCTGGCGCACTATCTGCTGACACCGGAGGAACGGCAGTGGCGGGCACGCGAACTCTTCGATGCCGTGCTGGCCGGGACCCTGGACGTACGGATCGGGGCCACCTACCCGCTCTCGGAAGCGTCGCGGGCCCAGGCGGATCTGGAGGGGCGGCGCACCACGGGCAAGGTGCTGCTGGCGCCCTAGCGGGACCCTGCCTTCGGGGCCTAATATCCAGCGCAGGGGAGAATGCCAAATGCAAGGCAAGGAGGCCCGGCATGGTGACAAATCGCCCGGTGGCCCGCGACTACCTGGCAGGGCGGCTGCGGCAGGTCCTGGCTCCGCGGCCCAACGTCCGGGAGGTGCGTATGTTCGGCGGGCTGTCCTTTATGGTGGACGAGCGCCTGGCCGTCGCGGCCGGGGCCGGCGGTGACCTGCTGGTGCACATTGACCCCGCCCGTTATGAGGACCTGCTTGAACGCGGCGCGGAAGAAGCCGTCATGGGCAGTAACCGTCCGATGGGCCGGAACTGGCTGACCGTGCCCGAATCCCGGCTGGCGAGCGATGAGGATCTCGCCTGGTGGGTCATGGTGGGCCTGGACTCAGGAGAGGCAGGGGCCTGACGCCCCAGCCTCTTGCAGCGCTCACACAAAAGGGTCCCGCCGGAACATCCGGCGGGACCCTTTTGTCTGGATGGTGCCTACTTAGCGCTGCACGGCGCCGAAGCGTTCGGCGGCCAGCGCGACGGCGGCGGCCCGTGCCTCCGAAGCCTCATCGGCAGTCAGCGTCCGGTCCGGTGCACGGAAGCGGAGCGCGAATGCCAGCGATTTGGACCCGGGTTCAATACCGGCCCCTGCGTAGACGTCGAACAGTGCCACGTCTTCGAGCAGTTCGCCGGCACCTTCCCGCAGGGCCTCGCGGACCTGCTCAGCCGGCACGTCCTCAGCCACCACCAGCGCCACGTCCTGCGTGGAGATGGGGAAGCTGGAGATGGGACGGGCAACGATGACATCGGGAGCGGCATCGAAGAGCGCATCCACGTCCAGTTCCGCAGCCACGGTCCGGGCCGGCATGTCCCGGGCAGCAAGCAGCTTCGGGTGCAGTTCGCCGGCGTAGCCCACGGTCTCGCCGCTGCGCAGTGCAATGCGCGCGGTGCGGCCGGGATGGAAAGCCTGGTGGGAACCCTGTTCCACCACCAGTTCCACACCCAGGACGTCGCCCATCATCCGGGCGAAGTCCACGGCGTCAGCCCAGTCCCAGGTGCGCGGCGTGGTGCCGGCGCCAGGGGCGGACTCGTGGCCGGCCAGCAGCACACCCACGTGCAGCGGCTGGTCGGGGATGCCGGCATACAGCTCATCCAGCACCTCGTCGGACGGTTTGGCGCCCAGCGGCGGGATGCTTTCGGTGCCCAGGTGATCGCCAGGCAGGAAGACCGTCCCGGATTCGAACAGTGCCAGGTCGCGGAAGCCGCGGGACATGTTCCGCTTGGCTACCTCGAACAGCCCCGGCAGCACCGAGGTGCGCAGGTAGCCGTACTCGGCACTGAGCGGGTTGGCCAGCTTCAGTGCCTGCACGCCGCCCTCCTTCGGTGCGCCGAAGGTGTTGTTGTCCGCTTCGGTGACAAACGGGTAGGACAGCACCTCGGTGAGGCCGGCCGCAGCAAGGGACTGCATCAGCCGTCGGCGCTGCTGCTGGACACGGGTCAGGCCGCGTCCGGGAGGTGCCACGGGCAGGGTGGAGGGAATCTTGTCATACCCCACCAGGCGGATGATTTCCTCGGTGAGGTCCTGCGGCGTCTCCAGGTCCGGGCGCCAGCTCGGCGGGGTGACCAGGTAGCCGCCCTTGGTCTTCTCCACGGAGGCGCCAAGGTCCTGAAGCGTGCCGGTGATCTGGGACTCGGTGAAGTCCAGGCCGATCAGCTGCGACGGGAACTGTGCCGGCAGGTCGATGCGGCGGGGTTCGGGAGCGGTGCCGACGTCGGTCACTGACTCATCGGCGGTTCCGCCGGCGAGTTCCACCAGCAGGTCCACCGCCCGCTGGGCGGCCACGTCGGCGACATTCCAGTCCACGCCGCGCTCGAAGCGCTTGGACGCTTCGGAGGGCAGCTTGTGGCGGCGGCGCGAGCGGGCAATGCTCACTTCCTCGAAGTGCGCAGCCTCAATCAGCACGTTCTGCGTGCCGCCGGAGACCTCAGTGGAGGCTCCGCCCATCACGCCGGCAATGCCGATGGCACCGGAGCCGTCGGTGATCAGCAGGTCCTCCGGGGACAGCCGGCGTTCCTTCTCATCCAGGGTCTTCAGGGTTTCGCCCTCGGCGGCGCGGCGCACCACAATTTCACCGGTGAGCTTATCCAGGTCGTAGAAGTGCAGCGGCTGGCCGAGTTCGAGCATCACGTAGTTGGAAATATCCACCACCAGCGAGATGGAGCGTATGCCGGCCAGGCGCAGCCGGGCGGACATCCACGGCGGAGTGGGCCGGGACGGATCCACGCCGCGCACCGTGCGGGCCACAAACCGGTCGCAGCCGGGCTTGCCGTAGATGGGTGCGGCGTCCTCGAGCCGCACCGGGTATCCGTTGCCGTCAGCCTCGGGGACAACGACGGCGGCAGCCGGGTCGGTGAACCGGGTCCCGGTGGCGTGGGCGTACTCGCGGGCCGCGCCGCGGATGGAGAAGACATAGCCGCGGTCCGGGGTGACGTTGATTTCCGCCGCCTGGTCATACAGGCCCAGCAGCTCCATGGCGTCGGTGCCCACCTCGGGGTCCAGGCCCAGCGTGGAGAGAACGAGGATGCCGTCGTGGTCCTCGCCGATGCCCAGTTCACGCACCGAGGCGATCATGCCGGCGGAGACGTGCCCATAGGTCTTGCGGGGGCTGATCCGGAAGTCGCCGGGCAGCACGGCGCCGGGCAGGGTGACAACCACCTTGTCCCCCACCGTGAAGTTGTGCGCGCCGCAGACAATCCCCTGCACGCCGGACGGCTCAATGCCCTTGCCGGTCAGGGTCTGCTCGGTGCCTTCGGGCACCACGCGGACCGAGCACCAGTTGATGGTCTTGCCGTTGCTCTGCGGCTCCGGTTCCATACTGAGCACCTGGCCCACCACAATCGGCCCCTGCAGCTCGTCGGCGGGACGGTGAACGTCCTCTTCCTCCAGGCCGACCTTTACCAGGTCCTCCATGACGTCTTCGGCGGTTGCGTCCGCCGGAACCTGGGCATACTCGCGCAGCCAGGAAAGTGGGATTCTCACTTAGATCTCCATCCCGAAGTGTTCGCTGAAACGTACGTCGCCTTCAATCATTTCGTGCATGTCCGAAACCTCGTTACGGAACATAAGGGCACGGTCAATGCCCATGCCGAAGGCAAAACCTGAATAGACCTCGGGGTCGATCCCGGCAGCGCGGAGCACGTTGGGGTTGACCATGCCGCAGCCGCCCCACTCGATCCAGCGCGGGCCGCCCTTGGCGCCGGGATGCCAGATGTCCAGCTCGGCGCTGGGCTCGGTGAACGGGAAGTAGTTCGGCCGCAGACGGACTTTCGCCTCGTCGCCGAAGAGCACCCGGGTGAAGTGCTCCAGGGTGCCGACCAGGTCCGCCATGGTCAGGCCCTTGTCGATGGCCAGGCCCTCGAACTGGTGGAACACCGGCGTGTGCGTGGCGTCGAGCTCGTCGGTCCGGAATACCTTGCCCGGGCACAGGACGTAAATCGGCAGGTCGCGCTCAAGCATGGAGCGGACCTGGACCGGGGAGGTATGCGTTCGCATCACCAGGTGCGCCTCGGGCGGTTCCACGAAGAAGGTGTCCTGCATTTCGCGGGCCGGGTGGTCCGGCTTGAAGTTCAGGGCGTCGAAGTTGAACCACTCGGATTCCACCTCGGGGCCTTCGGCGATCTCCCAGCCCATACCCACGAATACGTCTGCGACGCGGTCCTGGAGCGTGGAGATGGGGTGCCGTCCGCCAATGTGGCGGCGCCGCGGGGCTGCAGTGACGTCTACGGCCTCTTCGACGAGGATCCGGGCGTCGCGCTCGGCTTCCAGCTCGACGGTGCGTGCTGCGAGCGCCGAGTTAATCCGGCCGCGGGCCGGGCCTACCAGCTTGCCTGCCGCAGCCTTCTGGTCCTTGGGCAGCTTGCCGATGGTCCGGTTGGCCAGTGACAGCGGAGACTTCTCGCCGGTGACGGCGATCCGGACGTCCTTGAGGGCATCCAGGTCCGCTGCGGAGCCTATGGCTGCGAGCGCTGAATCAACGGCAGCCGCAATGGCCGTCTCGTCAAGCGGATTGGGTGCCGCGTTGTCTGGGGAGTCCGTCCCCGGTATGGAATTCGACATGTACCGTTCTTACCTGTTTCCGGCCGTGTTGAGGTGAATGGAAGTGATGCTGACGTGCGAGAGCTGAGCAACAAAGGTGCTGCAGGCAAAGGCACGAAGCCTGCGGCTACCAGTCTAACCAACTCACGCTCCCCGGCCGGGCAGTGTGAAGGCAGGTCCCTGGCCTAGCATGGGCGCATGACGTCCCCTCTGTCCCGCATGCAGGCTCTCCGCCGCATCCTGAACCTGGTCAACGGCACGACGGCGGCAGGGCTGCTCGCTGCCCGGGCGGGCCGGGTACCGGTCAGGTCCGGCCCCGGCGGACTGCTGCTGGCAGAAGGCTGGCGGCTTCCCCTTCCCCGCGCCGCGGCATTCACCCTGGGCAACGTCATCCTCTACCGTTCCCGCGCATCCCGGGCGTTCGATGCCGGGCCCGCCTCCGATCTCCTGCAGCATGAAGCCCGGCACAGCTCCCAATACGCGGTACTGGGACCGGCCTTCCTTCCGCTGTACTTTGCCGCTGCCGGGTATTCCCGGCTGCGCGCGGGCGATCCGGCGTCGTCGAACATCTTCGAGATCCTGGCCGGACTGTCCGACGGCGGCTACCCCGCCCGCCGGGGCTAGACACTTAGATTCGAACATATGTTCTAATAGGTGCATGAGGTGGCAGGAGCAGGAACCCAAGGCAGCGCCGTCCTCCGATGCGCTGCTCCCCCTTCAAGGCCTGGTCCGTTCCGTGCAGACACCGGGCTTCGCGGGCGTGACTTTCCACGAGGTCCTGGCCAAGTCGGTGCTGAACAAGGTTCCCAAGACGTCCTCCATGCCCTTTGGCTGGACGGTGAATCCCTACCGGGGCTGCAGCCATGCCTGCGTGTACTGCTTCGCCCGCAAGACACACAGCTACCTTGACCTGGACACCGGGGCGGATTTCGACAGCCAACTGGTCGTCAAGACCAACGCAGCCGAGGTGCTTCGGCGTGAACTGGCCCGGCCTTCCTGGGACTACGAGCACGTGGCCATGGGCACGAATACCGATCCGTACCAGCGCGCCGAAGGCCGCTACAAGCTCATGCCCGGGATCATCCGGGCACTGGCGGACAGCGGAACCCCCTTCTCGATCCTGACCAAGGGGACCCTGCTGGCCCGCGATCTCCCGCTCCTGGCCGAGGCTGCCCAACAGACCAGCATCAGCATGGGGATTTCCCTGGCCCTGCTTGATCCGGAACTTGCCCGCCGGGTTGAGCCGGGCACGCCCTCGCCCAAGGCACGGCTTGACCTGATCCGGCGGATCCGCGATGCCGGCATGGACTGCAATGTCATGGCGATGCCCCTGCTGCCGTGGCTGACCGATGGTGATGAGTCACTCGACGCACTGTTCTCCGCACTGGCCGCGGCCGGAGCCACCTCGGTCACGGCCGGCGCCCTTCACCTGCGGCCGGGGGCACGCGAGTGGTACCGGGAATGGCTGGCCCGCGACTACCCCCACCTCTCGGCCCGCTACGACAAGCTGTACAACGGCGGGACCTACGCTTCCAAGGAATACCGGCAGTGGCTCGCGGGACGGATCACCCTCGTCAAGAAGCGCTACGGCTTTGCCGGGCGCAACCAGTTCCTCGCCACGCGAGGTGCTCCCCGGCCCGCCCCGCAGACAGCTGCGGGACTGCCGGTGGCGGCCGGAACGCTTTTTTAGTTGCCGCCAATGTCCTGAACGGCGCCCGGGTACGGCGCAAGCGGATCCGATGAGGCCGATCCTGCGGCGGGTTGCGCCGCAGCCTGCAGGACAGCGGTGACGATCGGAAGGTCCGCGGGGATCCAGGGCAGCTCGGCCAGGGCACCGGAGTGAAGCGGTACCCAGCGAAGCTCGTCATGGTCCTGAAGCGGAAGCGGCTCCCCCGTTTTCACCTGAACGAGCCACACACGCATGGCGGCCTTCGGATTCAATGGCCAGCCCTGGTCCAGGGGTCCGGCGACCTCCGTGCCCAGGACCACTTCAATACCGAGTTCCTCGGCCAGCTCACGGTGCAGGGCGGCTTCGCAGGATTCCCCCGGCTCCACTTTTCCACCCGGGAATTCCCACATGCCGGCGAACGCCTCCGGGGCGGTCCGGCGGGCAGCCAGCAGGCTCTGCGGCCGGCCCAGGTCATCAACTATCGCTGCTCCGACTACCTGTTTCAGTTCTGGAATAGACACAGATCGAGTCTACGGTGCCGCCTGTCCTAGACTGGGAAGGAACGGCACCGTGGCCGTTTGGCCCCGGCCAACGGCTGCATCCGTTCTTCCGCTCTGACCACGGGTCCGCCCGACGCGCCCGCGCCTTTCGCCGGCTCCGCGCAACCGCTGATCCGAAAGCACCCCGCACCAATGCCTTCCCTGCGCGTAATGACGCCTAAAACCCATCGTGTCTCCCTGGCCATCACAGCCCTGGCCGCAGGCGGCTTCGCCATCGGCACTACCGAATTCGCCATCATGGGCCTGCTTCAGGAGATGATCGCCGAGCTGGGTGTCTCCGTCCCCGAAGGCGGCCACGTTATCTCCGCTTATGCCCTCGGCGTCGTTGTCGGTGCGCCGCTGCTTGCGGCGGCGGGAGCCAAGATGCCGCGCAAGTGGCTGGCCCTGGGGCTCATGGCGTTCTTTGCCGTCGCGAATCTTTCCTCCTTCATCGCGCCGGATTACGGGTGGCTGCTGGTCACCCGCTTCCTCTCGGGCCTGCCCCACGGCGCCTTCTTTGGCGTGGCTGCCGTGATCGCTGCGTCCCTGGTGGCGCCGACCCGGCGCGGTTGGGCCATCTCCATGGTCATGCTTGGCCTGAGCATCGCCAATGTGGTCGGGGTGCCGTTTGCCACCTGGCTGGGACAGCTGGCCGGCTGGCGCTGGATGTTCGTCCTGGTCGGCGCCATAGCCCTGCTGACCG
Organism: Arthrobacter sp. Y3225209; assembly: GCF_059090685.1. Classification (NCBI taxonomy): domain Bacteria; kingdom Bacillati; phylum Actinomycetota; class Actinomycetes; order Micrococcales; family Micrococcaceae; genus Arthrobacter; species Arthrobacter sp. Y3225209. The sequence goes on from NZ_JBNHFW010000027.1 coordinate 24,926, forward strand.
TCGCCCTCGTCGCCTGGTTCGTTCCGTTCCAGGCCACCCACCCGGATGCCAGCATCCGGCGCGAACTCAGCGCCCTGCGCCGGATGCAGATGTGGCTCGCCCTGCTGGTGGGTACCGTCGGCTTCGGCGGCTTCTTCGCGGTCTACACCTACATCTCCCCCACCATGACCGAGGTGGCCGGCTTCTCCATGGGAGTGCTGCCGCTGATCGTGGGCCTCTACGGCGTAGGACAGGTAGTGGGAAACATTGTCGGCGGACGGATCGCGGACCGCTCGGTGATGGGCAGCATCTACGCCGTCCTGGCCGGCACCGTACTGATCCTGGCCGTCTACGCCTGGGGCGTCCAGTACAAGGCCGGAGCGATCATCCTGGTGTTCCTGGTGGGTGCGATCGGTTCGGCCCTGACACCGGCGCTTCAGACGCGGCTGCTCGATGTCTCCCCCGGCGCGGCATCGCTGGCGTCGTCGCTCAACCACGCGGCATTGAACATGGCCAATGCCCTGGGCGCCATGGCCGGCGGACTGGTAATCGCGTGGGGCTGGGGCTTCCGTTCACCGGCCATCGTGGGTGCCGTGCTCGCCCTGCTGGGGCTGGGAGTCGCCCTGCTCAGCGGGGCCCTGGACCGGCGTCGTATGGCCGGTGATCCCGCCCCTGGTGCTGCGGAAAAGGCGCTGCAGCGCTAGGGCAGGTCAGGCGCCTCAGTTGTGCTGGGCACGCGCCGAGGCATAGAGGCACACGGTGGCGGCGGTACCGACGTTCAGGCTCTCCGCACTGCCGTAGAGCGGCACGGCCACCCGGTAATCGGCGGCGGCCAGTTCTGCGTCAGAGAGGCCCTGCGCTTCGTTGCCGAACAGCCATGCGGTCGAGGCTTCAAGCCGCGGCAGCGCGCCGTCGTCCGCGCCGGCCGGGATACTGCCGCCCGCGCGCCGTACCGCGCTGAGGTCCTGGAGCCGGTCCAGGTTGACGTTCCCGTAGCCATCGGCGGCCAGGACCGTCGCGCCTGCGTCTTTGAGGGCGGCGACGGTTTCGGAAAAGTCTGCACCGGTAATGACCGGCAGATGGAAGAGTGATCCGGCGGTGGAGCGCACCGCCTTGGGATTAAAAATGTCCACGCTGGATGCGGTGAGCACTACCGCATCGGCGCCGGCGGAGTCCGCGGCGCGCAGGACGGTGCCGGCGTTGCCGGGGTCGCGGACCTCGCACAGCACTGCTACCAGCTTCGCGCCGGATGCCAGCACGTCGGCAAGGGTGGCGGTGGAGATGGCGCAGACAGCGACAATGCCCTGCGGCGTCACGGTGTCGGCCATCGCGGCCAGGACTTCGTCGGTGGCCAGGCGCAGCACGGTCCCGCGGGCCAGATCGGCCAGCTCCGGCAGGCGGTCAAGGCATGCCTGTGTTGCATACACTTCGTGCACGACGGCGGGGCCGCCGGCAGCGGCAGCCGCCCGGTGCGCGGACAGCGCTTCCCGGACGGCCTGCGGCCCTTCAGCCAGGAAGCGGCCGGTTTTTAAGCGCGAAGAGCGCCCGGCAAGCTTCGCCACATCTCGGACCCGATCAGCTCGGGGGTTGGACATAAGCGGTGCCTGCGGGCGCCCTTCGTGGTTCATCGTCTTTTAGAGACCGATTCCCTTAGCCCTGGAACTTCTGGCGGGATTCGCCGCCAGCCGGCTCCAGGCCTGCAGCCTTGGCTGCTTCCACGGAATCGAACCAGTATTCAGCAACGGTCTGCTCGTACCAGGTGGAACCCGGGACGTGGTACTTGCCCGAGCCCAGGTTGCCCTTGATAACGAAGCCTTCGGGGGCGTCGCCCTCGGAAGCCTTGAAGCCACCCTTGGCGGAGGCTACGGCAGCGGCCGGCTTGGCGGCGGGAGCAGCCTTGGCAGCCGGAGCAGCCTGGGCGGCGGCCGGAGCCGAGGTGTCGGACGGCAGGGCGTCCTTGGCAATCTGGACCAGCGCAGCGAAGGCAGCGGCGTCGTTGACGGCCAGTTCGGCCAGCATACGGCGGTCAACCTGGATCTCGGCGAGCTTCAGGCCCTGGATCAGGCGGTTGTAGGTCAGGCCGTTGGCGCGGGAAGCAGCGTTGATGCGCTGGATCCACAGGCGGCGGAAGTCGCCCTTACGCTTGCGGCGGTCGCCGTAGCTGTACACAAACGAGTGCAGCAGCTGCTCTTTGGCCTTACGGACCAGGCGCGAACGCTGTCCGCGGTAACCCTTGGCGCGCTCGAGAATAACCCGACGCTTCTTGTGGGCGTTAAGCGCCCGCTTCACACGTGCCACGTGCGTACTCCTTTTGGTAAATCTCCCCGACTTGGTAAGTCACTGCGCCTGGACGGCCCAGGAGCGGGGAAAGTTTTGATGGGGTGAAACCGGCCCGAACGGGACGGCTGTCGGGGATTAGTTAGATGCCCAGCATCTTCTTGATGACCTTGGCGTCAGCCGGTGCAACGAGCTTGTCGTTGGCCAGGCGGCGGGTCAGCGTGGAGGGCTTGTGCTCCAGGTAGTGGCGGCGGTTGGCCTGCTGGCGCTTGAGCTTGCCGGTACCGGTCAGCTTGAAGCGCTTCTTGGCGCCACTGTGGGTCTTCATCTTCGGCATGTCTACCGATCTCCTTTAGGTTTCCGCGGGCAGGCCCGCGGGGCTTTCGACACCTGGGCAGGTGTCAGGGCTTTATTACTGGTGCCAGGACAGCGTGCAGGAAAACTACTCTGCAGTTCCGGGCTTGTTCGAGCCGGACGTTCCCCGCGGGGACGACTTGCCGGCAGGCTTGGGGGCCGCAGCAGGCTTGGGCCGGGCAGCCGGCTTGGGCGGTGCCACAGGCTTTGCCGCGGAAGGCTTCGGGACCGCTGCGGGCTTCGGAGCAGCAGCAGGCTTGGCAACCTCCGCCGGCTTGGCGGGAGCGGCTTCAGCGGCCGGCGCGGGGGCCGGCTTGCTGGCAGCGGCAACGCGGCGGGCCTCGGTGGCGGCCTTTTCAGCAGCAGCTGCCTTGGCGCGCTTGGCGGCCTGCTCCTTCTCTGCCTGCTCCTGCTCTGCACGGGCCTTATCGGCCTCGGCAGCGGAGGAGCCCAGACGAAGACCGTCCGGCAGGAGGTCGGCAAGGCTCTGAGTCATCGGAGCCTTATCCGCGGAAGTGTCCACCCGTGCAGGTGCTTCACCGTTCCTGGCAGCCTCGTTGGCAGCCTTGGCATCTGCACGCTGCGTGGCGCGGCGTGCTTCCGCCTTGGCTTCGGCCTTGTTCTTCAGCGGGCCGATGACCATGACCATGTTGCGGCCGTCGATGCGCGGCGTGGACTCAACCACACCCACCTCGGCGACGTCCTCGGCGAACTTGTTCAGCAGCTTCATGCCCATTTCGGGGCGCTGCTGCTCACGGCCGCGGAACTGGATCATGGCCTTGACCTTGTCACCTGCGCCCAGGAACCGCATGGCGTGGCCACGCTTGGTTTCGTAGTCGTGGGTGTCAATCTTCAGGCGGAACCGGATTTCCTTCAGAACGGTGTTCGTCTGGTTCTTCCGGGCTTCGCGTGCCTTGACGGCGGCTTCGTACTTGTACTTGCCGAAGTCCATTAGTTTGCACACCGGGGGCTTTGCCTGCGGTGCTACCTCAACAAGATCCAGGTCGGACTCGGCTGCAAGGCGGAGTGCGTCCTCAATGCGGACCACGCCTACCTGCTCACCTGCCGGACCTACCAGCCGCACCTCGGGGACGCGGATCCGATCATTGATTCTTGGCTCGCTAATGTTGCAGCTCCTGTGTTGTTCAAAACGGCTACCGCCTGCAACTGAAGAAGGCCCCCAATTGCAAGCGCAATCGGAGGCCCGTAGGAGGGTCGGCGGTAACTGTCTCGAAGCCGGTTCGAGGCAGTTAGCTCCCGGAACGGTTCAGCCGCTTCGGGAAGTCCGTGGACTTTCCTGCTGCTGGCCCGTCGGGGCCGACCTGAACCCGGCAACTCTGCGGCCTTTACAGGCAGTCAGGCTGACGCGGGTGGGAGGGGACTCCGCTTGCATACCGGTTACGCCGCCTTCAGGAGAAAGTGTGATTTTCATCCCGCCCGTAGAGGGCATTGAAAGTAACGACAACCAGTCGGTCTGTGACAAGCTTACCAGTATGAGTACCCCACAGAGCAATCCGGCAGGGGAAGCAACCCGCCACTCCTTCCCCGGAACAACCGAAGAGTCCGAAACCGCTGCAGCTGCACAGCAGGAAGTCGCCGACCAGATGCGCGACATCGCCGAGGTTCCGGCCGTCGAGGTCATTACGACGGCGGCGGTCCACCTGATGAGCGCAGCAGCCGTCAAGTGCGGCCTGGCCGAAGGCGACGACGCCGAGGCCCTCAAGGACCTGGACGAGGCACGGAAACTGATCACCGCCCTGGCCGGCTTTGTCACGGCTGCCGCGCCGGAAATCGGCAGCCAGCACGCAGGACCGTTGCGTGACGGCCTGCGTTCCCTGCAGCTTGCCTTCCGCGAAGCGTCGGTAATCCAGGACGCGCCGGGCAAGGGCCCGGGCGAGAAATTCACCGGCCCCGTCAGCTAACCCGCTCCGCACCCCTTAGCGCGCCCGAAGAGCCTCACCTGGTGAAGCTCTTCGGGCGTTTTTATGCCCGGGCCGGCATGGCAGGCCTAGCGGACGGGTGCGGAACGCAGGAACAGCCGGCGGGCGGACAGCGTTGCCAGCACCAGCACCGCTGCAGCGCCGCCGGCCAGCAGGAAACCGGACCAGGGCCCGATCACGTCAATGGCCAGGCCCGCCACGGGCGCACCCAGTGCGGTACCGGCCGTCATGGAGGAGCCGTACCAGCCCATGGCTTCACCGCGCCGGTTCTCGGCCACCAGATCCGCCACCCGCTCCGAGGCTGCAGAAAGTACCGGGGCGCAGAGCAGGCCTGCGGGAATGGATAGCAGGGCCAGGCTCAGGGTGTCCGTGGCGAAGGCCATCGGCATGGTCAGCACCGCCATGGTCAGCAGCAGGGACATCGGCGAGAAGCGGCGCTTCATGGCGCCGTAGACAATCCCGCCAATGGCTGAGGCGGCACACCAGGCCACGAAAACGATGCCGACCTCGGAGGGATTTCCGCCGGCTTCCACCGAGGCCACAATCCCGACGTCGGTACTGGAGAGCAAAAGCCCTGCACCTATGGCAACGGCAAACACCACGGCCACTGCCGGGCTGAACCAGGTGAAGTTCCCGGCCACTCCGTGACGCAGCCGCTCGAACATATTCTGCGGGCCGTCGGGCAGGCCCGCACCGGTAAGCTCCATCGGCGCTTCCTGGATATTTGCCGGCGCCACCGCCACAGCGGTGGCCGCCGCAGCCTCCTGCTCGTCAACTGCGGTCACAGCCTTCTCAGGTTCCGGGGAACGCGTGGGCGGGTTGAACCAGATCAGCAGGAGCCCGGCCACGGCCGCGGAAAGTCCCACCGCGGTCAGCCCGATCACGGAGGATATCTGCGTGGCAATCACGGCCCCCAGCGCGGGGCCCATCATAAAGATGAGCTCGGTGGCGATGGAGTCGAGCGCAAAGGCGGTACGCCGCTGTTCGCCGGTGGCCAGCACACCGAGGGACTGGCGGACCACACTGAAGACCGGGAGGGTGAACACTCCGCCCACCAGTGCAAGGACCAGCAGCCACTCAAAGCTCACGTGCGGGGCCGTACTCCAGATCACTGCCTCGGCGATGACCGACGGGATCAGGGCCTTCCGGAGCCCAATGGTGTCCACCCGCCGTCCCCGCCAGGGAGCGCCCACGGCGATGCCGATGGTGACCACGGCTGCCACGGCACCTGCGGCCGCATAGCCCCGGTCCATGGTGTTCACTACATGCAGGGTGAGCAGGACGCCCGCCGCGGAATGCGGAAACCGGGCGATCATTCCGACTATCAGCAGGCGGCGGATCGGTGCGATCCGCAGCATTTCGCGGTACAGACCAAAATTCACGGCAGTTCTCTTCCGGCGGGGTTACGCCTGACGGGTCAGCGGGTGATTTTGATGTCCAGGGAATCCACGCGCTCAACAAACTCGGGGTTGGCAGTCAAACGCTGTTGCAGGGCGGCCACAATGGCCTGGATGTCCTGCGGACCAAGTCCGGGCGCAAGCTGGAGAATCATTCTAAGCTCCGGGCCGGCCCCTCCCCCGCCCACCGGTGTTCCGTCGGCGGTCCTGGAGGCGGTGCCCTGCCCCTGCTGCAGCGTTACCGCCAGGATCTGCGGGTCCGGCCCGGCGGCCGCTTCGGCCATCTCCACCAGGGCGGGGTCGGTGTAACACGGCACCCAGTCGCGCTGCTGGCCGAGCGCCCACATGGCCGGGCGGCGGACCACAAAAGTGAAATCCGCTCCCGGGTCGACCACCAGCAGCTGGGCATCCTCCGAAACAGCGGAGAGCGCTGCCCGCGGCGTATACACGGCCACCGGCCGGGCTTCGGAGTGCCAGCGTTCCAGTGCCTCAACCGACGTGAATACCGGCAGTGCCTTGCGCCCGTCCGGCGCGGTCAGGGTGACCAGCGCCATGTCCGCCTGTTTATCGGCCGTGAGTCCGTGCTCGGATTCGGTTTCCTCGCCGAGCACGGCCACAATCGGGACAAACACGCGGGCGGTGGCGAGGGAGGCCACCACCTCCGCTTCACTGCCGGTGCCGGCGATCAGCTTGGCGACGGCGTCCACGTAACCGGGATTGGCCCGTCCGTCATCGCTGTCGAAATTGTGGAGCGGATTTCCCTCACCGGCCAGGTCCCGGCCTGCCCACGGCTGCCCCGCCGAATCAGTGGGGCCGCCGGCACCGGCCAGTGCCGCAGCGATATGTCCGGGCAGTTCGCGAGCAGCCATTCTCAGCGGTCCGGGTGCCCGGCGACGTCAAAGGCCTGCGGCAGGGTGAAGGCACCGGCGTAGAGCGCCTTGCCCACAATGGTTCCTTCCAGGCCCAGGGGAACCAGCTCGCGCAGGGCTGCCAGGTCATCCAGGCTCGAGATGCCGCCGGAAGCCACCACGGGGCGGTCGGTACGCTTCAGCACCTCGCGCAGCAGCTCGATGTTCGGTCCGCGCAACGTGCCGTCCTTCGTCACGTCCGTGACCACGTAGCGCGGGCAGCCGGCTTCCTCCAGGCGGGCCAGCACCTCCCAGAGGTCGCCGCCTTCCTTGGTCCAGCCGCGTGCCGCCAGCGTGGTGCCGCGGACATCGAGGCCGACGGCGATGGCCTGGCCGTAGCGGGCAATGGCGCTGGCGGTCCACTCGGGGTTCTCCAGTGCAGCGGTGCCGAGGTTGACGCGTGCCGCACCGAGTTCCAGGGCCTTGTCCAGTGACTCGTCGTCGCGGATGCCGCCGGACAGTTCCACCTTGATGTCCAGGGATTTCACCACGCGGCTGAGCAGGTCCAGGTTGGAGCCGCGGCCGAAGGCGGCGTCCAGATCCACCAGATGGACCCAGTCCGCGCCGTCATTCTGCCAGGCAAGGGCGGCATCCAGCGGATCGCCGTAGCTGGTCTCGCTGCCGGCTTCGCCCTGCACAAGGCGCACGGCCTGGCCGTCAGCCACATCAACGGCGGGCAGGAGTTCAAGGACGGGGGTTTCGCTGAAGGGCATCTCTTGTGCTTTCGGTGGTGGGGTCAGGAGAGGTTAAGGGTCAGCAGGTAGGCACCCAGCAGGGCCATTCCGGCCAAAACCCAGAAACTGATAACAATAATTTTGGACATGCCCTGGCTGCGGAAGGACACCGCACCGCCAATCAGCAGACCGGCCAGGCCCATAAGAACAATGCTCCACATAGCCGCTAGCCCAGTGTCTTCAGCCAGTTGTTCAGCAGCGCAGCGCCGGCTTCGCCGGACTTTTCCGGGTGGAACTGGGTGGCTGACAGGGCGCCGTTCTCAACGGCGGCAATAAAGGGTCCGCCGTGGTCCGCCCAGGTGACCTGGGGCGGGCGCATGGCAGGCTGGGTGACGTCGAAGTCCCACTTCTGCACGCCGTAGCTGTGCACGAAGTAGAACCGTTCGTCCTCGAGGCCCTCGAACAGCGCTGAACCTTCCGGCGGTGTCACGGTGTTCCAGCCCATGTGGGGCACGACGTCGGCAGCAAGCCGCTCCACCACTCCGGGCCATTCGCCCATGCCCTTGGTGCGGACGCCGTGTTCCACGCCCTCCTCGAAGAGGACCTGCAGGCCCACGCAGATACCCAGCACCGGGCGCCCGCCGGCAACCCGGCGGCCGATCATGCGGAGGGCATCCACGTCTTTGAGTCCCTGCATCACGGCCGCGAAGGCACCGACGCCGGGGACCACGAGCCCTTCCGCGTTCAGGACGTCGTCGGGCCTGGCGCTGAGGGTAACGTTCGCACCGGCATGCTCAAGGGCGCGGACGGCTGAGCGGATGTTTCCGGAGCCGTAGTCCAGGACCGTGACGTTGCGGGCACTCACAGGGCGCCCTTCGTGGACGGAATTCCCTCTACCCGCGGATCCGATTCCACGGCGGCGCGAAGGGCGCGGGCGAAGGCCTTGAACTGCGCTTCGACAATGTGGTGCGGGTCCCGCCCGCCCAGCACCCGCATGTGCAGGCAGATCTGGGCGTGCAGGGTGATGGCTTCAAACACGTGCCGGGTAAGCGAGCCGGTGAAGTGCCCGCCGATCAGGTGGTATTCCTGTCCGGCCGGTTCGCCGGAATGCACCAGGTAGGGGCGTCCGGAGATGTCGACGACGGCGTGGGCCAGCGCCTCGTCCAGCGGAACAGTAGCCTCGCCGAACCGGCGGATGCCTGCCTTGGTGCCCAGGGCGGTCTTGAGTGCCTCGCCGATGCTGATGGCAATGTCCTCGACCGTGTGGTGGACATCGATGTGCGTGTCGCCGGTGGCCCGGACGGTGAGGTCCATCAGGGAGTGCTTGGCCAGCGCGTTCAGCATGTGGTCGTAGAACGGCACGGAGGTGCTGATGTCTGCGCGGCCGGTGCCGTCCAGGTCCAGTTCAACGAGGACGGACGATTCACTCGTGGTCCGCTCAAGGCGGGCAGTGCGTCCGGTAGCGGTCTCCACAGTCATGGGGTTCCTTCAGGAAGGTCGGGGTCGGAGCAATGGACAAAGCTCCGGCAGGTTCTCAGTTTAGTCCCGGTGCGGCCGGGTCCCGGAATCGTGGCCGCCGCGGACGGCGGGCCGTTCAGGCCGGAAGCAGGGACCGCAGCACGGTAAGGAAGGTATCCGTTTCAGCTTCCGTACCGGCCGTGACGCGGAGATGGCCCTCAATGCCGATGTCCCGAACCAGGACGCCGGCTTCCAGTAGGCCTTCCCAGACAGCGCGGGGGTTCTCCATGCCGCCGAAGAGCACGAAGTTTGCGTCCGAGGGTGCGGGGTCCAGTCCGAGGTCCGTCAGCTCCCGCACGATCCGGTCACGCTGGCCCTTAATGTCCTCCACATTGGAAAGGAGGGCATCGGCATGGGTCAGCGCGGCGTTGGCCGTGGCCTGGGTGATGGCCGAGAGGTGGTAGGGCAGCCGGACCAGGCGCAGGGCATCCGCAATCTGGGGTGCTGCAGCCAGGTATCCGATCCGAGCCCCGGCCAGGGCAAAGGCCTTGGACATGGTGCGGGAAATGATCAGGCGTTCCCGTCCCGGCAGCAGCTGCAGGGCGCTGGGGGTATCGGCGTGGGAGAACTCCGCGTAGGCCTCATCAACCACCACGATGGCGTTGGACGCTTCGCCCGCTTCGTAGGCAGCTTCGATGACGTCCAGGCCAAGGGCCGTTCCCGTGGGATTATTCGGCGTGCACAAAATGATGATGTTCGGTGCCTGGGCACGAATCTGCGCGGCGGCCGATTCCGGGGTCAGGGAGAAATCCGCTTCCCGGGTGCCGGTGACGTAGGCGGTGCCGGTACCGCTGGCAAGCAACGGGTACATGGAGTAGGTGGGCGGGAAGCTCATGGCCGTCCGGCCGGGACCGCCGAAAGCCTGCAGGATCTGCTGGAGAACCTCATTGGAACCGTTGCCTGCCCAGATGTTCTCCGGCACCAGCCCGTGGCCGAGGTACCGTGCCAGGTTTTCCCTCAACTGCGTGAATTCTCGGTCCGGGTAGCGGTTCAGCCCGCCGACGGCGGACTCCACTTCGGCAACGATGGCCCGGCGCACGTGCTCGGGCAGTCCATGGGTGTTTTCGTTGACGTTCAGCAGGATCGGCACATCCAGCTGCGGGGCCCCATAGGGCGTCAGGCCTCTGAGGTCATCGCGCAGGGGAAGTCGGTTCAGGTTTTCCAGCTGTTCACTCACCAGTACAGCTTAAGGCGCTGCGGGGACAGTTCCGGAATCCGGGCCGCCTGCCTGCACTTCTAAGTCCCTCCATGAAGAACGCTCCCTAGGCGGAGACCGGTCCCCGGATAAAGACCAGTCCGCGAGCCTGAGGCAGGGGACGGCTCCCGCATGCAGCACGCAGGAGCCCGGTTCCCGAAGGTCAGCGCGTCACCGGGATGTAGAGCTGGCGGCCGGCCGGCACAGTGGCATCATCCAGGTTGTTCAGTTCCACGATGTCGGCAACTACGGTGCGGGGATCCCGGTCAGGGGCGAATTCCGTGGCGAGAGACCACAGGGATTCCCCGTTCGAAACGCTCACCTGGATAGTGCGGGTCTGCTCCGGGGAGTTGCCCGAGGCCATGGCGGGTGCGGTGAAGAATCCAATGAAGACCAGCAGGGCGGCCGAGGTCAGCATCAGCGGTGCTCCAACCAGGAGAAGCCGGCCCCGGCGGGTGAGGCGCAGAGGTGCCTGGGATAAAGCGGGTGCGGCTGCAGAAGGAACAGCGGGAAGTACGTGTACTGACATGTCAATACCTTTCCGGTCCGAAGCGCAGAGCTGCCGCCGTCCGCCCGCAATAAGCACGGGAGGAAACACTGCGGCTCGAAACTGCATTCGAACATCTGGTGGAGCCACCGAGGTGTCGGCAGCCCGGACTCGAACGTATGTTCTAAGTTGTACTCGAACATTTCTAGCACTTATCTACGAACAATGTCGAGACTCGCTCGAATATATGTTTGATAAACGTGCTGCGCTCCCCTAGCGTTGAACCCATCGGAAGCGGCTGGAACCAACTAACCATCCGCCTCTGACAAAACGGCCGGGACCGGACAAAGACCGGGCTGCAGCACCGCCCGGACAGAACCAGACCGCCAGATTCAAACCGCCAGAACCGCCAGAACCAACCGGCCCGCAACCGCGGGCCGTCCGTGAAGGGAAGCCGACGTGGCCCGCAGGACTGTTTCCAATGGCAGCACCCCTCCCCCTGCCGCGCCGGCAGGCCGCTCCAAGGGCCTGACTGCGCGCCAGACCAAGATCCTGGAAACCATCCAGCGTTCGGTTAGCACCAACGGCTACCCGCCGTCCATGCGCGAGATAGGCGACATTGTCGGTCTGGCGAGCCTTTCCAGCGTCACCCACCAGCTGAGCCAGCTGGAGAAACTCGGTTACATCCGCCGCGACCCCAAGCGCCCCCGGGCCATGGAGATCCTGGTTCCGCTGCTGCTGCGCGATGCCGGTTCCTCCCGTAACGGCGAGGCCCCCGGCGCTGAGTCCGCAGGCACCTCCGGTTCCGGCAATGCCGTCACACGTCAAAGCTCCGCGCAGGACGGGTCCGCTACCGGCGTGGCCGGCTCAGGCGGCGCGGTGGCAGACCTCACCACGGCAATCGACACGGCCATGGTGCCCCTGGTGGGACGGATCGCCGCAGGCGGGCCCATCCTTGCCGACCAGCAGGTTGAAGAAGTGGTTCCCCTGCCCCGCCAACTCGTGGGTCACGGTGACCTGTTTATGCTCCGGGTTGCCGGTGACTCCATGGTCGATGCGGCCATTTGCGACGGCGACTGGGTGGTGGTGCGGCGCCAGCCCACCGCCGAGAACGGTGACATCGTCGCGGCCCTGCTGGAGGACGAGGCCACGGTCAAGACGTTCCGCCAGCGCAACGGGCACACCTGGCTGCTGCCGCAGAACACGCGCTACGAACCGATTCTGGGCGACGAAGCGACCATCATGGGCAAAGTCGTATCGGTTATGCGTTCCCTCTAGGCTCCAGACCGAAATACCCACAGGGACTAAACAGCAGTGCCCCGGCTACCGGCCGGGGCACTGCTGTTTAACGGCACGTGTTTATCCGCGCGCATATCGACTGGTCCAGCCGGGTCATCTTCCCGCGTCCGCTGGCTGCCCGGCGAGCCGCTGCAGTGCCTGCAGGACCACGGCCCGGTCGGTCGTGGCCCAGAAGGGCGGCAGGGCTGCCCGCAGGAAGCTGCCGTACCGGGCGGTGGCCAGGCGGGAATCAAGCACCGCAACCACGCCTTTGTCGCCGGAAGCCCGGATCAGCCGGCCGGCGCCCTGTGCCAGCCGCACGGCGGCGTGGGTGGCGGAAACGCTCATAAAGCCGTTGCCGCCCGCCTTGGCCACGGCACGGGTGCGGGCGGTCATCAGCGGATCATCCGGGCGCGGGAACGGGATCCGGTCCATAATCACCAGCCGGCAGGAGGCTCCCGGAACGTCAACACCCTGCCAGAGGGACATGGTGCCGAACAGACAGGTCTCGTCATCCTCCGCAAACTGTTTGACCAGGGCGGACATGGTGGATTCACCCTGGCACAGGATGGGGAAATCCACGCGGGAACGCAGCGCCTCGGCGGCTTCCTCGGCCGCCCGGCGGGAGGAGAACAGTCCCAGCGCACCGCCTCCGGAGGCCTTGATCAGGGCCTCAATCTCGTCGAGCTGTTCCGGCGAGGTTCCACGTCCCGGTTTGGGCAGGTCCTTCGCCACGTACAGCACACCCTGGCGGGGGTAGTCGAAAGGGCTGCCGACGTCGGTGCCCGTCCATTTCGGGGCACCGGCACCCAGGAGTCCCAGCGCGCCGGCCACGGGGCCGAACTCGGCGCCGATGGCAAGGGTCGCCGAGGTCAGGACCACGGTATGCCCGTCGAAGAGTCCCTCCCGCAGCCGGCCTGCCACGGACAACGGGGCCACGTTGATGACGGGCGGCGAATCCTCTTCGGGCGCGGTGTAGCCGGCGCCGGGCGCAAAAGTGCTCGTCCGCGATGCCCAGACGACCTCGCCGGAATTGCCGGCATCGAGGATGCGTTCGCACATTTCCTGCACAGCCAGCAGCCGTGAGCGGGCCATCTGCCGCCCGCCGTCCACTGCATCCGGGCCTTCGGGTTTGGAATCCGACAGCGCCGTCCGGGTGGATTCTCGGACATGGCCGAGCACCATTTCCTGGTCCTCGGACAGGCCGGCGGCCAGCAGGCCCGAGGGTACCGGCGCAAAGACCTGGTCGAAGGCACGCCCGGCCGCAGCAAGAGGCTCAAGGCTCGCGGAGGTGTGTTTGCGGGCGGCCGCTACCGCTGCGGCGATGATGGTGCCGGAGAGCTGTCCGGTGACGGCTCCCGTGACGCGGTCCTGGAGTTCGTGCGCTTCGTCAATGACCACTACGTCGTAGTCGGGCAGCACGGCCAGGCCTTCGAAGGCGGCAATGGCAAGCATGGCGTGGTTGGTGATCACCAGATCAGCTACTGCCGCCTTGGCCCGCGCCCGTTCGCTAAAGCACTCTTCAGCCACCGGGCATTTCTGCGCGCCCAGGCATTCCATGGAAGTCACTGAAACCTGCCGCCAGGCGCGGTCGCTGACACCGGGAAGCAGCTCGTCCCGGTCCCCGGTCTCTGTTTCCTGGGCCCACTCCCGCAACCGGACAACATCGCGGCCCAGGGCCGACGTCGGTCCGGAAGCAGGCGCAGGGTGCGGCACGGCCTGGTCCTCACCGAGCATAAAGAGCGTGCCGGCGTCGTCGTCCTCGTCCGGGAAACCGCCGCCGGTCTTATGAACGCAGACATAGTTGCTGCGGCCCTTGAGCAGCGCTACGTCCACCTCACGGGGCAGCTTGGGCTCGAGGGTCTTCAGCAGTCGCGGGAGGTCCCGTCCCACAATCTGGGACTGCAGGGCCAGCGTGGCGGTGGAAACCAGCGCCGGCTTATCGCTTTCAAGCGCGTGCGCAATCAGCGGAATGAGGTAGGCGAGGGATTTGCCGGTGCCGGTTCCGGCCTGGACCAGCAGGTGATCGCCCGTCTCGATGGCCTCAGCCACCTGACGGGCCATCTCATGCTGGCCCGGGCGGTTTTGGCCGCCCATGGCCGAGACTGCGGTGTCCAGCAGATCCAGGACCTGTTCCGGCCCCTGAGTGTCGCCCTTTTTACGCATGGGCGACAAACGGCTCCAGTTCGGCAGCCAGGCCCTCACGAACCATAACGTGCAGCCGGGTCCCCGTTTCCCCGTGCTCCATGGAAAGAATCTCCGCATCCTGCTGGTGCAGACGGGAGACGACGTCGCCGCGCTCGTAGGGCACCAGCAGTTCCAGGTCCACTCCGGGGCGGGGAATTCCTTCGGAAATAGCCTGCAGCAGCTCCGGGATCCCTTCCCCGGTGCGTGCGGAAACCACCACGTGGCGGCTCTCGCGCTGGCGCAGCCGTTCCAGCACGTACGGATCGGCGGCGTCGGCCTTGTTCAGGACGATGATCTCCGGCACCTTGCGGGCATCCACCTCGGCCAGCACCGTGCGGACCGCGGCTATCTGTCCTTCAGGGTCCGGGTGCGATGCGTCCACCACGTGCAGGATCAGATCGGCGTCTGCCACTTCCTCCAAGGTGGAGCGGAAAGCCTCTACCAGCTGGGTGGGAAGGGACCGGACAAAACCGACGGTGTCCGCCAGTGTGTAGCCGATACCGTCTTCGGTCTGGGCCTTGCGGATGGTGGGGTCCAGGGTGGCGAACAGGGCGTTCTCCACCAGGACCCCGGCGTCGGTCAGCCGGTTGAGCAGGGAGGACTTGCCTGCGTTGGTGTAGCCGGCAATGGCCACGGAGGGGACGGCGTTGCGCTGCCGGTTGGCCCGCTTGGTTTCCCGGGCCGGCTTCATGCCGGCGATTTCGCGGCGGAGCTTGGCCATGCGGGTGCGGATCTTCCGCCGATCCAGTTCGATCTTGGTTTCACCGGGTCCGCGCGAGCCCATGCCGGCGCTTGCGCTGCCCACTTGGCCGCCGGCCTGGCGGGACATGGACTCGCCCCAGCCGCGCAGGCGGGGAAGCAGGTATTCCAGCTGTGCCAGTTCCACCTGCGCCTTGCCCTCACGCGACTTGGCGTGCTGGGCAAAGATGTCCAGGATCAGGGCGGTACGGTCAATGACCTTGACCTTGACTATGTCTTCCAGGCCGCGGCGCTGTGACGGGGCCAGCTCGCTGTCCACAATCACGGTGTCGGCACCGGTGGCCATCACAATGTCCTTGAGTTCCTGTGCCTTGCCGGAACCGAGGAAAGTGCCGGGGTCCGGCTTCAGGCGCCGCTGGATGATCCCGTCCAGGACCTCGGAGCCGGCGGTCTCTGCCAGTGCTGCGAGTTCCTTCAGGGAGTTTTCGGCGTCGGCAGCGGTGCCTTCGCTCCACAGTCCGGCCAGGACAACCCGTTCCAGCCGAAGCTGGCGGTATTCGACTTCAGTAACGTCTTCGAGTTCGGTGGAAAGGCCGGCGACGCGGCGCAGTGCGCGGCGTTCCTCCAGATCCTGCTGTTCACCGTCGTGGACGGAGTGTTCTTCACCGGATTCCGCGAGTGCCAGTGCGCGTCCGCGGCGCTGGTCGCTGCCGGACGCGGTTTTGGTTTCAACCGCACTTTCCTTCGAGAGGATCCTGTCGATGACGCCCTGGATGTCCGCGGGACTCAGTTCCGGCGTGGAACCTGCTGCGGAGCCGTCCCCGGAATTCAGGGCACGGGAGTTGTTGATGGTCATAATCTCCTTATGAGGATGTACTTAACATGGTAGGCCAGATAACGGACATTTCCCGGGCCACCATTCTCAGCAGAAACCTGCCGGCACCGCAATGGATTTCCAGCCTCTGCACTGTTCCTTACAACGGCTGCGGAGCCGCGGAAATTCCGCAGCGGACCCGCACAGCGACTAATCTGGACTGTTATGGGTTCAGACCACTATTTCTCTTCCACTCCGTCCGGACCCGAGGTCCGCAAGCCCCTGCGCGTCACCCTTGCCGGGTCCGAACGGGTGCTGCAGACCGCCGGCGGAATCTTCAGTCCCGACGGCATTGACAAGGGCACCGCCGTCCTCCTGGAGGAAGTCCCCGCGCCCCCGGCCACGGGCAACCTGCTGGATATTGGCTGCGGCTGGGGCCCCATAGCCCTGACGCTGGCCCTGCGCTCCCCCGCGGCCCGGATCTACGCGGTGGACGTCAATGAACGCAGCCTCGGCCTCACACGGGACAATGCGGCGGCGCTGGGCTGCGACAACGTCCTTACTTCCCTGCCGCAGGACGTGGACCCGGACGTCCGCTTCGACACCATCTGGTCCAACCCGCCCATCCGGATTGGCAAGGAAGAGCTGCATGCCCTGCTGATGCTCTGGCTGCCGCGGCTGGCTTCCGGCGGCACTGCCTGGCTGGTGGTGCAGAAAAACCTCGGGTCGGATTCGCTGCAGCGCTGGCTGGCCGAAGCGCTGCCGGCCGGGTTCGCCGTAACCCGGCACAGCACCGCAAAAACCTTCAGGATCCTGAAGGTGCACCGCTCCGACGCTGCCTAGAGCAGCATCCCCCGGGCCACCAGCACTGCCGGACCGCTGAGTTCCACGTGTTCGCGGCCTTCCGGGCCGGCCAGGAACCGGACGCCGACGACGCCGCCCGGGACGGTTACTGCCCAGCTGTCCGGAGCCTGGGCGCCGGCCCAGAAACGGACGGCCACGGCAGCCGCGCAGGCACCGGTGCCGCAGGACAGGGTCTCCCCCACGCCGCGTTCGTGTACGCGCATGGTCACCAGGCCCACGCCGTCTTCAACCAGCGGCTCCGCGGGGACTACGAATTCCACGTTGGTGCCGTGCTCCGGTTCGGGCTGTACCGACGGCGGCGCGGTCAGGTTGGTGCCGGCAAGTTCGCTGAGTTCGGCGAGGGCAACCACGGTGTGCGGGTTGCCCATATTCACCGACAGCCCCGGGCGGGGCACCTCGAGTCCCCCGGCGTTTACGACGGCGTCCATGGCCTTCGCAGCGGCGTGGTCCGGGTAGATGAATTCCCACGGTCCCATGTCCACGGCGTAGCCGCCGGAGATGCGGCTCACCGTCTTCAGCCCTGCACGGGTGCCGATGGCCAGGCTCTCCCCCTCGCCGAGTTCCAGCAGGTGTTCTTCAAGCAGGAAGTGGACGAATACTCGCACTCCGTTGCCGCACATCTCCGAGACACTGCCGTCGGAATTGCGGTAATCCATGAACCATTCCGCCTCCGGCGCCGTCTCCAGCAGGGCTCGGCCCTCGGCGACGAATTCGGAGCGGACCGCCCGGATGAACCCGTCGGCCCCGACCCCGCGGTGCCGGTCGCAGACCGCTGCAACCTCGTCAGCCGTCAGGTTCCGGGAACCGTCAACGTCGGCGATGAGGACAAAATCGTTTCCGGTACCGTGCCCCTTCGCGAAGGGAAGTCCGGCGAGGGACGCCGGGAGGCCGGAAGCGGACAGGGAAGCGGCAGGGCTCGAAGCAGCAGAAGTATTGGTCACTCACCAAGGATACTGGGCCGGCCCCACCCGCGGACGGCCTCGGTTGCCCGGTGGAGCAGTTGCGGGTCGTCATGGTCCAGCCAGGTGATACGCGGATCGGCACGGAACCAGGTGAGCTGGCGGCGGGCGAACTGCCTGGTGGCCACCACCGTAGCGTCTGCCGCGTCCGGCACGGATAACTTCCCGTCCAGTACCGCCAGGAACTGGGCATACCCCAGGGCCCGCGACGCGGTCCGGCCGGAGCGCAGTCCCTGCGGCTCCAGCCGGCGGACCTCCTCCAGCAGGCCCTGCTCCACCATGGCATCCACGCGGCGGGCAAGGCGCTCATGCAGGACGGGACGCTCCACCCGCAGTCCGAGCTGGATGGTTGGCCGCACGTACTCGCGCACCGGCATAAAGGAACTGAACGGGCGGCCGGTCAGTTCGATGACTTCCAGCGCCCGGACCACCCGCCGCGCGTCACTGATCCGTTCTGCCGAAACCGGGTCCGCTTCCTGCAGCCGGGCCCGGAGCGCCGGCAGTCCCAGCGTTTCCAGGTCGGCTTCAATCCGGGCACGGACTGCCGGATCGGTGCCGGGGAATTCCAGCACGTCCAGAGCCGCGCGGACATACAGCCCGGAACCGCCCACCAGGATGGGGAACCTGCCGCGGGCACTGATGTCCCGGATGAGCTCACGTGCCTGCGTCTGGAACGCCGAAACACTGGCTTCCTCAGTGACGTCCATGATGTCCAGCAGGTGGTGCGGCACGCCGCGCCGTTCGGCTTCGGTGATTTTGGCGGTGCCGATGTCCATACCACGGTAGAACTGCATGGAATCGGCGTTGATCACCTCGCCGCCCAGTTCCAGTGCCAGGGCCACCCCCAGATCGGATTTCCCCGATCCGGTGGGTCCGACGACGGCGATGACCGGCAGCCCGGCCGGCTGCGCAGAGTTCATGGGTGCCTCAGGAACGCGGCGGCAGGACAGGCATGCCCAGCGACACGCCCTTGCGGGTGCCCGCGGGCCCTGCCGGAACACCGCAGGAATCCGCCTGGACCCTGTCCCATGCGTCTCCTGCCCGGGACCGGCGCAGTGAGTAATCCGCCGCGGTTGCCGGGTCTGAAATCAGGTGGAAGGCAGCGGCCGCGGTGACCGGAACCGTTACCAGGTCACCCGGACGGGGAACCGGGGCGCCCTCGGGCACGGAGAAGTGCACCAGGCGCTGGTCCCGGGACCGGCCCGAAAGCCTGCCGGTTTCTTCCGATTTGCGCCCCGAACCGGCGGTCACCATGACCTCAACGGTGGTGCCAACCTGCTTGGCGTTCTCCTCGGCGGCAATGCGGTCCTGCAGGGCGGTGAGCCGTTCAAAGCGTTCCTGCACCACCGTTTTGGGCAGCTGGTCCGGCAGGTCAGCCGCCGGGGTGCCCGGGCGTTTGGAGTACTGGAAGGTAAACGCGGTGGCAAAGCGGGACTGCTCCACCACGTCCAGGGTGGCCTGGAAGTCTTCTTCGGTTTCCCCGGGGAAGCCCACAATGATGTCGGTGGAGATAGCGGCGTGCGGCATGCGTTCACGGACCCGGTCCAGTATCCCGAGGAACTTTTTGGACCGGTAGGAGCGGCGCATGTCCTTGAGGACCTTGTCGGAGCCGGACTGCAGCGGCATGTGCAGCTGGGGCATAACATTGGGCGTTTCGGCCATCGCCTCGATGACGTCATCGGTGAAGGCTGCCGGGTGCGGGCTGGTGAACCGGACCCGTTCCAGGCCCTCGATCTCGCCGCAGGCACGCAGCAACTTCGCGAAGGCGCCGCGGTCGCCGAATTCCACGCCGTAGGAGTTCACGTTCTGGCCCAGGAGGGTCACCTCGATGGCGCCGTCGTCCACCAGTGCCTTGATTTCAGCCAGGATCTCCCCCGGCCTGCGGTCGCGTTCCTTGCCGCGCAGGGACGGGACAATGCAGAACGTACAGGTGTTGTTGCAGCCCACGGAAATGGACACCCAGCCCGAGTACACCGAGTCCCTTTTGGTGGGCAGCGTGGAGGGGAAGACATCCAGGGATTCCAGGATTTCCAGTTCCGCTTTGGCGTTGTGCCGGGCCCGCTCCAGCAGGGCAGGCAGCGAGCCGATGTTGTGGGTGCCGAAGACGGCATCGACCCAGGGCGCCTTGCGCAGGATGGTCTCGCGGTCCTTCTGTGCCAGGCACCCTCCCACGGCAATCTGCATCCCCGGGCGGCGTTCCTTGACGGGCGCCAGGAGCCCCAGGTTTCCATAGAGCTTGTTGTCTGCGTTCTCGCGGACTGCGCAGGTGTTAAAGACCACGATGTCCGCCTGGTCGCCGTCGGCGGCAACATATCCGGCGTCTTCGAGCAGGCCGGAGATACGTTCGGAATCGTGCACATTCATCTGGCAGCCGAAGGTGCGGACCTGATAGGTGCGCGGGCTTGGCTGCAGTGCATCGGGGGCAGGGGAAGAAACAGTCACACTCACCCTCCTAGGGTACGTCCACCCATGCTCCGGCCCCGAATACCGCCGCGGATTATTCTCAGTACCAGTTGTTGGCGTAGTGGAAATTCAGGGCGCTGCAGGGTGTGCCGTAGCGCGAGGAGATGTAGTCCAGGCCCCAGTTGATCTGCGTCCGGTAACTGGTCTGCCAGTCGGTTCCGGCCGATGCCATCTTCTCCGCCGGCAGGGACTGCGCAATGCCGTACGCTCCACTGCTGGCATTGGTGGCGCTAGTGAGCCATTCCGATTCCTTGGTCCAGAGCGTATCCAGGCAGCTCAGCTGGGATGCCTCCCAGCCGCGCTGTGCCAGGGCGGAGGCGGCATAGGCCTTCGCGGCGGCGGGATCATCCACGGGGGTGGCGGCGCGGGCCGCGGCCTCCGCGGCTTCAGCTTCCGCGGCTGCAGCTGCTTCTGCCTCGGCGGCTGCTGCCGCCGCTGCCGCCGCTGCCTCAGTCTGGTCGGTGCCGGGATTTCCCGTGCCGGGTTCCCCGGCAGCTTCAGCCGCCGGAGCACCGGTCTCCACGGCTTCGTCCCCGGAGGCGGGGGCGCCGCCGTCGTTCCCGCGGTCGTCCGATGGCTCGCTCTGCCCGGAGCCGGATGCCGGGCCATAGCCGGCGGGGTCCGGGGTGTCTTCGGAAGCAAGCAGCGGTACAGCCAGGCTCACCAGCTGCACCCCGGCCGAAGATCGTAGGCTGGCGCCGGCAGCCGTTCCCAGGGCCGCACCGGACACCCCGAGTACGGCTACCGATCCGAGGGTGGCGGCGGCTCCCGCCCGAAGGCGGCGGCGCCGGCGCAGGGCGCGGCGGATACGGGTCTGTTCGCGGCGTGAAGAATCAAGTGAAGTCACAAGCGCTGGACGCTACCGGAGTTTTCTGGGAATAGTCTCAAAACGGTAACGGCAGCTCTTGACAACATCCGGCTGGCGTGGGCGGGGCAGAACGCCGGGGTTAATACCAGTTGACCTCTTCGGAATGAGCCCAGGCGGCGCAGGGCGATCCGTACCTGTACTTGATGTAGTCCAGCCCCCAGTTAATCTGCGTCCGATAGTTCGTCTGCCAGTCAGCACCGTGGGTTGCCATTTTGCTGCCGGGCAGGGACTGCGGAATGCCGTAGGCGCCGCTGTAGGGATTGGCGGCGTTGGTGCGCCAGTTCGACTCGCGGTTCCAGAGATTGACCAGGCAACGGAACTCGTTCCCGTCCCACCCGAAACTCGCCATTCTGCCCGCGGCGTAGTTCTGTGCTCCCGCCGGATCGTTCACCGGTGCTACGGGTGCGGGAGGCGCCGGAGCCGGCGCCACCGGGGCCGGCGAAGGCGCGACGGG
>NZ_JBNHFW010000028.1:0-45417 GCF_059090685.1 Arthrobacter sp. Y3225209
CGCCCCCGCGGCTGGCAGCGCAGCCGGTGAGCCGCTGGAGCCGGCCGCGGGCTAAGCGGGCTTCGGCGCCTGCGGCACGTCCTAGACTGGGCTGGTGAGTGATTTCTCGTTTGTGCCCTCCGCGCCCCGCAGCCGGGATACCTGGCTGCTCAAAGCGCTTGCCGCCGATCTCGGGGAGGCCGGCTACACCGTTGACGGCGTAGCCGGTTTCCTCGGCGATGATGCATCGGCTGCGCTGCAGCGGGACCAGCTGGTTCCTGCACTGCTTGCCTGCCGGGCCGAAGCGGAGGCGGAGCAGCCCAGGCGGCTGGCCCTGCCGGTCCTGCTCTGGCTGCTGGGGGAGACCGTGGAGCGTGCGCAGCTGGATGCCGCCCTGCCCCGCACCGGTACGGAAGGCCTGCTGGAGCTGGGGCTGATTGAACGCGGACGCATCTTCGGCACCTTCCGCGCCGCCGTTGACCTGCGGCCCTACGCTGCGGACGACGGCGGAGCCGGCACGGCGGAGAATCCCGGCGGTGACCTGTGGGTCGCCAGCGACCTGGGCAGCCACCAGCGGCCCGGGGTGCTGCGACGCGACCACGTGCTGGGCATCGGCCAGGCATCGCTGAGCCTGGCGCAGCTCACCGTAAGGACCCCCGTGGACCGTGCCCTGGACCTGGGCACCGGCTGCGGCATCCAGACCTTCCACCTCCTGCGGCACGCCCGGCACGTCACGGCCACGGACATCTCCGAGCGCGCCCTCGCGTTTGCCCGGTTCAATCTCCTGCTCAACGCACCCCAGCTGGGTATCGATCCGGAACAGCCCGACGAGCGCTTCACGTTGCGCCTGGGCAGCCTGCTCGAACCCGTGCAGGGGGAATCCTTCGACCTGGTGGTATCCAACCCGCCCTTCGTTATTACTCCGCGCACCGGAACCGAAACGGACGCGGACCGGTTTACCTACCGCGACGGCGGCCTGGCCGGGGACGGCATCGTGGCCGCCCTGATGTCCGGCCTCGAAACGGTGCTGGCGCCCGGCGGCACCGCCCAGATGCTCGGCAACTGGGAAATCCCCGCAGGCCGCGAGGAGGCATGGTCAGAGCGGCTGGAGCAGTGGCTGCCCGAGGGGACGGATGCCTGGGTGATCCAGCGGGAGCGCCTCACCCCGCCGGAATACGCCGAAATGTGGCTCCGCGACGCGGCCCAGGGCCGGGACCGGGAGGACTACGTGGCGGCCTACGCCGGATACCTCGCGGACTTCGCCTCCCGGGACGTGGGTTCCGTGGGCTTCGGCTCAGTGTGGCTACGCCGTCGGCAGAACCCCGGGGCCGAAGCCCTGCGGCGTTTCGAGGAAATCACCCACCCCATTGAACAGCCGGTGGGACCCCACCTGCAGGCCGCCGTCGAACGCTTCGACTGGCTTGCCGGCAGCTCCGATCTGGCAGCGGCCCACCTTCTGGTGGCCGAGGACGTAACCGAGGAACGCCACCAGCGGCCCGGCGCCGAACACCCCGGCGTCATCCTGCTCCGTCAGGGCGCCGGACTGCGGCGGACCAACCTCATGAGCACCGAACTCACCGGGTTTGTCTCGGCCTGTGACGGTGAACTCTCCGCCGGCCAGATATCGTCGGCGCTGGCAGCGCTCCTGGACCGCACCGATGCCGCGTTTGCGCCGGACCTGATGCAGGAAGTGCGTAACCTTGTCTTGGACGGCTTCCTGGTTCCGGTATCCGGATAAGCGGTGCCCGGGATGGCGTCGGAACGTACCTTCGGTGCTTTCCGGTTACCCTAGTGCTGGGGCATCGCGCATACTGTCTGTGGATGAGCCGGACTCGATGCCCGAATCGGAGATGCGCCGGACACCCGGGATTAAAGCAGCCCCACTCATTTGAACCACCCCGTTACGTAGGAGAACAGTGCCAGTTAAGGCTACGGACAAGAAGACCGGCAAGAAGAAGCTTGTAATTGTCGAGTCTCCGGCCAAGGGCAAGACCATCGCCGGGTACCTCGGCGAAGGTTTCGAGGTGACGGCGTCCATGGGACATATCCGTGACCTTCCCCAGCCCTCCGACCTGCCTGCCGAGCTGAAAAAGACGGCTGTCGGCAAGTTCGCAGTGGACCTGGATAAGGACTTTGAGCCGTATTACGTGGTGTCCGCGGACAAAAAGAAGAAGGTGGCCGAACTCAAGGCCGCCCTCAAGGACGCCGACGAACTTTACCTCGCAACTGACGGTGACCGTGAAGGCGAGGCCATTGCGTGGCACCTCCTGCAGGTGCTCAAGCCCAAGGTTCCGGTTCACCGCCTGACGTTCCCCGAAATCACCCGTGAGGCAATCCAGCGCGCTCTGCTGGAGATGCGCGACGTCGACGTCGCCATGGTGGATGCCCAGGAAACCCGGCGCATCCTTGACCGCCTGTACGGCTACGAGATTTCCCCCGTGCTCTGGCGTAAGGTTGCCCGCGGTCTTTCCGCCGGCCGTGTGCAGTCCGTGGCCACCCGGCTGGTGGTTGAGCGTGAGCGTGAGCGCATGGCGTTCCGCCCGGCGTCGTACTGGGACCTGATCGGTACCTTCGCCACCGAGGCTGCGGAGAAGTTCAAAGCCCGCCTGGTATCCGTTGACGGCGCCCGCGTGGCCACCGGCAAGGATTTCACCGACCGCGGTGAGCTGAAGTCCAAGACCGCCGTCCACCTGGATGAGGCCTCGGCCGTTTCGCTGGCCGCCGGACTGGAATCGGCAGCGTTTACCGTCCGTTCGGTGGACACCAAGCCCTACACCCGGCGCCCCGCGGCACCGTTCACCACCTCCACCCTGCAGCAGGAAGCGGGCCGCAAGCTGCGGTTCTCCTCGCGGGTGACCATGCAGGTGGCCCAGCGGCTGTATGAAAACGGCTACATCACCTATATGCGTACCGATTCCCCGGCGCTGTCGGACCAGGCGATCAACGCTGCCCGCCGGCAGGCCTCGGAACTCTACGGTCCCGAATATGTGCCCGACGCGCGGCGTATCTACAAGGGCAAGTCCAAGAACGCCCAGGAAGCCCACGAGGCCATCCGCCCCGCCGGTGATTCCTTCCGGACCCCGGCGCAGGTGGCGTCCTCGCTGCGCGGCGATGAATTCAAGCTTTACGAACTGATCTGGAAGCGTACCGTCGCCTCGCAGATGGCGGATGCCAAGGGCTCCACTGCTTCCGTGCGCCTCGGCGCCGTCTCCACGGACGGCCGCGACGCCGAGTTCTCGGCCTCCGGCACGGTCATCACCTTCCGCGGCTTTATGGCGGCCTATGAAGAGGGCCGCGACGCCGTGCGCGAGGACGACGACGCCGAGGGCACCGAGGGCGCCCGTCTTCCGGTGCTGAAGGCCGATGACCGGCTGACCGGCACGGACATTGCCGCCAACGGGCACGAAACCTCCCCGCCGCCGCGCTTCACTGAAGCGTCCCTGGTGAAAATGCTGGAAGAGCTCGGCATCGGACGTCCGTCCACCTATGCAGCCACCATTTCCACCATCATGGACCGCGGCTACGTCACCAGCCGCGGCCAGGCGCTGGTGCCGAGCTGGATTGCGTTCTCCGTGGTCCGCCTCCTGGAGGAGCATTTCACCGACTACGTGGATTACGACTTCACCGCCGAGCTCGAAGAGGACCTGGACCGCATTGCCCGCGGCGAGGCCGGACGCGTGGAATGGCTGAACCAGTTCTACTACGGCGACCGCGTCGAGACCGGCCTGCACACCATCGTCAACGACCTGGGCGAGATTGATGCCAAGGCGATCAACTCCATCGAGATTGCCGACGGCATTGTGCTGCGCGTGGGCAAGTTCGGCCCCTACTTGGAACGCCCGCTGCCCGCCGACGCTCCGGAGGGAACCGAACCGGAGCGGGCCAACGTGCCCGAGGACCTGGCGCCGGACGAGCTGACCGCCGCCAAGGCCATCGAACTCATGGAAACGGCAGCCCCCGAGGAACGCGTGCTCGGCACCGATCCGGAGACCGGCCGCACCATCGTGGCGCGCAACGGCCGTTACGGTCCGTACGTCATTGAGCTCATTCCGGAGCCCACTGAAGAGGAACTGGCCAACCAGCCGGTGGAGTACTACAAGAACGGCAAGCCCAAGCCCCCGAAGAAGCCGGTGAAGGTCAAGCCGCGCACCGGTTCGCTGTTCAAGTCCATGAGCGTGGAAACGGTCACGCTTGAGGAAGCGCTGAAGCTGATGAAGCTGCCGCGCGTCCTGGGCACCGACGCCGAGGGCAACGAGATCACCGTGCAGAACGGGCGCTTCGGCCCGTATCTGAAGAAGGGCACCGACTCGCGCTCCATCGGCACTGAAGAGGAAATCTTCACGATCACCCTGGAACAGGCACTGGAGATCTACTCCCAGCCCAAGCAGCGCGGGGGCCGGCAGGCCGCGGCACCGCTGGCCGAGTTCGGCACCGATCCCGTGTCCGAGAAGCCCATTGTGGTCAAGGACGGCCGCTTCGGTCCCTACATCACCGACGGCATCACGAACATCACGGTGCCCCGCTCCACCGCAATCGAGGAGCTCACCCGGGAACAGGCCATCGAGCTGCTGGCGGAGAAGCGCGAAAAGGGACCGGCCAAGAAGCCGGCCCGGAAGCGTGCGGCCCCCAAGAAGGCTGCGGCGAAGAAGTAGCGTGCGGGGTAGAGCGATAATGGGAACATGCGCCTAGGCGTCCTCGACATCGGGTCCAACACCGTCCACCTGCTGCTGGTGGACGCGCATCCCGGTGCCCGCCCGGTCCCGTTCGCCTCGCACAAACGCCCGCTCCAGCTGGTCTCCTACCTGGATGCGGACGGTGCCGTCAGCGAGGCAGGCCAGCTGGAACTGATCGGCTTCGTCAACGAAGCCTGGGACTTCGCCCGCCGGCACGGTGCGCAGGACCTGCTGGCGTTTTCCACCTCGGCCATCCGCGAGGCCGCCAACGGTACCCGGGTGCTGGACCGGGTACACCGGGAAACCCCGGTGCGGCTGGAGGAACTCTCCGGCGCGGACGAAGCAGCCATGACGTTCCTGGCAACCCGGCGCTGGTACGGCTGGGGCGCCGGAACCATCCTTGACCTGGACATCGGGGGCGGCTCCTTTGAGATGGCACTCGGGGCGGATGAACTGCCGGAGATCGCCCGGTCCCTTCCGCTCGGTGCCGGCCGGCTGACCCGGGACTGGCTCCCCGAAGACCCGCCCACCCCCAAAAGCATCAAGAAGCTGCGCAAGTACATCAGGGAACTGGTCCGGGAAGCGGCCGAGGAATTCGCGCCTTTCGGCCGGCCGGACCTGGTGACCGGAACGTCCAAGACCTTCCGTTCGCTGGCCCGGATTGCCGGCGCGGCGCCGTCCGCTGCCGGTCCCTTTGTCCGCCGCAGGCTCAGCCGCGATGACCTGTCCGTCTGGACCAAGCAGCTCGGCGCGATGAGTGCCCGGGACCGGTCCAGGCTGGACGGCGTTTCCGCGCTGCGTGCCCCGCAGATGCTCGCCGGTGCCCTTGTGGCGCAGGCGGCCATGGAAGCCTTCGACGTCCCCGTCCTGCGGATCTGCCCCTGGGCCCTCCGTGAGGGCCTGATCCTGCGACGCTTCGACACCCTGCGCTTTGAAACTCCCGGCGAGCTGCCCCGCGGCCCGGCCGAAGGCGAGGAATTCCTCGTGGCCGCCGCGGCAGCGCCCGCCCCGTCAGCTGTCCACGGAATTTCCCCCAACGGAAAGCCCAGCTAAATGCCCACCTCACCACTGCCAGCGACCGAGCCCGCCACCATCCCGGTGGCGCTCTCCAGTGCGTCGGTCTATCCGCTCTCCGTGCACGATGCCTTCGCGGTAGCCAACGACCTCGGCTACGACGGCGTGGAAGTCATGGTCACCAACAGCCAGATCAGCCAGAACCCGGACACCCTCCGCGGGCTCAGCGAACGGTACCAGCAGCCGATCATGGCAATCCACGCACCTACGCTGCTGCTGACCCAGCAGGTGTGGGGGAAGGCCTGGACCAAGATTGAGCTCTCCGCCGCAATGGCCGCAGAGGTCGGCGCCTCCACCGTGGTGACCCATCCGCCGTTCCGCTGGCAGACCGGTTACGCAGAGAATTTCGCCGAAGGTGTGCGCAACATCGCGGAGCAGTACGGCGTCACCATCGCCGTGGAAAACATGTATCCGTGGCGCGTCCGCGGACGGGAAGCCAAGGCCTACCTGCCGCACTGGAACCCGGTGCCGGAACCCTACGAGCACGTGACCTGGGACTTCTCCCACGCCGCAATCGCCGGAATGGACTCCTTCGAGGAAATCCGCAAACTTGGCGACCGGCTCAGCCACGTTCACCTCACCGACGGCACGCCCAACGGCAAGGACGAGCACCTGCTTCCCGGAGAGGGAACCCAGCGCTGTGCCGAAGCGCTCTCCTACCTGGCGGACAACGATTTCAAGGGGGTGGTGGCCATTGAGGTCAGCACCCGGAAGGCCAAGGGGGCCGGGGGGCGCGAGGAACAACTCAAGCAGACCCTCGAGTTTGCCCGGGAGCATCTGCGCCCCAAGGCGCCGGTCTCCCGCTAGTGACCCGGGAACGCCCCGGGGACACTCTCCGGAGCGCCGCATGACAGAATCGAAGCCATGGACAGCGCACAGAACCCCCGACTGACATTCCTGGGCTGCGGCTCGATGAACGAAGCAATTCTTGGCGGCATCCTTGCCGGCGGGCTGGCACCGGAGCAGGTCACGGCCACGGTCCGGCGCGCGGAGCGTGCCGCGGAGCTCAGGTCGGCCCACGGAGTCACGGTGCTGGCCGGGAGCGAGGATCCGGCCGCAAACGCCAAGGCGGTGGCCGGTGCCGATCTGGTGATCGTGGGCGTTAAGCCCGTCGGTGTGGCGGACCTGCTGCGTGAGATTTCCACGGCTCTTCCCGCAACCGCCGTCGTCCTCAGTGTGGCGGCCGCCGTGCCGCTGGTGCTGATGGAAGAGCTCCTTCCCGCAGGTCAGCCCGTGATCCGGGCCATGCCGAACACACCCTCGCGGCTGGGCCGCGGCGTGGTGTCGATTTCCGCGGGCAGCTCCGCCGGCCCTGAGGCCATGGAACTGGCCCGGCAGGTCCTCTCGGCGACCGGCACGGTGGTGGAAGTTCCCGAAGACCAGGTTGATGCAGTGTCCGCTGTCAGCGGCTCGGGCCCCGCATACGCGTTCTATCTGGCCGAAGCCATGGCACGGGCCGGCGTCGAACTCGGGCTGGACCCCGACCTTTCGGCCCTCCTGGCCCGCGAAACCGTGGCAGGTGCCGGGTACATGCTCGCTGAGCCCGATGCGGACGCTCCGGCTCTGCGGCGTGGTGTCACCAGCCCCAACGGCACCACCGAAGCGGCCATCAGGACCTTCGACGAGCAGGACCTGCCCGGCATTATTGAGGCTGGTGCCCGTGCGGCGGCGGCCCGTGCCGAGGAAATCACGGCCCAGCTCACCGCCTAGGGCGGACTCACTACCAGCGCCGGCTCACTACCCGCGCCGGCTCACTACCCGCGCCGGCTCACCACCGGAGTCGGCGGCCGGCGCGGTCGCCCCCGCAGCAGCCTAGGGCCGTGCGGCGAAGCGTTCCAGCAGGTCCACGTGGCCGGCCACAATCAGGGTGTCGCGGCTGGAGACCTTCGTGTCCGGCTGTGCGTAGGTGAAATCCTCGCCCGGGGATTTCACGCCGACCACGGTGACGCCGTACTTGGCCCGGACGTTCGCCTCGCCCAGGGTAAAGCCCTGGGTTTCCTTGGGCGGATGCATTTTGACAATGGCGAAGCCGTCGTCGAATTCGATGAAGTCAAGCATCCGGCCGCCCACCAGGTGTGCGGCGCGGCGTCCGGCGTCGGCTTCGGGGTAAATAACGTGGTTGGCGCCGATCCGGGTGAGGATCTTCCCGTGGGCAGGGGTGATGGCCTTGACCCACAGGTGTTCAATGCCCAGGTCCACCAGGTTTACGGTGATCAGCACGCTGGACTCGATCGAGGTGCCCACGCCCACCACGGCGGCGGAGAAGTCCTCGGCGCCCAGCTGCTTGAGCGCCTCAATGTTGGTGGCGTCGGCCTGCACCACGTGGGTGAGGATGCCGGAGGCCTTCTGTACCAGCTCGGGGTCGCGTTCCACGGCCAGGACTTCACGGCCCTGGCGGACCAGCTGCTCTGC
This sequence comes from Arthrobacter sp. Y3225209, assembly GCF_059090685.1. NCBI lineage: Bacteria > Bacillati > Actinomycetota > Actinomycetes > Micrococcales > Micrococcaceae > Arthrobacter > Arthrobacter sp. Y3225209. The sequence goes on from NZ_JBNHFW010000028.1 coordinate 8,139, forward strand.
GGTGGCGGCGCCGAAGCGGCCCAGTCCAATGACCAGTACCGGGGCGTTGTGGGCGGGTCTGTCAGCCAATGATCGGCCTTTCTTCGGGGAAGTGATAAAGCGTGGTGCGCTGGCGTACTGCCAGCGCCGCGGCGAGGGTGATGGTACCGACGCGGCCGGCAAACATAAGCAGGGCAAGCACGTATTTGCCCGACGGCGGCAGTATCTCGCTGAGCCCGGTACTCAGGCCCACCGTGGCAAAGGCGGAGATCACCTCGAACAGCACCGGCTGCAGGGTCTCATCGGTAATCACCAGCAGTGCCAGGGTGGCCACTGCCACCAGAGTGGCGCCCAGGATGGTTACGGAAATGGCCACGCGCATGGCGCTCTGCGGAATGGTCCGGCCGAAGGCACGCACATCGGCATCGCCGCGCGCCTCGGCCACAATGGCGAGGAACAGGACCGCAATGGTGGTGACCTTGATGCCGCCGGCCGTTGACGCCGAGCCGCCGCCGGCAAACATCAGCATGTCCGTGACCAGCAGGGTGCTGGAGTCCAGATCGGACATGGACACCAGGTTGAAGCCGCCGGAGCGTGTCATGACGGAAGCGAAAATGGCGTGGATGATTTTGTCCCCCACGGACAGGTCACCGATGGTGCGGGTGTTGAACCATTCGAAGGCGGCCCAGACCAGGGCTCCCACCACCAGCAGGATCAGGGAGACCAGCACGGTCAGCTTGGTGTGCAGGTTCCATTTGCTGATGCGGTGCCGGGTGCTGATGAGCACCATGATCACCGGGAAGCCGAGGGAGCCGATGAAGACGCCCACCATCAGGGGGATGAGGATCCACAGGTCCTCGTCATAGGGCACCAGGCCGTCGGAGTGCGGGGTGAATCCGGCGTTGTTGAAGGCTGAGATTGAGTAAAACACGGCGTGCCAGACGGCCTGGCCGAAGGATTCGCCCAGGATCATGAAGCGGGGCGCCAGGACCAGCGCCAGTGCCAGTTCAATGATGACGGCGGTGCTGAAGACAATGCGGAGCAGGTGGCCCACCTCGCCCAGCCGGCCGGTGTTCATGCCTTCCTGGGCAAGAAGCTTTCCACGGACGCCGAGGCGTTTGTTGACGGCCAGGGCCAGAAGGGATGCCAGGGTGAGGATGCCCAGTCCGCCCACCTGGATGGCGATCAGGATCATGACCTGCCCGAAGGCGGACCAGTACGTGGCGGTGGACACCACGGTGAGTCCGGTGACGCAGACGGCGGAGACCGCCGTGAAGAACGCGTCATGCAGGGGCGCGGGCTCGCCGCTGCTGGAGGCTGCCGGCAGGCTCAGCAGTGCGGTGAAAAGGAGGATGACGAGGATGAAGACAAACAGTGCCAGCCGTGCCGGCCGGCCGCTGAACACGCCTGCAGCGAAGTCCCGGATCCCGGTAAGGACCGCGGGGCCGGTGCGTTGCTCCGTGCGCAGCGGACGCTGCGGAGGCAATGGCATATTCAAGTCGTTCCAGTTCCAGTTCTTGTCCGCAGGGAGTGCGCACGGTTGAGAATTCAGCACAACAGATGGGGCGGGTAAAACTCCTGATCCGGCGGATGCGCGCGGACACCAATATCAGGGTAACCCCCACATCGCGTAGCCTGTCTGCATGATCAGTTCCGGGCTCAGCCTTCCCGTTATGCCAACGTGCATTGTCTGGGATGAATCCCTGCTGGCCTACAACTTCGGGCAGGGGCATCCGATGGCCCCGGCACGCCTTGAACTCACCGCCCGGCTGGCCCGGGAGGTAGGACTGTTCGACGTCGAGGGGGTGCGGCTGGAACAGCCCTACGTCGCCGCCGCTGCGGACCTATTGACCGTGCACAGTTATGAATACGTCAGTGCCGTACAGGCTGCCAGTGCGGATCCGGCCGGCAGCGACCAAGGCATGGGCCTGGGCACCGAAGACACTCCGGCGTTCGCCGGGATGCATGAGGCCAGTGCGCGGCTGGTGGGCGGGTCCCTGGCTGCAGCGGATGCCGTGCTGTCCGGCAGCGTGCTGCACGCAGTGAACTTTTCGGGCGGGATGCACCATGCCGGGCGCGCGAAGGCGTCCGGTTTCTGCATCTATAACGACGCCGCGGCCGCCGTCGCACGTCTGCTGGCCAAGGGCGTGCAACGGGTGGTGTACATCGACGTCGACGCCCACCACGGTGACGGCACACAGAACATTTTCTGGGACGACCCGCGCGTGATGACCATTTCACTGCATGAAAGCGGACTGACGCTGTTCCCCGGCACGGGGTTCGCCAACGAAACCGGCGGCAAGGGTGCCGAAGGCACTGCGGTGAACATTGCCCTGCCCGCCCGCACCTCCGACGCCGGTTGGCTGCGGGCCTTCCACGCCGTCGTGCCGCAGCTCACCGAGGCCTTCGCCCCGGAAGTCATTGTCAGCCAGCACGGCTGCGACAGCCACACCGATGATCCGCTGACCAGCCTGCGGATCAGTGTCGAGGCGCAGCGGCAGGCCGCCCTGACCATCAGCGATCTGGCCGGCAGGCTGTGTGATGGGCGCTGGATCGCCACCGGCGGCGGCGGGTACAACGTGGCCTCGGTAGTGCCCCGCTCCTGGGCGCTCCTGATGTCGGTGGCCGTCAACGGCAAGGTGCGCCCGGCTACCCCGCTGCCCGCCGCCTGGCGCGATTATGTGCTGGAGAAGCACGGGGTCAGGTGCGGGGAGACGATGGGGGACGGGGTGGATCTCTGGTGGCGGTCCTGGGAAGTCGGATACGACCCCAATGATGAGATTGACCGGACCGTCATGTCCACGCGTAAGGAGTTGTTCCCGCTGCACGGGCTGGATCCCTGGTTTGATTAGACCCGCGTCACACCGGTATGCCGCGCCAGACATATGCGGTTAGGGTAATTCCCATGGTCTTTGACGATGTATTTGCAGTGATCGCGGAAGGAACGCGCCGGGAGATCCTGGGCGCCCTGCGTACGGGCGACAAATCGGTGGGAACACTGGTGGAGGAACTGGAGGTCAGCCAGCCCACCGTTTCCAAGCACCTGAAGGTGCTCCGCGAAGCCGGACTCGTCACCATGCGGGCCGAAGGCCAGCGGCGGTACTACTCCCTGCAGGCCGCGCCGCTGGAGGAGCTGGCGCTGTGGCTGCGCGCCTTCAGCCTGCCCTCCATGACGGAGCAGGCGCCCCGTCTGGCCGCCGTGTCCGCCGGTCCCGCACAGAGCGCCGCCGCTGCAGCTTCAAGTGCGCTGGTATCCGGTGCAGCCGAGCCCAGGCCGCTGCCGGTCGACGCCGGTGTCCACCTCGGCCGGACCGTGGGCCGTGCGGCAGAACGTGCCGCGGACCTTCTGGGCCAGCTGCCCAAGTTCCGCCGCCGCCGCCCGTAGGCGGGACTTTTGCGCGCCTTCGTTACGCCCCGCATCGCGCCTTGGCGGACGCGGTATTAGCGTAGTGCGTACCGGGGGAGAACCAGACGCATAAGGAGCAACAGCATATGGAACGTGTACTCACACGCGTGCGCGACGACGTATTCCGCCGGAATCCGGGCGAAACGGAGTTCCACCAGGCGGTGGTGGAAGTGTTCGACTCCCTCGCCCCCGTGCTCCGCAAGCATCCGGAGTTCGCCGAAGCAGCCATTCTGCAGCGGATCTGCGAGCCGGAACGGCAGATCATTTTCCGGGTGCCCTGGGTCGATGACAAGGGACAGGTCCAGATCAACCGCGGCTTCCGGGTGGAATTCAATTCAGCACTGGGCCCGTACAAGGGCGGGCTGCGCTTCCATCCGTCCGTTTACCTGGGCATCGTCAAGTTCCTCGGATTTGAACAGATTTTCAAGAATGCGCTGACCGGCATGCCCATCGGCGGAGGCAAAGGCGGTTCGGACTTTGATCCGCGCGGCAAATCCGACGCCGAAGTGATGCGTTTCTGCCAGTCCTTTATGACCGAGCTGTACCGGCACATCGGCGAATACACGGACGTCCCCGCCGGTGATATCGGTGTGGGCGGACGGGAGATCGGATACCTGTTCGGACAGTACAAGCGCATCACCAACCGGTACGAGTCCGGGGTTCTCACCGGCAAGGGCGTGAGCTGGGGAGGTTCCCTGGTCCGGCCGGAAGCCACCGGCTACGGTGCCGTGATGTTTGTGCAGGAGATGCTTAAGACCAAGGGCATGAGCCTTGACGGGCAGCGGGTTATTGTCTCCGGCTCAGGCAATGTGGCCATCAACGCCATTGATAAGGCGCAGATGCTCGGTGCCACCGTGGTGGCGTGTTCGGATTCCTCCGGTTACGTGGTGGATGAAAAAGGCATTGACGTGCCGCTGCTGCGCCAGATCAAGGAAACCGAGCGCGCACGGATCTCCGAATATGCGCAGCGCCGTGGTTCGCATGTGCGCTACGTGTCCGGCGGGTCCATCTGGGATGCAGGAGCCGGCGTCGCGCTGCCCTGCGCCACGCAGAACGAACTGAATGAAGATGATGCGCTGGCATTGATCAAATCCGGTGTGCGTGCGGTGGCTGAAGGTGCAAACATGCCCTGCACCCCTGCGGCCATCAGTGCGTTCCAAAGCGCCGGGGTGCTGTTCGGGCCGGGGAAGGCTGCCAATGCGGGCGGTGTCGCCACCTCGGCGCTGGAGATGCAGCAGAATGCCAGCCGGGATTCCTGGTCCTTCGAGCACACGGAGCGGCGGCTTAGCGAGATCATGGTCAACATCCATGAGCGCTGCGCCCGTACCGCCGAGGAATACGGGTCTCGCGGGGATTACGTGGTGGGTGCGAACATCAGCGGGTTCGTTAAAGTCGCGGACGCAATGCTGGCCCAGGGTGTGATCTAGGGTCTCTTCCGCCACTTGGCGGCTGACCCGGCGGGAGGAACTTCCACTATGGTTACTTCAGCCACTACAGTAGGGACAATACGGGGACATCTGTGACATACGTCGCCGGAAGTCCGGTGAAGTGTTTCCCCAAAAGATGTCCCTCAGCCTCAGGCGTTCCGCGAATGCCGCTGCTGCGGGCAGCAGCTTAATGAGCAAAGGAACAGGAATAGATGGCAGACGAGGGGAACTTCTCGGATGTGCGGTTTCTGACGGTGTCGGAAGTCGCCGACGTCATGCGTGTTTCGAAGATGACGGTGTATCGGCTGGTCCACTCCGGTGACCTGCCTGCTGTCCGCTTCGGACGCTCCTACCGGGTGCCGGAGTCGGCAGTCCAGAAGGTGCTGCGTGACGCGGTCATAGACCGGCGGTCAGACACGGCCTAGCCGTGACGCTGCACGTATCCCGCCGTTCCGGCGCTCAGGCTCCCGCTGTCAATTTCTGCAGCAACGAAGCTGTACCCTGTTAAGGAACGTTTTCAATCGCAAGTAACTGCCGGTGTCCAACCCCTGCGCCCACGGCTGCAGGGAGAGGATCCCGGTGACTCCTAATAGTTTGTGAGGACTCTGTGGGTTCAGTAATCAAGAAGCGCCGCAAGCGTATGGCCAAGAAGAAGCACCGTAAACTGCTTCGCAAGACCCGTCACCAGCGTCGCAATAAGAAGTAATAACTTCTTCTCAGCGACCGCAGTCAGTTGCCGGCCCTGCCCCGCGCAGGATCCGTGCAACTGCGCAAGAGCCCGTCAGTCCCTTGTGGATAGGCGGGCTCCGGTTTTTAAGCCCCGCGCCGTCGGTGGACCACTCACGGAGATGCCACCGCTAAGCGCGGGACGGGAGCAGGCCCAGACCCGAACGGTTAGCGCGAACGGACCCAGCCCAGGCCGCGCCACAGGCCGTAGGCCGCTCCGGCGACTGTGGCCGATTTCAGGCCCAGGGTCGCGGCACGGCGGCCGGAACGGAAGTCATAGATGGGCCAGTTGCGGTCCCGGGCGTGGCGGCGGAGCCGGGCGTCCGGATTGATGGCTACGGGATGGCCCACCAGGCTCAGCAGCGGCACGTCGTTATAGGAGTCGCTGTAGGCCCAGCAGTTCTGCAGGTCCAGCCCTTCCTTCTCTGCCAGGGCCCGGACACCGGCTGCCTTCGCCGGGCCGTGCAGGAACTCGCCCACAAGGCGGCCGGTATACAGCCCGTCGGTGACCTCGCTGACCGTGCCCAGGGCGCCGGTGAGGTTCAGCCGGGAAGCGATGACGGAGGCAACCTCCACGGGTGTGCCGGTGACCAGCCAGACCGGCCGGCCGGACTTCATATGCTGTTCGGTCAGGGCACGGGTGCCGGGCCAGATCTTCGAGACAATCATCTCGTCATAGACTTCTTCGCCGAGCGTCCGGACATCTTCCGAGGACAGGCCGACGGCGAAGGCCAGCGCGGCGTCCCGAACGGAATGGACGTCCTTCAGGTTCTCGCCCTGCAGGATGAAGCGCAGTTGTTTCCGGGCGAAGCCCGCGGCTTCGCGGAGGGTAAAGACTTTGCGCTGGTACATCTTGCGGCCGACGTGGAAAAGGCTTGCTCCGCGCATGAGCGTGTTGTCGACGTCGAAGAAGGCGGCCTCACCCGGTCTGCCTGCCGCGCCAGTGGTTCCGTTGGCTCGGACAGCAGTGGATCGGGGCATAATCCGAGTCTACGCAAAACGCGGCCCGAGCGCGGAAAAACGGGACTTTGGGGCTATTTTGGATTCATGAGTGAATCCGCAGCACCGGAAGTTGTCCTCCTGACCAGGCCGGGCTGCCACCTGTGCGAAGATGCCCGGCTGGTGCTTCAGCGTGTGGGGCAGGATCTGGGAGTTGCCTGGCAGGAGCGCAGCGCGGATGACGAGCCTGAACTGGCCGCCCGCTTTGGCGAAGAGATTCCCGTGCTCTTCATTGACGGCATCCAACGTGATTTCTGGACCATCGACGAGACGCGGCTGCGGCGCCTTCTGGAGGCGTGATGGATCCTGACGACGCCCGTTCCGGCGAAGCCGCCGGGTTGCAGCCCGTAGCAGCCGGCCCTGGCAGGCCAGCGGCCGGCACGGCAGGGTCAAAGAGGCATATTCCGCCGGCTTCCCTGGCCCGCCTCACCATCTACCTGCGGGCCCTGTCCGTGATGCTGACCGACGGCATTGAGCGGGTTTCCTCGGAGGAACTCGCCGAAGCAGCTGGCGTGAATTCCCCGATGCTGCGTAAGGATCTGTCCTATCTGGGCTCCTACGGAACCCGAGGAGTGGGATATGACGTCTCCTACCTGAGCGGACAGATATCCGCTGCTCTGGGGCTGACCCTGAACTGGCGGGTGGCCATTGTCGGTGCCGGCAACCTTGGCCGCGCCCTGGCCGGGTACCCCGGGTTTGGCACACGGGGTTTCGAGGTGGTGGCCCTGTTCGACGCGGATCAGACGATGATTGGCCAGGAAGTCGGCGGGCTGAAGATCCGGCCCGTTTCCGCGTTGGAAGCGGAGCTCGAGAAGACCGAGGCGAATATGGCGGTTCTTTCGGTGCCTGCCGAGGTTGCGCAGGAGCTCTGTGACCGGTTGGTTGCTTCAGGAATTACCAGCATCCTCAGTTTTGCTCCCGTGGTGCTTCAGGCTCCCAAGAATGTCCAGATCCGCAAAGTGGACATGGCCACGGAGCTGCAGATCCTCGCCTATCACGCGCAGCGGGCCCAGGTATCGGAGATCGCATCGGATGCCCGCGCCCGCCTGGCACGCTAGCTGCTGCGGCGTATGCTGCCTGTCTGCAGGCTGCGCGGACGGAACCAGGGTGCCGCTCCCTTTGTGAACGTTGCCACCGCCCCGGCCGCGGCGAGGCACGCCGCGGCGAGCTGCCATCCCGTGCCCAGGTTGATGCAGTACAAAAGCGCGACAGCGGCCAGCGCGGCGGAGGCCACCCGCGCCCACCGGCGTTTGTCCCGGACCAAGGAGGCAAGCAGCATCGCAATCCCGAAAATCACCACTGCGTAGGCGACGTCCACGGCCGCAAGGATCCGGCCATACAGGGATGCGTTGAAGCCGTAGCGCTCCAACAGGCCTAGATACGGCGGCAGGGTGTCACTGCCCGGGAGCCGTGCAACGGCCGCCAGCGTGGCCATCAGGTTCATAATGCCCGCGCCGGCGATCAGGGCATACGCGGCAACTATGACCGGAACGGGGTTGCCGGTATGGGCCGGAAGCCTGCGTTGCAGGCTGCGCGCCACGGCAACGACCCGCGTCGATGCCGCGCTGGCGCCGGCATGAACCCGCGCGGCTCCGGTGCGGGCAGTGTTGGACGCGCGTACGGCAGCTGTATGGGCACCTGCACGGACGCGGATGGCCCCGGCGTGGACGTGGTTGGCGGTGGTGCGTGCACCGGTCTGGACCCGGACAGCTCCTGCACGGGCGGTGTTGGAGGTGCGGACGGCAGCTGTGTGGGCGCCGTCCCGGACACGGACGGCTCCGGCGTGGACGTGGTTGGCGGTGGTGCGTGCGCCGGCCTGGACTTTAGCGGCTCCGGCGCGGGCGGTGTTGGAGGTGCGGACGGAGGCTGCGTGGGCGCCGTCCCGGACGCGGACGCCTCCGGCGTGGACGTGATTTACGGTGGTGCGTGCGCCGGCCTGGACTTTAGCGGCTCCGGCGCGGGCAGTGTTGGAGGTGCGGACGGAGGCTGCGTGGGCACCGGCCTGGACCCGGACAGCTCCTGCACGGGCGGTGTTGGAGGTGCGGACGGAGGCTGCGTGGGCGCCGTCCCGGACGCGGACGGCTCCGGCGTGGACGTGGTTGGCGGTGGTGCGTGCACCGGCCTGGACCCGGGCCGTCCCGGCCCGGGCGGTGCCGCGGCCCCACAGATACGCAGCACGCGCTCCCTCGCGGAACCACGCGTAGGCACTACCCAGCCCGGCCCCAACCCAGGTAAAAGCCGCATGCAGCCCGGTCCGGAACCAGGCGAAGGCTGAGCGCAGTCCCGCGCCGATCCAGACGAAAGCGGCCCCCAGGCCTGCACCAAACCAGAGGAATGCAGTGCGTGGTCCACCGGCCGGCCAATCCGGCAGTACAGGTTCAGTCCGCTCCGGAGCGGCAGGAGGCCGTTTTTCCCCATCTACCGGTGTCCGAAGGTGGAGCGGGCGCCTCACGGCCAGGACACCTTCCCGGTCGCGCGCGGGAAGAGCGGGAGGATCGTGCTGCTGCGGCGCGTGGGGGAGTGGGGTGTCCTCCGCCGGCGTCTGGGAGTTGGGTGCTTGAGGGTTCGGAAGCAGTGCGGCCATGGTCATCCTTCACAGCGGAACGGCGCCCTCCGGTGAACTTGGCTCTCACCGGGGGAGGACATAACGCTACGCGGGCATAACCGACATGTGACCCCTCCGGGCTGCTTCCCGGGCCTGCGGAGGTGAAAACTCTCCATCGCCCTTTTGAGTTGTTTTGGCGACCGGCACCGTCAGTACGGGTAGGGCGGTGCAGAACGGAAGTATGGTCTTGACGCGGGCAGATAGAGCAGCACAATCCCGGCGATCCCCAGCAGGCTGGAGAGCAGCGCCAGGAAGCCCAGGGGGGAGCTGAAATACGTGCCGGCGGTGGTGACGATGCTGATCAGGGAGAAGGCGGCAAAGACGGTTCCCAGGATGCGGGCCCAGTTCTTTCCACGCCGCACCATCAGCCCGATCAGAATGTAGAAGCCCAGGCCGATCACGGCTACCACAATGCCAAACGAGACGAGAAAGGAATTGACGCTCTGGCCATCCATTCCGCCGTCCGTGATGGTCTGCTGCTCCTCGGGAGTCAGCAAGGACGGAAGGTCGAACGAGGTAATGACATTGTTGATGAAGCTCAGGGCACCGGCAGCCAAAATGAGCCAGGACCCGATAAGCACCTCGCGGGGCGCCGGACCCTTTGCAGGCTTGGCGGGGAAAGACGGTGAGACGTACCCGGATGGCTGGGCGGCCTGATAGCCGTAGGGGCCTGAAGCGTATTGGCCATATTGGGGCTCCGGCCGGTTTCCAATAGTGTTTCCGGCACCGTCGGCGCCTCCCGCGGGTCCCGGGCGGGGATCGGGCGGCCCCTGCGGATTGTTCCCGGGATCAGGGTTGTTCTCTGGTGTACTCATATCCACCTGCCTGCTGGTCGGTATCGAAGAGGCGGTCCGGTGGGAAAGTGCCGTCGGCACACAGGGGCCGGGCACCCCCGCAGCCAGATATCCAGCCTAGCGCGCCCGGCCGGCAAGGGTCAGGGGCCGCGGGAAGTTCATCCCCGGCCCGGGTGCCAAAAGACATCACAAAAAGAAACAGCACAGCCCCCTGCCGGATGGCGGGGGGCTGTGCTGAAGAGGGAGTGCTGCCTACGCGGCTACGAAAGCGGCGTCCACGGTGATGGTGACCTTGTCGCCCACGAGGACGCCGCCGGTCTCCAGCGCTGCGTTCCAGGTCAGGCCGAAGTCCTTGCGGCTGATGACGGTGCTGGCGGAGAAGCCGGCGCGGGTGGCGCCGAAGGGATCCACGGCCACGCCGTTGAATTCGGTATCCAGGACCACGGTGCGGGTGATGCCCTTGATGGTCAGATCGCCGGTGACCTTGTAGGTTTCGCCGGAGCCTTCGATGCCGGTGGCGGTGAAGGTGAGTTCCGGGAACTGCTCGACGTCGAAGAAGTCGGCGCCCTTGACGTGGCCGTCGCGGTTGGCGTCATTGGAGTTGAAGGAATCGGCAGCGATCACAGCGGTGACCGTGGTGTCTGCGATGGTTTCGCCCACAGTCAGGGTTGCTTCAACCTTGTCGAACTTGCCGCGGACCTTGCTGATGCCGGCGTGCCGGACGGTGAAGCCGACTTCGCTGTGTGAGGCGTCGAAATTCCAGGTTCCGGTGGTGAGGCCGCTGGGGATCATGTGATTGCTCCTTCTGTGACAGTGTGGTGCGGAGAAGACCCCCGCAGCATTTTCATGCATTTGCATACAGTGTTGCATGGATTGGTTAAAGGTTCAAGTGAATCCCGGAGTCTGGTTTGGGGAATTTAGCGGCTGGCGCTATCTCTGCGAAACTGGGACACATGTCCCGCTCATCCATACATCTCGTGCGCCACGGTGAAGTCTTCAATCCGGACAAGGTCCTTTACGGGCGCCTTCCCGAGTTCCACCTGTCCGATCTGGGACGCCGGATGGCGGACCGCGTGGCCGGACACTTTGATGAACGGCGCAACGACGGCGCCAATCTGGTTTATCTCGTCGCCTCGCCCCTGACCCGTGCGCAGGAGACAGCTGCTCCGATTGCCGCCGCGCTGAAGCTGGATATCGCCACCGACGAGCGCATTCTGGAAGCTGAGAACCGCTTCGAAGGCATGTCCAACATTCAGAGCAGGCTTCGGAACCCGCGCTACTGGCCGCTGCTGCGCAATCCCATGCGTCCGTCCTGGGGTGAGCCCTATGCCAAGCAGGTGGCCCGGGTGATGGCTGCCGTCGACGACGCGCGGATGCGTGCCGTGGAGCTCGGCGGAGATAACGCAGAGGCTGTCCTGGTCAGCCACCAGCTGCCCATCTGGGTGACCCGGCTCGCCGCCGAAGGCAAAAAGCTCTGGCATGATCCGCGCCAGCGGGAATGCACCCTGACCTCGGTCACCACACTGGATTTTGACGGCGCAGAACTCGTAGGCGTCCGCTACGCGGAGCCCAGTGCCGACCTCCTTCCCGGCGCAGCAAATGTCCCGGGAGCATAATAGAATTACTACGCGTTGTAGAAGTGGCTTCCCCCTGCCGCGATGAAAGCTGGAAATCCTTGAAGAAAAGTCAGAGCCCTGACGCGGCCCTCGGGCGCCGCTCCTTCCTTCGGCTCGGTGCCGGACTGGCCGTCAGCGTACCGTTTGTCGCCGCTGCTGCCGGCTGCTCCTCGGATGATCCGCTGGCAGAACAGGCCAATGCAGGAGACAACAAGAACTACATTGCCGGTGACGGCTCAGTCACGGAATACGATCCCGCCGACCGCGGCGAAGCAGTGCAGCTTTCCGGCACGCTTTTTGACGGCACCGAAGTGAGCTCCGCGGACTGGGCAGGCGCCGTCGTCGTCCTCAACTTCTGGTACGCCGCCTGCGCCCCCTGCCGCAAGGAAGCCCCCGACCTGGTGGAGCTGCACAACACCTTCGAACCCGACGGCGCGCGTTTCTACGGCGTGAACATCCGCGACGAAAAGGCCACGGCCGAAGCCTTTGAACGGAACTTCAACGTTCCGTACCCCAGTTTTTATGACAAGGACGGCGGCGTGCTGCTTGCGATGGCCAACGTGGTTCCGCCGCAGGCCGTACCCACCACCCTGGTGCTGGACCGGCAGGGCCGTGTCGCAGCGCGCATCCTCGGACTGGCGGACAAGGGCACCCTGAAGGCCCTGATCAGCGACGCGCTGGCAGCGTAGGGACGTGTCCTTTCTTACAGCAGCGGTGAACCCGGCCGCGGAATCCACCGCCAATGCCTTTGCGGACACCGTACTCAACGGCTCCGTGCTGCTGGCCATCCCCGTAGCTGCCCTCGCCGGGCTGGTTTCCTTTCTCTCACCCTGCGTCCTTCCCCTGGTCCCGGGATACCTGGGGTACGTCACCGGACTGACCGGGGTGGATCTGCAGAAGCAGCGCCGGGGGCGGATGTTCGCCGGCATCGGACTGTTTGTGCTCGGGTTTTCCCTGGTGTTCGTGGCGCTCGGTGCAGGCATCGGGCAGCTCGGGGCCTGGCTGAAGGGTTCTGAACAGGAATGGATCACCCAGGCGCTTGGCGTGGTGGTGATCCTGCTGGGCATTGTCTTTATGGGCGGCATGAGCTGGTTCCAGCGCGACCGCAAGATCGAAGCCAAGCCGCCGGCAGGCCTCTGGGGCGCTCCGGTGCTGGGAATCACGTTCGGGCTGGGATGGGCACCGTGCATCGGCCCGACGCTCTCCGCTGTACAGTTACTCTCCTTCTCCGGCAGTGACGCCAGCGCCGCCAAGGGTGCACTGCTGACTTTTGTCTACTGCCTCGGGCTGGGACTGCCGTTCCTGCTCCTGGCCGTCGGCTTCCGGCGGGGAATGGGTGCCCTGGGCGTCTTCCGCCGGCACCGTCTCGCCCTGCAGCGTTTCGGCGGCGGAATGCTGATTGCCTTGGGCGTGCTGATGGTCAGCGGCGTCTGGAACGTGTGGATCAACCAGCTCCAAGGTTGGTTGGGTAACGTGACACTGCCGATCTGATGTACGAGCGAATGAACAGTGAGAACAGACGAAGCATGAGAACACCTTGACCCCGAAACCGGATGACGTGACTGACAAAGCCAAAAAGCCCGTATCCCCGTCCCGCCCGTCCAAGGCCGGCCGGGATGACGTGGCGCTGCCCGCGCTGGGCGTGCTGGGCATGCTCCGGTGGGCCTGGAACCAGCTGACCAGCATGAAGACGGCGCTGTTCCTGCTGCTGCTGCTCGCCGTCGCGGCTGTGCCCGGTTCGCTGTTTCCGCAGCGGCCCGCCGATCCGTCGGTGGTCACGCAGTACATCAAGGACAACCCCGAGACCGGGCCGTGGCTGGACCGGTTCCAGCTTTTTGATGTGTACTCCTCGGTCTGGTTCTCCGCGATCTACCTACTGCTGTTCATCTCCCTGATCGGCTGCGTGATCCCGCGGGCCAAGGCGCACTTCAAGGCCATGCGCTCCAAGCCGCCGCGCACCCCCAGCAAACTGTCCCGGATGCCCGAGTACGGCACCCTCACCGTTCCGGCGTCCGCGTCCCTGACCCCGGCCGACGCCGTGCGCGACGCCGCGAAGGTCCTGCGCAAGCGTGGCTACCGCGTGGATGTCCGGGGGACCGACACGGACCGGCCCTCGGTTGGCGCCGAGCGCGGGTTCGCAAAGGAACTGGGCAACCTGGTTTTCCATACCTCCATGATTGGGGTGCTGGCCTGTGTGGGTATCGGCGGGCTCTTCGGCTACAGCGGACAGAAGATCGTGGTGGAAGGCGAGTCCTTCGTGAACACCCTGGTCAGTTATGACACCTTCACACCGGGCTCCAACTTCACCGAGAACCAGCTGAGCCCGTACGCGCTCACCCTGGACAAGTTCGAGGTCGAATTCGACCGCGAGTCAGAGACCCACTACGGCCAGCCGCTGGACTTTTCCGCCTACATGACCGTGAGGGAGAGCCCCGACGCCGAACCGCGCGAGGAGCTGCTCAAGGTTAACTCGCCCCTCACGGTGGGCGGCACCCGCGTGTACCTGGTCGGCAACGGTTACGCCCCCACCGTGACGGTGCGCGACGGCGAGGGCAACGTGGCGCTGCAGGGTCCGGTCGTCGCGGTCCCCACCGACGGCGTGTACACCTCGCTGGCGGTGATCAAGGCTCCCGACGCCAAGCCGGACCAGCTGGGCTTTGTCGGCTTCTTCCTGCCCACCGCCATGATCGACGAGGCAGGGGTCAGCTACTCCGGGGACCCGGATCCGATCAACCCACAGCTGAACCTGAACTCCTACTACGGGGACCTTGGCCTGGATGAGGGCGTGCCGTCCAACGTCTACGTACTGGAAACCGAAGACCTCACCCCGCTGAACAACCGTGACCTGGACGCCGGGGGCATTGTGCTCGCCGCCAACCAGACCTACGAACTGCCGGAGGGCAAGGGGTCAATCACCTTTGACGGGCTGAAGCGCTACGCGGCCCTCGACATCCACCACGATCCGGGCAAGACCGGTGTACTGATCTTCTCCGTCCTGTCCCTCTCCGGCCTGGCAGCCTCGCTGTTCCTGGCCCGCCGGCGGGTCTGGGTCCGGGCCGGCCAGCATCCGGACGGCCGCGTGATGGTCGAGTACGGCCTGCTGGCCCGCGGCGAGGATGCCCGCCTGTCCAGCGAGGCGTCCACTATCCGGGGCCTGCTTTCGGAGAAGTGGCTGGCACAACAGGACACGCACGGACACAATGATGGGCGGGTCAGCGTACCCGCAAACGCAGCGGCGGAGCGCAGCACCGCCGAAGAATCAGGTAAGGACCGGTAATGCCATCCATCGATTACACCCTCGCGAGTTACAGCGAGCTGTTTATGCTGCTGGCAGCATTCGCTTATACGGTCGCGTTCCTGGCCTTTTCATGGGATCTGGCCAAGAGCAGCAAGACCATTCAGGCGGTCGAAAGCCGGCTGGAGACCAAATCCCGGGTGCGGGAAACCGTTCCGGCCGGCGCTCCGAAGAACGGCTCCGCGCGGTCCTGGGACCCTGACGGCGGGCGCGAAGCCCAGACCGCCGACGCCGGCATGGGCTACACCGGTCCGCGCCGCAACGCCGCCCGCGTCGGCGTGGCGCTGACCGTGCTGGCTGCCGCCGTGCACGCAGCGGGCGTTATCACCCGCGGCATGGCTGCCCACCGCGTGCCCTGGGGCAACATGTACGAGTTCTGCACCACGGGCGCGCTGGTGGTGACCGTAGTGTTCCTGCTGGTGCTGACCCGCCGCGACCTGCGCTTCCTGGGCACGTTTGTCCTCGGTCTGGTGCTGATCATGATGATGGCGGCCACCATCGGCTTCCCCACCCCGGTGGCGCACCTGGTACCGGCCCTGCAGAGCTACTGGCTGATCATCCACGTTTCCGTTGCCGTGATTGCCTCGGCCCTGTTTACGCTCACGTTTGCCATGTCGGTGCTGCAGCTGCTGCAGGCTGACCGGGAAACCCGCATCCGCTCCGGACGCCCGGAACGTCTGCCGTTCCTGCGGATTGTTCCCTCCGCCCAGAGCCTTGAGAACCTGGCCTACCGCATCAACGCTGTTTCCTTCGTGCTGTGGACCTTCACCCTCATGGCCGGCGCTATCTGGGCCGAACAGGCCTGGGGACGCTACTGGGGCTGGGACACCAAGGAAGTCTGGACCTTCGTGATCTGGGTGGTCTACGCCGGTTACCTGCACGCCCGCGCCACCCGCGGCTGGACCGGTACCCGTGCCGCCTGGCTCTCGATTGTCGGTTACCTCTGCGTGGTCTTTAACTTCACCATCGTGAACATGTTCTTCTCCGGCCTGCACAGCTACGCCGGCGTCTAACCCCGCCAGTGGAAAGGCCCGCCCCGGAATCCCGGGGCGGGCCTTTTTACGCCTGGAGGGGAAGCCCTTTTCAGCGGGCTCATGGCGGAGGAATGCCTGCTGCGGCGGGCGGCCGCGAATGCGGGGAGCCTAGGCCCCGGGCTTGCCGTCGTCGCTTCGGCGGTCCTGTTGTTCTTCGCGGGCCCGAAGCTCCGCCTCGCGGGCTTTGAGCTCGGCTTCCTTCTGTTCCTGCCGGCGGCGGATTTCGAGGTTACGCAGGAAATCGGGATCGTCGTCGGGCGCTGAGGGACGGCGGGGCTGCCGCGGTCCGGACCCGCCGGAACCGCCGGACGGCCGGCCGAAGAGGAACCACAGCGCAGCACCGATCACCGGTACCAGGATGATGGCAAGCACCCAGGAGACCTTCGAAATGCTCCGCACCTCGTTCGCGCGGGACATGATGCAGTCGATGACGGCGTAAATGATCACAGCAGCGACAAGGATGACGCCGAACAACACAAGACGAGGCATAGGCCCATTGTAGTTGAGCGGCCCGTCGGCAGGCTCCGGCGCCGCCAAGGAGCCGGCCGAACCCGCGTGCGCCTAGAATGGAGGCGTGGCTTTCTGGAAATTTACTGCACTCCGCCTGGGTTTGGTGGCCGTCTTCTTCGTGATCTGCCTGTGGATGGGACTGGGCGTCCTGGTCTCGGCGCTGGCCGCTGCAGTCCTGGCCTGGTGCGTTACCTACCTGTTTGCCCGCAACATGCGCGACGAAGCGGCCCGTACCGTTCAGCGCCGCTTCACCGAGGAACGGGCACCCAAGCGCAACCGTGCCGAACTGGATGACTCAGCTGCCGAGGACGGTTTGGTTGCCGGTAACCCCGATGTGCAGATCGACAACGACCGCCGCCGCGACGTCTAAAGCGCCGCCGGGAGGCAAGCCGCGCCGCCGGCCGGTCCGGCCAGACCGGGAGCCGGCCGGGCCCGGCTAGGCCAGGAGCCGGGTGATGACCAGCCCGGCAGCGTAGAGCACGCTGAAGCCCAGGTTGATCAGCCCGGTCTGCTTCAGGACCGGGATCAGGCTTCCGCGCTTTTTGCCCGTCAACATCAGCCAGCACGGCATGATGCACGCCGGCACCAGTAGCAGCACCAGCAGGATCCACGGGTAGCTGCCGGCGATCAGCAGCGGCAGCAGCAGGGCCAGGGCCAGCATCATCACGTAGCTGATCCGCGCGGGGCCATCGCCCAGCCGCACGGCAAGTGTCCGCTTGCCAGCCTCACGGTCCGTGGGAATGTCCCGGACGTTGTTGGCCATCAGCAGCGCCATGGCGATCAGCCCGGTGCCCACCGCTCCCAGCACGGCAGCGGTATTGATTTCCAGGGCCTGCGTGTAGGTGGTGCCGAGGGTGGCGACAAGGCCGAAGAAAACGAAGACAAACACATCGCCCAGGCCCAGGTAGCCGTAGGGGTTCTTTCCGCCGGTGTACCCCCAGGCGGCGGCCACGCAGCCGAAGCCGACCAGAATCAGGTACCAGCTCGAGGCCAGGATCACCAGGGCGAAGCCGGCCACCATCGCGGCGCCAAAGCACACGAAGGCCGCGTACTTGACCTGCTTGGGTGTGGCCAGCCGGGAACCGGTCAGCCGCAGCGGGCCCACCCGGTTATCGTCGGTGCCGCGGATGCCGTCGGAGTAGTCGTTGGCGTAGTTCACGCCCACCTGCAGCAGGATGGCCACAATGGCTGCCAGCGCGGCACGGACCGGATGGAAGGCTCCGAGGTCGTAGGCGGCAGCCGAGCCGATAATGACAGGCGCTATTGCCATCGGCAGCGTCCGGGGACGGGCGCCTTCTAACCATTGGGCGGCTGTAGCCACAGTTTCAGTCCTTAGTTCTTCGGTTACGGGAAATCAGGTTCAGTGTTTAGCCGCGGCAAGCAGCCGCAGCAGCGTCATCCGGTCCGCTTTGCCGTTGGGCAGCAACGGCAGGGATTCGAGCAGCAGGACCACCTTCGGCACGGCCGCGGCTCCCAGCCGGGAGCGGACGGCCTCGCGGACCAGCTCCGGGTCAACGCTGCCGACGACGGCGGCGCCCACCCGGGAGCCCCACTCGGCGTCGTCGAGGCCCAGCACAAAGGCCTGTTCCACGCCGGCCACGGTTTCCACGGCCCCGGCAACCGCCTGAGCCGAGATCTTGATGCCACCGCTGACGATGACGTCGTCCAGCCGGCCGGACACATGAACCCGGCCCTGATCATCCACCGTGCCGGTGTCATCGGTGCGGAACCAGCGGCGTCCGGAATTGAACCGGAAGCGGTCCCGGGTCAGTTCGGGGCGGCCCATGTAACCGTCGGCCAGCACGTCGCCTGCAATCCACAGGCGTCCCTCTTCCCGGATGACGTCGATGCCGGGCAGCGGAACACCGTTGTAGACGCAGCCGCCGCAGGTTTCGCTCATCCCGTAGGTGGTCACCACGTTCAGGCCGTGGCTGCGCGCCTTCTCCAGCAGGGGAGCGCCCGCGGGGGCGCCGCCGAGCAGGATCGCGTTGAAGCGGCGCAGCACGCGGAGGGTTTCCGGTGCCGGGTCCTGCAGCAGCCGGTGCAGCTGGGTGGGCACCAGGGAGGTAAACCGGTTGCGGTCCGTCATGTCCTCGGCCGCCCGGGTAAATACCTCCGCGCTGAACGGAACGGACAGGTCCATAAACACCGGCTGCGTGCCGGCATAGAGGGACCGGATGAGGACCTGGACACCGGCAATGTAGTTCACCGGCAGCGCAGCCAGCCACTGGCCGTCGGCTTCCAGCGCCATGGCGGTGGACATCGAGGACGCGGCCAGTGCGTCCGTGGAGAGCATGGTCTGTTTCGGGGTTCCGGTGGAGCCGGAGGTGCTGATCACCAGCGCAATGTCATCATTGGGCAGTTCGCCGTCGAAGGTCTGGCCGGGATCCGTGTGCGGTGCCACGGCGGGCCCCTCGCCGGCCAGCGCATCGGCCAGCGGGGCAAGGAGCATACCCGGATCGAATCCGGGGGAGATCAGGACTGGGAGCAGTTCCAAAGCGGTCCTAGAAGTAGTAGGGGAAGGAGGACCAGTCCGGCTCCCGTTTGGCCAGGAACGCCTCTTTGCCTTCCACCGCCTCATCCGTCATGTACGCCAGCCGGGTGGCCTCGCCGGCAAAGACCTGCTGTCCGGCCAGGCCGTCGTCGGCCAGGTTGAACGCGAACTTCAGCATCCGGATGGCCTGCGGAGACTGCCGGGCAATGTCCGCCGCGTATTCCAGTGCCACCTTTTCCAGGTTTTCATGGTCCACCGCTTCATTGACCGCGCCCATGGCCACCATGTCCTCGGCGGAGTATTCGCGGGCCAGGAAGAAGATTTCACGTGCTTTCTTCTGGCCGATCTGCCGGGCCAGGAGCGCGGAGCCGTAGCCGGCGTCGAAACTGCCCACGGTGGCGTCGGTCTGCTTGAATTTTCCGTGCTGGCGGGAGGCGATGGTCAGATCCGAGACCACGTGCAGGCTGTGCCCGCCGCCGGCTGCCCAGCCGTTGACAACGGCGATGACCACCTTGGGCATGGTGCGCATCAGCCGCTGGACTTCCAGGATGTGCAGCCGGCCGGCGCGTGCGGGGTCAATGGTTTCCTTCGTCTCGCCCTCGGCATAGCGGTAGCCGTCGCGTCCGCGGATGCGCTGGTCTCCGCCGGAGCAGAAGGAGTGGCCGCCGTCCTTGGGAGAGGGGCCGTTGCCGGTGAGCAGAACGGTGGCGACGTCGGGGGTCATCCGGGCGTGGTCCATGGCCCGGTACAGCTCGTCCACGGTGCCGGGACGGAAAGCATTGCGCACCTCGGGGCGGTTGAACGCGATCCGCACGGTCGGCAGGTCACGTATGACGGCGCCGTCGGCGTCGCGCTCCACCTGGCGGTGGTAGGTCATGTCTGCCAGGTCCTCGAACCCGGAGACGAGACGCCACTGCCGCGGGTCGAAGATATCGGACACCTGTGCTGGAAGTTCTGTGCTCACAAATCGAGTTTATCGCCCGGGTCCAAACCGGCCGGACACTGCCGCCGTCCGAAAAACTGCCGGGTCGGGACTGCGATATGCGGGTTCCCCCTGTTTGCGCGGGCCGCCCTGTTCCAAGCTGGTACCTATGGCTGGCTCCGCTCCGGGGATCGATGGCCCCGCATCTGACGCAATGCTCAAACTCGGCCGGTTCTTCACCCGATGGGATGAGACCGCTGACGGACGGGCCGTGTTCCGGGAAGGCGGCCGGCAGGGGGACGCCTTCTACCGGAACCGGTGGAGCCACGACAAGGTGGTGCGCTCCACCCACGGCGTGAACTGCACGGGATCCTGCTCCTGGAAGGTGTACGTCAAGGACGGGATCATCACCTGGGAGGCGCAGGAGACGGACTACCCGAGCGTGGGACCGGACCGGCCCGAGTACGAGCCGCGCGGCTGCCCGCGCGGCGCGGCGTTCTCCTGGTACACCTATTCGCCCACCCGGGTCCGGTTCCCCTATATCCGCGGGGTGCTGCTGGAAATGTACCGTGCGGCCAGGGAACGAACCGGGGACCCGGTGCTGGCGTGGGAAGAGATTGTGAATGATCCGCAGAGCCGGCGCACCTACCAGCAGGCACGGGGCAAGGGCGGACTGGTGCGCTCCAGCTGGGCCGAGGCACTGGAGATGACTGCGGCCGCACACGTCGCCACGGTGAAGAACTTCGGCCCGGACCGCTGCACCGGGTTCTCACCCATCCCGGCCATGTCCATGGTCTCGCACGCGGCCGGTGCCAGGTTCATCAACCTCATCGGCGGGGTGATGAACAGCTTTTATGACTGGTACGCGGACCTGCCGGTGGCCAGCCCGCAGGTCTTCGGGGACCAGACCGACGTACCCGAATCCGGGGACTGGTGGGACGCCACCTATCTGATGATGTGGGGTTCCAATATCCCGGTCACCCGCACTCCGGACGCGCACTGGATGGTGGAAGGGCGCTACCGCGGCACCAAGGTGGTCTCGGTCAGCCCGGACTATGCGGACAACACCAAGTTCGCCGATGAATGGCTCCCCGCCGCGGCCGGCTCCGACGCCGCGCTCGCGATGGCAATGGGCCACGTGATCCTGAAGGAGAACTTCGTGGACCGGCGGGTGCCGTTCTTCGAGGACTACGTGGTGCAGTACACCGATCTGCCGTTCCTCGTCGCACTGGAGCAGGGCCCTGACGGAACCGTGGTTCCGGGCAAGTTCCTCACCGCCGCGGAGCTGGGGCGGAGCGAGGCCAAAGCCGCGGACGCCGCCTTCAAGACGGTGCTGCTGGACCGCGACGCCGGCACCCCGGTGGTGCCCAACGGTTCCGTGGGCTTCCGGTACAACGAGGCCGACGCCGGGAAATGGAACCTGGACCTGCAGGGCGTGGTGCCCGCCCTGTCGATAGCCGATGCCTCCTCCTACAGCCAAAAGGTCAGCCGGGTGGACCTGCCCGCCTTCACCGACCCGTCCGGGGTCGGAACGGTAGTGCAGCGCGGCGTGCCGGTGATGGAGGTAGCCGGGCGGACGGTCACCACCGTCTTTGACCTGATGCTGGCCCAGTACGGGGTGGGCCGGGACGGGCTGCCCGGACAGTGGGCGGCCGGGTATGACGACGCCGCCAGTCCCTACACCCCGGCATGGCAGCATGAAATCACCAACGTCAGCCCGGAAGCCGTCATCCGCACGGCCCGGGATTTCGCCGCCAACGCGGAAAAATCCAAGGGCCGGTCCATGATCATCCTCGGCGCCGGTATCTGCCAGTGGTACCACGGCGATGTGACCTACCGTGCCATTCTGGCCATGCTGATGCTCACCGGCTGCCAGGGCCGCAACGGCGGCGGCTGGGCGCACTACGTCGGCCAGGAGAAGTGCCGGCCCATTACCGGCTGGGCAGCCATGGCCTCCGCCGGGGACTGGAACCGGCCGCCCCGGTTCATGATCGGCACGGCATTCTGGTACATGCACACGGACCAGTTCCGCTCCGATGGGTATTCCTCCGACGCCATGCAGTCCCCGCTGGCGACCGGCCACCTGCGCGGCATGCACACCGCCGATGTGGTTGCTAAGTCCACCCGGATGGGCTGGATGCCGTTTTTCCCGCAGTTCGATGCGCGCAATTCCCTGGACGTGGCCGATGACGCCGCGGCGGCCGTGGCCCGCGGGGAGGCGGACACGGAGGCCGCCTGGGTGGCACGGCAGCTGAAGGAGGAGAAGCTGCGTTTCGCCGTGGAGGATGTGGATGCCCCGGAGAACTGGCCGCGGACCCTGATCCTGTGGCGCTCGAACCTCCTGGGCTCCTCGGCCAAGGGGGAGGAGTACTTCCAGAAGCACCTGCTGGGCACCCTGAACAACGTGATGGGCAAGGACCACGCCGAAGCCCGTCCCAAAGACGTGGTGTGGCGCGAGGAAGCACCGCAGGGCAAGCTCGACCTGCTGGTCTCCGCGGATTTCCGGATGACCAGTTCCACGCTGCTTTCCGACGTCGTGTTCCCGGCCGCCACCTGGTACGAGAAGTACGACCTGTCCTCCACCGACATGCACCCCTACGTGCATGCCTTCACGCCGGCCATCGCCCCGCCCTGGGAAGCCAAGACGGATTACGATCTGTTCCGGCTGCTCGCCGAGGAGTTCTCCCGCCAGGCGTTGACGCACCTGGGCGTGCGCAAGGACATGGTGGCCACGGCGCTGACCCATGACACCCCCGGAGAGATCGCCCAGCCCGGCGGCCACGCCCCGGACTGGAAGGGCACGGATATTCCCGCTGTCCCGGGGAAGAACCTGCCCTCCCTGGCGGTGGTGGAACGGGACTACACGGCGATCGGTGAAAAGTTCGTGGCCATCGGACCGTTGGCGGACAAGCTGGGCCTCACCACGAAATACGTCACCTACGATGTGTCCCGTCCGCTGGTCCAGCTGGCGCGCAAGCACGGCGTTTTTGACCGGGGGGCCGCGGCCGGGCGGCCGGCCGTGGACACGGATGCCCGGATGGCCGAAGCCATCCTGCTGCTCTCGGGCACCACCAACGGGGAGCTGGCCGTGCAGGGCTTTAAAACCCTGGAAAAGCGGACCGGGGTCCCGCTGGCGGATCTGGCCGAAGGTGCGGAGGACCGGCAGATCACCTTCCGCGACACCCAGGACCGGCCCACACCCGTCATTACCTCCCCGGAGTGGTCCGGGTCCGAGACCGGCGGGCGGCGGTACGCGCCGTTCACCATCAACATCGAACGGCTCAAACCGTTCCATACCCTGACCGGTCGGATGCACTTCTTCCTGGACCATGACTGGATCCTGGACATGGGTGAGGCGCTGCCGGTGTACCGGCCGCCACTGGATATGCACCGCCTGTTCGGCGAACCGCAGCTGGGGACCCGCGGCGAGCTGTCCGTTGCCGTGCGGTACCTGACCCCGCACAACAAGTGGTCCATCCATTCGGAGTACCAGGACAACCTGCTGATGCTCTCCCTCTCCCGCGGCGGGACCTCGGTCTGGATCAGCCCGCAGGACGCCGCGCTGATCGAAGTGTCGGACAACGAGTGGGTGGAGTGTGTGTCCACCAACGGGGTGCTGGTGGGCCGGGCGATCGTCAGCAGCCGGATGCCTGCCGGGGTGCTGTACGTCTACCACGCGCAGGAACGCATCATTGACGTGCCCAAGTCCGAAGCCACCGGCCGGCGCGGGGGCATCCACAATTCGGTGACCCGGATCCTGGTTAAACCCACACACATGATCGGCGGTTATGCGCAGCTGTCCTGGGCCTTTAACTACCTCGGCCCCACAGGCAACCAGCGCGACATTGTCTCCGTCGTCCGGAAGCGTTCCCAGGAGGTGGCGTACTGATGCGAATCATGGCGCAGACGGCAATGGTGATGGCACTGGATAAGTGCATTGGCTGCCATACCTGTTCAGTGACGTGCAAACAGGCCTGGACCAACCGGGCCGGCACCGAATACGTGTGGTTCAACAACGTGGAGACCCGCCCCGGGCAGGGCTACCCGCGGCGGTATGAGGACCAGGAGAAATGGAAGGGCGGCTGGGAACTGAACAGCCGCGGGAAGCTGAAGCTGAAGGCCGGCGGCCGGCTCGCCAAACTCTTCGGCATTTTCGCCAGCCCGGTCCAGCCCGAACTGAATGACTACTACGAGCCGTGGACCTACGACTACGAAAACCTGATCAACGCGCCCGCAGGCAAGGACTTCCCCGTGGCCCGGCCCAAGTCCCTGATCACCGGCGAAAACATGAACATTGAATGGTCCGCGAACTGGGACGATGACCTGGGCGGTTCGAAAAACACCGAGCAGCAGGATCCCGTGCTCCAGAAGCTGCGCAGCGAGGCCGAAGAGAAGGTCAAAGCGGACTTCGACAACACCTTTATGTTCTACCTGCCCCGGATCTGCGAGCACTGCCTGAACCCCTCCTGCATGGCCTCCTGCCCCTCCGGCGCCATCTACAAGCGCGAAGAGGACGGCATTGTGCTGGTGGACCAGGACCGCTGCCGCGGCTGGCGACAGTGCATCACCGGGTGCCCGTACAAAAAGATGTACTTCAACCACCGCTCCGGCAAGGCGGAGAAGTGCACCTTCTGTTATCCCCGCATCGAGGTGGGCCTTCCCACCGTCTGCGCCGAGACCTGCGTGGGACGGCTGCGGTACATCGGGATTTTCCTGTACGACGCCGACCGCGTCACCGAGGCCGCCTCCACACCGAACGTGCAGGACCTGTACGAGGCCCAGCTGGACCTGATGATGGACCCCAATGATCCGGAAGTCATTGCCGGCGCCCGGGCCGAAGGCATTCCGGAGGACTGGCTGGACGCGGCCCGGCGCTCGCCGGTCTACGCGATGGCCAAAACCTTTAGGGTGGCGCTGCCGCTGCACCCGGAATACCGGACCATGCCCATGGTTTGGTACGTCCCGCCGCTGTCCCCGATTGTGGACGTACTGAACGAACAGGGGCACGACGGCGAGAGTGCGGACAACCTCTTCGGCGCCATCGAGGCGCTGCGGATTCCGGTGGAGTATCTGGCCGAACTGTTCACCGCCGGGGACACGGACCTGGTCACCGGGGTGCTGCGCAAGCTCGCGGCCATGCGCGCCTACATGCGCGACATCACCCTCGGTGACGCACCGGATGAAAAGATCGCCGCCGACGTCGGCATGTCCGGAGAGCAGATCGTGGCGATGTACCGGCTGATGGCCGTGGCCAAATACGAAGAGCGGTACGTGATCCCCAGCGCGCACCTGGAGGACGCCCACAACCTGGAGGAAATCGGCTGTTCCCTGGATGTGGAAGGCGGGCCCGGGATGGGCCAGACCGGCGTCTTCGGTGAGGCCTCCGGCCGTCCCACCCCCGTGGCGGTGGAAAACTTCGAGGCACTGCAGGCCCGGCAGCGCGGAGACGACCCGACAGGGAACGGCGATCTGGGCGGACGGGTCAACCTGCTGAACTGGGACGGACGGGGATCACCCAAGGGCCTGTTTCCGCGGAACAACAACCGCGGTGCTGCGGACGCCGATGCCGGTGCGGATAAGGGTGCCGGATATGACCAGGCCGCCGGTGACGGACCGGCTCCCGCGACAGGGAACAGCGACGGCGGGGAACCCCCGTCCTCCGGGCCGGGGGTACGGCAGTGAGCCTGCTCGAGAAACTGCTGGGCAAACCGGGCAAGGGCACAGTGGCCCCGGAACCTTACGCGGACGCCCATCCTGCGCGCAGCCGGGTCATCCGGCAGGCGGCGGCGCTGCTGCTCGAGTACCCGGACCGGGCACTGATGGACGCTCTGCCTGCCCTGCGGTCCGCGCTCGCCGAAGCCGGGGCCACCGGTTCCGAGCTGGAGGACCTGTTCAGCTGGTTCACCGACACACCGCTGCGCGAGGTGCAGGCAAGCTACGTGCAGGAGTTTGATCTTTCCAAGCGGCACAGCCTGCACCTGACCTACTGGACCGACGGCGATACCCGCCGGCGTGGGGAGGCCCTGGCCGCCTTCAAGGAGGTCTACCGCTCCCACGGCGCGCTGCCGGAGGGAAGCGAACTGCCGGACTACCTGCCGCTGGTGCTCGAATTCGCCGCCAAGGTGTCTCCGGAGGACGGCTACGAACTGCTGCAGCGTTACCGGCCCTCCGTGGAACTGCTGCGCCTGGCCCTGCGGGATGACGGGCTGCCCTATGAAGGGGTGCTGACCCTGCTCTGCACCACGCTGCCCGGGGTATCTCCGGAGGACAGGGCCGAGGTGATGCGGACGGCCGGGTACGGGCCGCCCACTGAGACGGTTGGCCTGGAGCCCTACAGTTCGCGGCTGCTGCCGGTGAGTGAAAGGAACAGCCCATGATGAGCCTGCCGCTGGATGTGCCGCCCCCCGGGAATGTGCAGGTAGGGCTGGATGACGTGATGCTGTGGGGCGTGCTGCCCTACCTGGTGCTGGCCATCCTGATCCTCGGCTCCATTTGGCGCTACCGGTATGACCAGTTCGGCTGGACCACCCGCTCTTCGCAGCTGTACGAGTCCCGGCTGCTGCGCATTGCCTCGCCGCTGTTCCATTTCGGCATCCTGGCCGTGATTGTGGGCCACTTCGTGGGTCTGGTGATCCCCAAGACCTGGATGGATGCCGCAGGGGTAAACGAGGACACGTACCATTTCTTTGCCCTCAGCGTTGGCAGCATCGCCGGGGTAGCCACCCTGGTGGGGATCGTGCTGCTGATCTACCGGCGCCGCACCACCGGTCCCGTGTTTATGGCCACCACCCGGAACGACAAGGTGATGTACATTTTCCTGCTGGCCGCCATCCTCGCCGGGCTGGCGACCACGGTCTTTTCCGTCTTCGACACGAAGATCGTGAACTACCGGGACACGGTCTCACCGTGGTTCCGCTCCATCTTCATCTTCCAGCCGGACCTCGTGGGCATGACGGCAGCCTCCATGTCCTTCAAGATCCACACGCTGACGGGTTTGGTGCTCTTTGCCCTCTGGCCGTTCACCCGGCTCGTGCATGCCTTCACCGCACCGCTGCAGTACCTGTTCCGCCCCTACATCGTGTACCGCTCGCGCGGAAAGCGGCCGGCTCCGGGTGTGGGAACGCCGCGGCGGGGCTGGGACCCGGTCGGAACCCCGGACCGGGACCGGCCCGGGGTGCCTCCGAAATGATTCCCTGACGGTACCTTCTCAGAAGCGAGGACACCATGCCGGCATCTCCGGTTACCCCGGCACCAACTCCGGACCTGAAATCAGGCCAGCTGCGAAACCTGATCGTGGCCACCATCGCCTCCACCGTCGGCTTCTGGGCCTGGACGGTGATCGGCCCGCTGTCCAGCCGGTATGCGGCGGACATGGACCTGGGTGCCGGGCAGACCTCGATTCTGGTGGCCATGCCCATCCTCGTGGGCTCGGTGGCGCGCATTCCGGTAGGCGCCCTCACGGACCGGTACGGCGGCCGGATTATGTTCACGGTCATCCTGGGCGTCACCGCTCCGCTGGTTCTGCTCACCGGCATCGTGGGCGGGATGGGCAACTTTCCCTTCCTGGTGGTTATCGCCTTTTTCCTGGGCATCGCGGGAACAGTGTTCGCCATCGGCATCCCGTTCTGCTCGGCCTGGTATGACCGCAGCCGCAAGGGTTTCGCCACCGGCGTCTTCGGAGCCGGCATGGTGGGTACCGCCGTCTCCGCCTTTTTCACTCCGCGCCTGGTCAATGCCGTCGGCTACATGGGCGCACACATCACCATCGCCGTCGTCGTGGCCGCCATGGCCGTGCTGAGCTGGCTGGTGCTGCGCGAATCGCCCGCCTGGTCCCGGCCCACCGAACCGGTGCTGCCCAAGATCACCCATGCCTTCACCCTGCGCGTGACCTGGCAGTTGTGCTTTTTGTACGGGGTGGTGTTCGGCGCGTTCGTGGCCTTCTCCAACTACCTGCCCACGTACCTGGGCAACGTGTACGACTACGACGCGACGGCGGCCGGTACCCGTACCGCGGGCTTCGCGGTGGCAGCCGTTATCGCCCGGCCCATCGGCGGCACCATCGCGGACAAGGTGGGTCCGAAACTGGTCACCCTCGCTTCCCTGGCCGGAACCGTGGTGCTGGCCGTGATCGTGGCGCTGCGGCCCGAGGAGGAACGGGTCTACGGCACCGCATTCATCCTGATGGCACTGTTCCTGGGGCTGGGGACCGGCGGGGTATTCGCCTGGGTCGGCCGCGCAGCACCGGCACAGGACGTGGGGACCATCGGCGGGATCATTGCCGCGGCCGGCGGCCTGGGCGGATATTTTCCGCCGCTGGTCATGGGCGCAACCTACGACCCGGCGAACCGAAGCTATTTTGTGGGGCTGATTTTGCTGGCAGCCTTCGCCGCCGTGGCGTTCCTGCTGACCTTTACCGTGCGCAACGGCGGCCGGGTGGATGAGCGGACGCGTACCTGAGCGGCCTGCTGCGGACCGCGTTTCGCTCCCGTGCCGGCGCAGGCGGGAGTAAGGTCACCGGCATGGGTGCAACCGAACTGATCCTGATCCGGCACGGTGAAAGCGCAGGCAACGTGGCTGCTACCCGCGCGAGCCGAGAAGGTGCCCAGCGCATCGAGATCGAATGGCGGGACCCCGACGTCCCGCTCAGCGCGGACGGGGAATCCCAGGCAGAAGCAGTGGGCCGCTGGTTCGCCGGGTTGCCTGCCGACGAACGTCCTGACGCCGTGTGGTGCTCGCCCTACCTTCGGGCCCGGCAGACCGCGGAACTGGCCGGGCTGCCCGGCATCGCCGGGCCGCTGCGCATCGATGAACGCCTTCGCGACCGGGAACTGGGCATCCTTGACCTGCTCACCTCCGCCGGCGTCGCAACCCGCTACCCGGAGGAAGCCGAACGCCGGGCCTGGCTGGGCAAGTTCGTTTACCGGCCGCCGGGCGGGGAGTCCTGGGCAGACGTTGCCCTGCGGCTGCGTTCGGTCTTCCGGGACCTGGACGAGGAAGAGGACGGCAAGCGGGTGGCCGTGGTCTGCCACGACGCGGTGATCATGCTGATCCGCTACATCTGCGAACGGTTCTCCGAGCAGGAGCTGCTGGATACGGCCGCGGCCAACAGCGTGCGCAACGGCTCCGTCACCCGCCTGGTGCGCCCGTCGGGCACCGGACCGTGGGAGGTCCACACCTTCAACAGCGTGCTGCACCTGCAGGACAGCGGAGCGCCCGTCACCGAACACGCAGGAGATGAACATGACATCCACCCGCGCTGACCTGGTTACCCCGGACCTGCTCCGCGGCTGGCAGCTCTCCACCGACACCGCCGGCAAAAAGGAACGCGGAACGGTGCTGGTGATCGGCGGGGAACGCCGCACTCCGGGTGCCGCAATGCTGACGGGCCTTGCTGCGTTGCGCGTCGGGGCCGGCCGGCTGACCATGGGACTGGCCGAGTCCGTTGCCGTGAGTGTCGCCGTCGCCGTTCCTGAAGCCGGCGTCGCGGGACTCGCTGAGTCCGGCGGCTACATCGACGGCGGTGCTGCCGGTGCGGTCCTTGCAGCAGATCTGGACTCGGCCGCTGCCGTGGTGATTGGGCCGGGCCTGGCGGACGCTGAACAGACAGCGGCGCTGCTGGTGTCCGTGGTTCCCCTGTTGGGGGAAAAGACCCAGGTGGTGCTCGATGCCTACGCGCTCGGGGTCCTGCCCGGACAGCCGGAGGTGGCCAAGGTGCTGGTTGGCCGGCTGGTGCTGACGCCGAACCGGACCGAGATCCTGCACCTGCTGGGGGAGGAGGACACTGAAGAAGAGTCTTTGGACATGGCGAACGCCTCGTTGAAGGTGGCGAGGAAATACTCGGCAGTGGTGACGGCCCAGAACCTCATCACGGCACCGGACGGTTCCAGCTGGGAAGTACCCGCTGGCAATCCCGGTTTGGGGACCTCCGGTTCGGGGGATGTCCTGGCTGGCGCGGTAGGCGGTTTCCTGGCCCGCGGGGCGACGCCGGAACAGGCGGCATGCTGGGGCACCTACCTGCACGCCGTGGCGGGGGACCGGCTCTCGGCGTCCCGCGGGCCGTTGAGTTTCCTGGCCCGGGAACTGCTTGAGGCACTGCCTCCGGTGATCGCGGAGCTGAACTAGGCAGCGGGTGCGTTTTTGAAGGCCGCCGTGCGCGCTGAACCAAGAACGGGCTGCACGGGGGCGGCACGGCCTCTTATCCTGAGGTGATGACAGCTAACGAATACCGGACCGGCCCGTCGGGGCGGGCAGCGGCACAAATCCCGTGGCTTTCCTACCGGTTCACCCGCAGCGACGGCGTCGCGGCGGGCTTTTACGTCCTGTTCCTGCTGTTGCTGAGTTTTGTGCCCATCAACATTCCCGGGCTCTCGGTGCTGATTCCGGACCCGGTGGTGGCGGCCTACGTCATCAATCTGGGTTTCTATGCGGTGGCTGGAATTCTGGCCCTTATTGCCGCCCGGCGGTATGTTGCCCGCGAGACCCGGGTCCTTGCCACCCGGCCGGTGCTGACCGCTGCCCTGATCCCGATTGGCGTGATCCTCACGATCATCGCTTCCATGGTGGGCGTGATCATCGCCGGCCAGGCCGAAACCGCCGTGAACCAGGAGGCTGTGCAGGGGCTGGTTACCGAAATGTCTCCCTGGCTGGTGGTGCCGCTGGTCGTCATCCTGGCGCCCTTCGTGGAGGAGTACATTTTCCGGCACCTGCTCATCGGCAAACTCAGCCGCTACTGGAACATCTGGGCGTGCAGCATCCTGTCGGTCCTACTCTTCGCCTCCATCCACATTGTGGGTAAGGAATCCCTGTCACTGCCGGTCCTGATGCCTTATCTGGCCACTGGTGCCGTCCTGGTCGGGTTGTACGTATGGGCAGGAAACAACTTCATGCTGTCCTACGGCGTGCATGCTGCGAAGAACCTGCTCAGCGTGGTGCTGATCTACGCCATTCCGCCGGAACTGCTGCAGCAGTAATCTCGACGCGGGAAATGCGGCCCCGCAGGAAGCCATGCCCTAGCATCGGTGGCAGGACCGGACCCGTCCCGGGGCCGGCACACAGAATCGGGGGATCGGCGTGTCAGTAGGCTCAGGAATCGGCGCAGTGTTCGTAATTTTGTATTTCCTGTTGGTGGTTGCAGTGGCCGTCCTTGTGGTCTGGGCCCTGGTACTCGTGATCATTTTCCTCCGGTTGCGGATTGCCCAGCTGCGCGGAGAGTTGCGCGGAGACACCGGAACGGTTAACTGACGCGGCCGGGGGCCCGCGGCCTGCGCCGCCGGTCCCCGGCAACCCCGTCAGCTGATGCAGAACTCGTTGCCCTCGGGATCCGCCATGACGTACCAGGAGTGCGGTCCCTGGCTTGCTTCGGTCAGGAAGGACGCGCCGCGTTCCTCCAAGGCGGCCCGGGCCGCGTCCTTATCCTGACCCTGAAGCCGGACATCCAGGTGAATGCGGTCCTTGACGGTTTTGGGCTCGGGAACCGGCTGAAACAGGACGCGCAACCGGTCCTTCCGGCCCACCTCGTCGGCAGGACAGATGGCGGCGCCGTCCCGCCAGACCCGGACACCGTTGTGCTCGATAACGTCCTCCGGGTTCGCCAAGCCCTGGTCCAGCATGGACGAAATGAAGTCCTGGTCCACGGGCTCCAGCGTCCAGCCCAGGGTCTCGGCCCACCAATCCGCCTGTTGGTGGGCATCGGTGCAGTCAACGCAGATCTGTATATTCGTCATGGCATTGAGGCTAGAACCCGAACAGCACGGCCGTCATCGGTATCCGGACAGATACAGTCCGCATATTAACCGGCCGGGAATCACGCCTGGCCGTCAATCCGCTCGGTTTCGGGAGCCCGGACCGGAGACCCGATGCAGGGCAGCACCCGCTCCGGCCGGGCCAAGTAGAAAAAAGAGCTCCGGGCATCCGAGCCGAAACCGCCGGGCACCATCAGTGTGGAGTATCGCTGGCACCACTGTGGTGTGTCGACGGCGGCGTCCAGGGCGGCGGCCACGGCGCCCACGTTGTGGAACCACATCAGCTGCTGCGTTCCGTCGATGACGAGGTGGATGAGGTCAAGCTCCGGGTCGGCTGCGACCTCGACGTCGGACCACTGATCCCACGCCTCGAGCCGGCGGCGGTGGATCCAATGGACGTTGTGGCCGGGCGCAAAACCGGAGCAGCTGCTGCTGATGGAAGAGTTGTTGAAGCCGGAGTTGTTGGAAGCGGAGTTGCTGACACTGGACGTGCTCACAGTGGGTTCCTTTTCAGGTTGTCCTTGCCTGCACCGGTTGGAGCAGGCCGCTTCGTCATCCGAACCACCCGCCGAACAGTGGGGTTGGTGTGGGGCCAGTCGGAGCTTTTATGCCCGGCGAACCGGGCGGAGGCCACATCTCGTGAAGCTAGAAACTACTGTAACCGAGGGCACCGACATTTCGACAGACACGCGTTATCAGGGTCTGGTGTGGTCGTGCGGCGTCGGGCGGCGGTGCGCCGGGCGGACCGGGACAGCGGCAACGAAAACTCCCGCTCGCAGAGCTCGCGAGAGTTATTAAAGCCGCCTTACCCGGCCCGTCCGGCACACGGCATCGCGTCTGGGCGATGGCACCCTGACTTGCCTGTCAGGCACTAGCCTCAATCACCAATTCGGCTGGCAGTCTTGAGCCTACGGGTCGTGGAAGTACCCCGTCGCGGGGTCAATGGACGAGAGGAAATCGCGAATAGCGGCCACGTGCTGTTCATGCGTGGGCGGTTCACGCCTGCCGAGGGCGTTGAATCCATAACCATTGTTGGGTCCCGAGACCCAGTCATAGAGAATCGTTCCATCCTCGTCACGCCTGCGCACTGCAAACGTCTCGCCGTCGACGGTGATTGTCCCAAGGCCCGTATAGGTACGCGTGTCCGGCGGTGCAGGGGCAAACACCCACCCCTCATCTGCGGGGTGGCGATCGCTCTCCATACGTTTGATCCTACCGAGCGGGGAGCGGTTCCTCACACCGCCCCGTTACCGCCAGCCGGCGTCCGGTGCCACCAGTTTGACGATGCTTTCGAGCAGGTGCGCGTTGTAGTCCACGCCGAGCTGGTTGGGCACGGTGATGAGCACGGTGTCTGCGGCCTGCACGGCAGCGTCAGCGGCCAGTTCGGCAGCGATCACGTCGGGTTCGCCGATGTAGCTCTTGCCGAACCGGGCGAGGCCCCCGTCGAGGTGGCCCACCTGGTCACGTCCCTCGGCCTGCGCGCGGAGACCGAAGTAATGCCGGTCCTCCCCGGTCACCAGAGGGATGACGCTGCGGCTCACGGAGACCCGCGGCGTGCCCTGGTGGCCGGCGTCGGCCCAGGCCTTGCGGTAGACCTCGATCTGCTCGGCCTGCAGCTGGTCGAACGGAACTCCGGTGTCTTCGGTCAGCAGGGTGGAACTCATCAGGTTCATGCCCTGCTCGCCGGTCCACTTGGCCGTGGCGCGGGTCCCCGAACCCCACCAGATGCGCTCAGGCAGACCGGGAGAAAGAGGATCGATGGCCATGGGGGCGGTTGTCCCGGTCATTGCCGGATCGGACTGGGCCACCCCGGCACCGGCAATGGCGGCACGGAACACCTCGGTGTGCTGGCGAGCCATGTCCGCGTCGGTGGAGTCCGGCCCCGGCACGTAACCGAAGGACTCATAGCCCCGCAGGGCAGGCTCGGGGGATCCCCGGCTGATGCCCAACTGCAGCCGTCCGCCGCTGATCAGGTCCGCCACGGCGGCATCTTCCGCCATCGAAAGCGGATTCATGTAGCGCATGTCGATCACGCCGGTGCCCAGTTCGATTTTGCTGGTCCGGGACGCCATGGCGGCAAGCGTGGGGAACGGGGCGGAGAACTGCGGCGCGAAGTGATGTACCCGCATGTACGCGCCGTCGACGCCGATTTCCTCCGCGGCTACCGCCAGCTCGATCTGCTGCAATACTGCGTCCCGGGCACTGGGCGTCCGGGACCCCAGTGCGTTCCGGTAGTGTCCGAAGGACAGGAACCCTATTCGTTTCATATCAGCCACAGCGCCGGAGCACTCTGCGGTATTCCCGGCCGTCCAGACCCGCGGCCGGGCGCCGCGAAACCACCGTAAGGAAACAGGCACAGTGCACATCACCATGGTCCCGGGTTACAACGGCTCACCACCCGACCAGTGGCAGAGCCGCTGGGAAGCGGAGCTGCCCAACGTCAGCCGTTTCGCGCCGTCGTCGTGGGATGAACCGGAGCTGGAGGACTGGATGGCGGCGCTGGACCGGGCCGCCGGAGAGCAGCACGGGGAGACCGTGCTCGTGGCGCACAGCCTGGGCTGCCTGGCTGCCGCGGAATGGCTGCTGCGAAATCCCGGTGGCGCCCGCGGCGTATTCCTCGTCAGCCCGCCTGATCCTGCCGCCGCATCCTTCCCGGCACCGGCCGGAACCTTCCGTAATCCGCGGCTGCAGGAGTTGCCCGTTCCGGCCCTGCTCGTGGCCAGCGAAAGTGATCCGTACTGTGCGTTGCCGGCAGCAGAAGCGATGGCCGCGGCATGGCGGGTTCCCGTGATCTGCGCGGGGGAGCTGGCCCACATCAATGAGAAAAGCGGCGTCGGCTACTGGGAGCAGGGCAGGGATTTACTTACCGCCTTCCTCGCAGGGCTGGGGGAACGGGCTCCGCTCGGATAAGAATGGGCTCATGCAACTTCCGGTGATGCCTCCCATTGCGCCCATGCTGGCCAAAGCGGTCAGTTCCCTCCCTGAGGGGGACTATCTTTACGAGCCCAAGTGGGACGGGTTCCGTTCCATCATTTTCCGGGACGGGGACGACGTCGAAATCGGGTCCCGGAACGAAAAGCCCATGACGCGCTATTTCCCCGAACTCGTGGAAGCCCTTAAGGCCAACCTCCCGGAGCGCTGCGTGGTGGACGGCGAAATTGTCATGGTGGCACCGGACGGCAAACGGCTGGACTTTGAACTGCTGCAGCAGCGTATTCATCCTGCGGCCAGCCGGGTGAAACTGCTCGCGGAAGAAACGCCGGCCCGGTTCGTGGCGTTCGATCTGCTGTCCCTGGGGGATACCGACTACACGGACAAGCCGTTCGCCGAACGGCGCGAGGCACTCGTACAGGCGCTCAAGGCAGCAAAGGCTCCGCTGTCCGTGACAGCGGCTACGGACGATCCGGCGCTGGCCCGGGACTGGTTCGAGCGCTTCGAAGGTGCGGGGCTGGACGGGGTGGTGGCCAAACCGCTGGACGGGCCCTACGCGCCGAACAAGCGCACCATGGCCAAGCTCAAGCACGAACGCACAGCCGACTGCGTGCTCGCCGGCTACCGGGTACACAAATCCGGCCCGGACCTGATCGGTTCACTGCTGCTGGGGATATACAACGACGACGGCGTGCTCACCAACGTGGGCGTGGCAGGGGCCTTTTCCATGGACCGGCGCCGGGAGCTCTTCGAGGAACTGCAGCCCCTGGTCGCTGAGGAGGACGGCCATCCCTGGGCCGCACAGGAGCAGGAGGGTGGCACCCGCACGCCGCGGAACTCCGAAGGCAGCCGGTGGAGCGGAAAGAAGGATCTCTCCTTTGTTCCGCTGCGCCCCGAGCGGGTGGTGGAAGTGAAGTATGACCACATGGAGGGTGAACGGTTCCGCCACGTGGCCCGGTTTGTCCGCTGGCGGCCCGACCGCACACCGGAATCCTGTACGTACGACCAATTGGAGGAGCCGGTGAAGTTTGATCTGGCAGAGGTGCTCGGGGCCTGACGGGGAGAGGGATTGGCGGATTCCGCCGGGGCCCTATACTTTCCGGATCGGAAAGTCTAGAGTTGCCGATATGGAAAGTCGAGACGTCACCCCGGAGACCGCAAAACACCACCTCGAGGCGCTGGACGCCGACGGGGCGGCAGTCAGCGGGTCCACCGGAGCTCCGTTCTGGTACGTGTTGCTCCAGTCCTGCTGCATATCGGGCTTTGTGCTCTCCTTCGGCCTGGGGCGCTGGGAATCGGCAGGGTTCGCCCTTTCCGCAGTTGCCCTGGTTTTGCTGGGGATGCTGCGTCCGCTGATCACCGGAACCCGGGCTGATCCGTGGGCTTACCCTGCGTCCGTGCGCGTCGCCCTGACATTCATTGGCTGTGCTGCGCTCGCAGTGGGGATCGGCATGGTTGTCTCCAAGTCAGGAGGCTCCATGGCCCTCCTCTTCGCGGCAGCCCTGCTGACCTTCGCAGCCACGCTGGTGCTCGGACTCCGGATGGAGCGGGCCCTGGTCCGGTCCATCCACGGGCAGCCCTGATGCCGGCGGCACGTTTTGACGAGGTGGTGCACGGCCCGGTCCGGCTGCGGGTCTGCGGACTGCTCTCACGCCTGGGAAGCACCGAATTTGCGCTGCTCCGCGACACCCTCGAAGTTAGCGATCCCACGCTGAGTAAACACCTGAAGCAACTCGAACAGGCGGGGTACGTCAAGCTGAGCAAGGGGCCCGGGCTGGCCGGACGGACCCACACCTGGGCGGAGCTGACGGTCAAAGGCAGGGCGGCCTTTGACTCTCATGTGGCCTTCCTGCGCGAGGTTATTTCCGGTCCGGAGGGCGACGGCGCCTGACCGGTGTCCCTGCCTCCTGCCTCCTACGGGCAGGATGGCAGGCCGTCCGCAGGTTCAGTGCCGGCCGCGGCATCCCGGGGCGGAGAACTCGCTGCCGGCGTCCGCGAGGATCGCTGCCAGATAACCCTCCCGGTAACCCGTTTCGTTGGGGTGAAGGTCGAACTGGCCGCCTTCGAGCCGGATCCAGGAATCCGCTGCTCCCACGCCGTGCCCGGCAAACTCGTCCACCACGTCCACAAAGACGCCGCTTTCCGGAACCTGCCCTGCAATCACTGCGTTCAGGTCATCGGTGCCGGCATTAAACAGCGTCTGTGCCTCTGCGCTCAGCGGTCCTGATGTGCCCGCTTCGAAGAGGTAGGGGTATCCCGTGACCACCAGGGTTGCCCGTGGTGCCAGCTCCGCGATCCGTGCGAACTGGGCCGCCAGCTGGGGCGCAAGGACCGTCGATGCATAGGTATTCGCCTGTTCCAGGGCGGGTGCACACGTGGCCGGCAGCTGCTGGCCGATGCACGCGGCCACCACCGTGCCGAAACGGATGTCGTTCCCGCCGATGGTTACCGTCACGACGTCGGTCCGGGCGTTGAGCGTGCCCCGGGCTGCGGCGTCGCTGATCTGCTCCGGGAGATCCGCCGGCGCATCCGGCGGGGTAGTCAGGGCAGTGGCGCCGGCGCAGGTGGCGTCGGTCTCCAGATCCACCCGGTTCAAGGCGTCCAGCAGGGCGGGGTAGCCCTGTGCGGTTCGCCCGCAGGCGTCCAGCAGCGGACCGCCACCGAACCCGGAGGCATAGGAATCCCCGAAGGCTACATAATCGATGTCTCGACCCCAGCCGTTGCCCCCGCCGTGCCCTCCGGCGTTGCCCCCGCCGTGCCCTCCGGCGTTGCCCCCGCCGTGCCCTCCGGCGTTGCCCCC
>NZ_JBNHFW010000029.1:0-42067 GCF_059090685.1 Arthrobacter sp. Y3225209
CGGCGCGGCGGCGTCGGGCCGCGGCCGAGCGTGCCGTGGAAAAAGCCCGGCAGCATCTCGAGGAAGCGGAGGCCGGGGAGCAGGAAGCGCAGGACGCCCTGGACGCGGCCCAGCGGGACGTCGAGGAAACCGCCGCCCGGCGGGATGACCTTACCGATGAGATTGATGAGCTCCGCGAACGTATCCGGACCCTGGAGCGGGAGGTCGCTTCCGTGGACCGGCAATCCGGCAGGCTCGAACGCGTTCGGGACAACGCCCGGCGTACGGCCCGGGCGGCACGCCGGGCTGCGGAAAAGGCCCGGCAGAAGCTCACTGAGGCCAGCCAAACAGCAGAGACCGAGGCCTAGTCCGCGTCGGTGGGCTTCCGCTGCAGCATCCCGAACCTGCTTCTGATCCTGGCCAGGTCAGTGGGGTGCGCCGTTCCGGGAAAGACGCCGGAATAATCCGGCAGCCCGATAACGTCCAACCGGCAGCCGCCGTCGTAAAGCACGTCCACTACGTTCCCGAACCGCTGCCAGCCGTACGGGTTCGAGCCCGCGGTGGATGGCACGGAGGAAATCACCCAGTGCGGGTAGGTCCGCGAGAGCTGCAGATAGTCAGAGGTGGCCGACTGTGCGTGGCAGAGATCCTCGAAGTCGAACCACAGCTGCCCGGACGCAGCGCGCAGGGCCCGCAGCGCCCGGCTGCCGGGGGTGAGCGTCACCGACTCTCCGTGGGCGGGCGGCACCAGTCCTGCCCAGGCGAGGGACTCCGGGTTAGCTTGGCGCAGGTGGTGCCCGGCGGCGAACCCGGCCTTGGCCCCGTCCCGCGGCCTGTCGCGGTAATCCACGTTCCCGTCCAATGCCAGGACCTGCAGCTGATCGGTGATCATGGCGATGCCCGGTTCAAACAGATGGTGGAACATCGGATCCGGCAATAACTCCTGGGGAGCGTAGTTTGAGGTAGCTGCCAGGACTATCCCGCGGTCCAGGACGGTACGCAGCATCCGGGTGATGAATGCGGCATCCGCTGGGTCGTTGACGTGGAATTCATCAAAA
The DNA here is from genome assembly GCF_059090685.1 of Arthrobacter sp. Y3225209. NCBI lineage: Bacteria > Bacillati > Actinomycetota > Actinomycetes > Micrococcales > Micrococcaceae > Arthrobacter > Arthrobacter sp. Y3225209. The sequence goes on from NZ_JBNHFW010000029.1 coordinate 1,038, forward strand.
CACAGCAGCCGCACCGACCCCAGCATCTGCTCCAGGGCTGCGGCAAAGGCCGAGTCCTTCCGGTAGCCGGGAGCACCGTAACCCTGGAAAACCCGCTCATGGAGTTCACGAAAGAAATCATGGAAATGCAGGCGCCGCTTCTCCGGAACATCAACACCGTCATACAGGGCGTTCAGCAGCCAGGTTTTACCCCGTCCGGGAGGACCCCACAGGTACAGCGATGCAGAACCCGGTGCCGGGTCCGGGGAGAGAGCTGCGGCAGCGGCTGCGGATAGCGCCGGCAATACCGCCAGCTGGGCATCATCCAGGACCAGACCCTCCGCTTCGGCTCTGCTGCGGATGCTGTGGGCCACCTGTGCGGCCTGCGTTGCGGTCATACTCCCGTTCTACCCAACCCCGGCGCCGCACAACAAAACGACGCCGGTATGCACTCCCCGGCCGGCCAGGGCTCCGACGGGAAATAGGTGCAGCAAATTCGCCCTAATTATTCAGCTGCCACGGTGGTACGTTCGAAAGCCAGGCACGGAAAGATACCCCGCCACACCGGATACCCGCTGGAGGAATCATGACCGATCATGTTGCCCATGTGCAGGACTGCGCCGTTTCGAACTGCGACTTCAACCACGACGGGTGCACCGCCTACGCGATCACCGTGGGCGGGACACGTGACCATGCCAGTTGCTCCACCTTCATCGATACCTCGGCAACCGGCGGGCTGCCAAAGGTCCTGGCCCAGGTGGGCGCCTGCCAGCGCAATGAGTGCGCGTTCAACAATCACCTGATGTGTGATGCACATGACGTACGGGTGGGGCCGGGCGCGGAAATGGCCGACTGCCTGACCTACCAGCCGCGCTAACGGTGCGTTCGGTCCTGCTGGTCTGGGATACCGGCAGGCCGGATGCCTGGGCGGGCGGCTACGGGCCGGCTGTCGCCGCCGTGGCTGCCACCGGAGAATTCTCCTGGCGTTGCCCTCCGGCGCAGAACCTGCCGGCACCGGCAGCTCCGGGTGACGAGGTCTGGCTGTTTGCCGCCGGAAGCACTGCCGGCGGCGGGCTGCTGGGGCATGGGTTCGTCCCGGGTGAGGCAGACGCGACGGTAGGCCCGGCAGCGGGCAGTGCCGGGGCAGGGCAGATCCGCTTTGACCTCCTGCTGCCGCTGGGGGAACACCTGCCGGTTACTGACCTCCGGACCGCCGTACCCGAAGTCGGCTGGGGCGCGCTGAGGACCGGTGGAACCGTTCCGCCCGCGGGCCTTCCGCCGCTGCGGCGGGCGTGGTCGGTACATCTGGCATCACTGGACCTCGCCCACACGGATCCGCTCGCTCCCCTGCCCGGCACCACGGACCCGCGGGCCCGCTCGGCCCGGCCGGTGAACCGCTATGAGCATGACGCCGCCGCGCGCCGGGTCTGCCTGGCCTTTCACGGCGGCTCCTGCGCCGCCTGCGGAATCGTGCCGCGGGAGCGTTACGGCCCGGGCGCGGAACACGTGCTGCAGATCCACCATCTTCTCCCCGGAGCAGATCTGTCCGACGGGTATGAGCTGGACCCGGTGTCCGATCTGGTGCCGCTCTGCCCCACCTGCCATGCCGTGGCGCATACCCGGGTTCCCGCCCCCTACACACCCGCCGAAGTGCGCCGCATGCTGGCCGGCGGGCAGGACACGGGCGGTTTCGCCCCGCCCGCAGCGGGTCCGGTGCCGGGAAGCGTGGTGAGCGCGCATCAGCAGCAGTCCCTGGAGGACGCCGCCAAGCTGCGCGGACTTCGTTAGACTCGGAGGCTCCATGAGCATTCCAGCAAGCACTTCCAAGACCGTACGGCTCGACGCCTGGCTGTGGGCGATACGCGCCTACAAAACCCGTTCCGCTGCCACCGCAGCCTGCCGCGCCGGCCACGTCCGGCTGAACGGCAGCCCGGCCAAGGCGGCGCATTCCGTGCAGCCCGGGGACACCATCAGGGTGCGCCAGCCCGGCTTTGAACGGATCCTGGAAGTCCGCCAGCTGATCAGCAAGCGTGTGGGGGCCGAGGCGGCGTCGCACTGTTTTGTGGACCATACCCCGCCGCGCCCCGCCGTTCCGGCGCTCGGAATTCCGGTCCGGGACCGCGGTGCCGGCCGTCCCACCAAACGGGACCGCCGCGAACTGGACCGGCTGCGCGGCGGGAGCTGACCCGCCGCGACACCTGGCCTAGAGGCCTGCCGTTGCCGGCAGGCTCGTGCCGGTTTCCACAAAACGGTGATGGAAGGACAGGGATTCATCGAGCAGGTGCGGGGTGTGCTTGCCGAAGCTCTCCCGGCTGGCGCGGTCGAAGTAGTCCTGCAGCAGGGGCTGGAAGTCCGGGTGGGCGCACTTTTCAATGATCGTGCGGGCACGCTGCTTGGGCGAAAGTCCGCGCAGATCCGCGAGCCCGCGCTCGGTGATGATGAGCATCGTGTCGTGCTCGGTGTGGTCCACGTGTGCCGCCATGGGCACAATGCCGGAAATCTTTCCGCCCTTGGCGGTGCTCGGGGACATAAAGGCGGAGAGGAAGCCGTTGCGGGCAAAGTCCCCGGACCCGCCGATGCCGTTCATCATGGCAGTACCGGCCACGTGGGTGGAGTTCACGTTGCCGTAGATGTCCGCTTCGATCATCCCGTTCATGGCAATGCAGCCCAGCCGGCGGATCAGCTCGGGATGGTTGGAAATCTCCTGGGTGCGCAGGATGATCCGTTCGCGGTAGAAGTCGATGTTGGAGTTGAACTCCTCGATTCCGGCCGGGCTCAGCGAGAAGGACGTTGCTGACGCCACGCGGATGACGCCGTCGCGGATCAGGTGCAGCATACCGTCCTGGATCACCTCGGTGTACGCCGTCAGTCCGGTGTAACCCGCAGTGGAAAGCCCGGCGAGCACGGCGTTGGCAATGTTGCCTACCCCGGACTGCAGGGGCAGCAGCTTATCCGTCAGCCGTCCGGCCTTGATCTCGCTGTCGAAGAAGTCCAGCAGGTGCCCGGCAATCTGCTGGGAGGTTTCATCCGGGGCGGCAAAGGGCGTCATCCGGTCCGGGGCGTCGGTTTCCACCACGGCAATGACCTTCTCCGGGTCCAGGCGCAGGTACGGCTCACCGATCCGGTCATCCGGGTTCACCAGCATGATGGGCTTGCGGTGCGGCGGCAGTGCCGTGCCGTAGTAGACGTCATGCATGCCGTCCATGGCCTCGGGCTGCTGGAGATTGACCTCGAGGATGATCTTGTCCGCCTGCTCAATCCAGGTTTTGTTGTTTCCCACCGAGGAGGAGGGGATGAGGCTGCCGTCCTCATTGATGCCCACCACCTCGATGACGGCCAGGTCCACGTGCCCGTAGAACCCGAACCAGGTGTACTGGGCCACGTGGCCGAGGTGGATATCGATGTACTCGAGTTCGCCGTCGTTAATCCGCTTCCGCAGCGTGGGATCGGACTGGTAGGGCAGGCGCAGCTCCATGCCGCCGGCCTTGGCCAGGACACCGTCCAGTTCCGGCGCAGTGGAGGCCCCGGTCAGCACCTTGATCTGAAAGTCTTCGCCCCTGGCATGCGCCGCTTCCATCTGGGCTGCGAGCGCCCCCGGCACGGCCTTGGGATACCCCGCCCCGGTGAAACCGCTCATGGCCACCGTCATTCCCGGCCTGATCATGGCCGCGGCCTGCTCTGCTGACATAACGAGGTTTTGGAGTCCGGGATGGGCAATGCGACGGTGCATGGAGAGGGCCTTTCAGAGAACTTGATCAATTCACCCTATCTCCCTGTGAGCCGTGCCTCATACTCGGGTGTCCGCGCACACTTTTCCAAGCGGTCCTAAGATGGTCCCAAACGTTCCACGGCCCCGCCACGGCCGGGCGCCCCACCGTTGCCGGAAGGAAAACCCGCCCATGTCCGAAGCAACCCGTCCAGCCTCTGCGTCCGCCCCCGCTCCAGCCCCGCTGGCGAATCTGCGTGATCTGGGCGGTATCCCGGTCCGGGGCGGACGCATCCGCCCCGGCCTGGTCCTGCGCTCGGACGACGTCGCCACCACCACGCCCGCCCAGGTCGCCGAGCTGGTGGAGGCGGGCCTGTCCACCATCATCGACCTGCGTTCCGCGCAGGAGGCGCAGCGCACCGGACGCGGCCCGTCGGCGGATCATCCGCTCCGGTATCTGGCGCTGCCCCTGACCGATGCGGAGGCCGCGCCCCCGGAGCTGGCCGGACAGTTCCTTGCGTCCGTCCGCACCCCCGAGCATGTGGGCCAGTGGTACGCCAAAATCTTTACCGGCCGGAAGGAAGCCCTGGTCCGGGGACTGGAGGCGGTGGCCGATGCCCCCGGCACGGTGCTGTTCCACTGCGCTGCCGGCAAGGACCGGACCGGGATGTTTGCAGCCGCCCTGCTCGCCGTGCTGGGCGCCGATCCCGAGGACATTGCCGATGACTACTCCCGGACCCAGGACCGCCTGCCGGAGGTTTACCGGAGGATGGGCCTTTCCGAGCTCAGCGCCGGCGCAGACATTCCCCTGGACCACCCCGTGCTGGCCGCCCATCCGGCGGCAATGCGGACCATGCTCGCCGTTCTGGACTCACATTCCGGCGGGATCACCGGGGTGCTGCGTGCGGGCGGGCTGACCACGGACCTGGCCGGCCGGCTGCACGGCAAACTGGTGCAGCCGGTCCCCTCAGGGCTCTAGGATCCCGGTGCCCCGCCGTTCAGGCCGGTCCACCAGCCTCGCGGCACCGTCGGGCGGCGGGTCCGCGGACAAACGGCCCGCAGCCCTGCTGCTGCTGGCCACCGTGCTGGCAGTGGCCTGGGCGAACGCACCGTTCGCCGCCTCCTATGAGGAGTTCTGGCACTCCACCGCCGAACTGCGTGCCGGCGGCATGGTCCTGGAGCTGACCTTCCGGGACCTGGTCAATGATGCTCTGATGGCCGTGTTCTTTTTTGTGGTGGGCCTGGAGGTGCGGCGGGAGTTCGCCCTCGGGGAGCTGACCAACCGTGCCCGGGCAGCGGTTCCGGTGGCGGCCGCTGCCGCCGGGCTGCTGGTGCCGGCACTGATTTTCCTGCTGTTCACCGCCGGCACCGGCAACGCCGCCGCGTGGGGCGTTGTCATCTCCACCGACACGGCCTTCCTGCTCGGGGCACTGGCCATTGCCGGGCCCCGGTTCCCCGGCCGGCTGCGGATTTTCCTGCTGACCCTGGCGGTAGTGGATGATGTCGCCGCACTGAGCATCATTGCCCTGGTCTATACGGCGCGGCTGGAGTGGGTGCCGCTGCTGCTGGCCCTGCTCGGGCTGGCCGCGGTGTACTGCGCCCGGTACCTGCCCGCCGGGCGGGGTCCCGCCTACGCAGGGTTGGCGGTGCTCACCTGGCTGGCGTTCTACGCGTCCGGGGTGCATCCAACCCTGGCCGGTGTAGGCATTGCCCTGCTGGTTCCCGTTTTCCAGCCGGGCCGGCGGGAGGTTGAAGATGCGGTGCAGCTGGCACAGGCCTTCCGCCAGTCCCCCAATTCGGGGTACGCCCGGGCGGCGGCGTCCGGGCTTCGCGAGTCCATTTCCATCAACGAGCGGTTGCACGGCGCGTACACGCCCTACGTCAATTACGCCATCCTGCCGCTGTTCGCCCTCGCCAACGCCGGTGTGCGGCTTGACCGCTCCACGGTGGCATCCGCCGTGACCTCGCCCCTGGTCTGGGGCATCATCTGCGGCCTGGTGCTGGGAAAATTCCTTGGCATTTTCGGTGCTTCCGCGGTGCTGCGCAGATTGGGCGCCGGGGAATTCGGTCCCGGCCTGACACTGGGACGGATTGCCGGCGGGGCTGCCCTTTCCGGTATCGGCTTCACCATTTCCCTGTTCATCATCGGTCTCGCCATCCCGGACCCCGCCGTGCAGAACGAAGCACGCGTGGGTGTCCTGGCCGCATCGGTGCTGGCATTCGCCGCGGGTACCCTCATCTTCAGGATTGTGGAACGGAGCCCCGCTGTTCCTCCCGGACAGGTCCTGGCCAGACCCGTTGATGCCTCCCGGGACCATGTTGCCGGCAACCCGGACGCACCGCTGACCCTGGTGGAATACGGTGACTACGAGTGCCCGTTCTGCAGCCGGGCCACAGGCGCCATCTCCGAGGTGCGCCGCCACTTTGGCTCCGAGCTGCGCTACGTCTGGCGGCATTTGCCACTGACGCGGGTGCACCCGCACGCGGTTGCCGCCGCTGAGGCGGCCGAAGCGGCACATCGGCAGGGACAGTTCTTTCCCTACAGCGCCTACCTTTTCGAACATCAGGAGCAGCTGGACCCTGAAGATCTGCTCACGGCGGCAGAGACCCTGGGGCTGGATCCGGACCGGTTCGAAGCGGACCTGCGCTCAGCAGACATCCGTAACCGGGTGTTGGATGATGCCCTGGACGCCGAGTCCATGGACCTGCACGGCACGCCCACCTTTTTCATCGGCAACCGGCGGCACCACGGTCCCTATGACTCCGCCACCCTCATCCGGCTGCTGGAAGCTGACCGGCCACAGGAAGCCTGAACCTGCCCGCCGGCAGTATCCGCCACCGGTTACCCGGGCCACCGGGCCGGCGCGGCGCTACTCTGGGCCCGGCAACCGGAATAGGCAACCGGAACAAGGGTAGGGAAGGGCGGCACCAGTGAGCCAGTATCAGGAGAACGGCGGCGGGCAGGATCCCGAGGGGCGGGGCACACCTGCGCAGCAGCCCCCACCCCTTCCGCCCGGGGAATATCCCGGGCAGACCGCCGGCCGGGAACCGGGTTACCCCGGCCAGCAGCCCGGCTACCCGGGCTATCCCGCCCAGCCCTACGGACAGCCCCCGCAGAATCCGGGAATGGTGCTGGGCGTTGTGGGCCTGGTGCTGGCATTTTTCCCCGTGGCCAGCATTGCGGGCCTGATCGTGAGCATCCTGGGCCTGCGTAAATCCCGCCGGGCCAACATGGGAAACATCCCCGCGGTCATCGGTATTGTGCTCTCGATCCTGTCCATCCTCGGAACGATCATTTTCGGGATCTTCTTCTTTACCGTGATCGCGCACCTGGTTGAGGTCTGCAATGACCTGGGCCCGGGTGAGCATTTCGTGGACGGCGTCACATATACCTGTGGTTAGACCCGGCCCGGTACGCTCGCGTGCATGAGTACACACAGTCTGGTCACCGGCGCCGGCCGGGGCATCGGTTCAGCCATTGCAGCCGCACTTGCGGGAGCCGGTCACCGCGTGGCGGTCCACGCCGGTCATGACGCCGAGGCGGCGGGCAAGGTGGCAGCTTCCCTGCCCGGCAGCGGCCACACCGTCGTCATCGGGGATCTCTCCACTGCGGCCGAATGCGCACGGGTCTTCCGGGAGGCTGCTGACCGGTTGGGCGGGCTGGATGTGCTCGTGAACAACGCCGGAACCTACCGGCCCCATCCCGTGCCGGGCACCTCCTACGCCAACTGGCAGGATGTGTGGCAGCAGACCATGAACCTCAACCTGTTTGCTCCCGCGAACCTGAGCTGGCTGATGGCGGACCACCTGATCAACCGCCCGCAGGACGGCGGGGGCGGCCGCGGCCGGATTGTGAATGTTGGCTCCCGCGGCGCGTTCCGCGGCGAAGCCGAGACACCGGCCTACGCAGCCAGCAAAGCCGGCCTGCATGCCCTCACCCAGTCACTGGCCGTGGCGCTGGCGCCGCACGGAATAGTCTCCACCGCCGTTGCCCCCGGCTTCGTGGACACCCGGATGGGCCGCCCGGCACTGGAAGGAGAGAGCGGCGTCGCCATCCGTGCACAGAGTCCGTTCAACCGCGTGGCCGAACCCGAAGAGGTCGCTGCCGCGGTCCTGTGGCTGGCCGGCGACGCCCCGGAGTGGGTGAGCGGCACCATCATTGACGTGAACGGGGCTTCGTACCTCCGCTAGCCAGTTCGTCGTCAACGTACCCGGGAGCGGCCGCGATGATTCCCGCGCCAACCATCACCGCCGCCGAGGCGATCAGCAGCGCCAGCGGCAGCGTCCAGCTGCCGGAAATGTAGTGGAGGGCACCGATGGCGAAGGGACCCATGGCCGCCAGCAGATAGCCCACCGGCTGGATGAAGCCGGAAAGCCGTGCGGTAACCTGCGGCTCCCGGGACCGGGCGGTGATCAGCGCCAGCGCCGTCGGGAAGGCGAAACCGCCAACTCCCAGGCACACGGCCCAGAGCCAGGGCAGGGTGTCCGGCGCCAGCAGCAGCCCGGAGTAGCCGGCAACCATACAGATGCCGAGTCCAACAATGTAGGACCGCAGCCGCGGTGAGCGTGCCACCAGGACAGGCATAAGCAGCCCGCCGGGAATGCCCAAGCCGGCAATGATGGCTGCCATCAGCGCGGCCTGGCCCTGCCCGAGTCCGGCGTCCCGGTAGATCTGGGCTGCCCAGCCGAACTGGACGTAGGCATGCATTGACTGCACGCCGAAGAAAATGCTGAGGGCGACGGCGATGCGTGAGGAGCGCATTTTGGCCCCCGTCCGCGTCCTGCGGGCAGTGGCCACCGGATCCCGTCCGGCCCGCCACATCAGGAAAACCCACGGAATAAAGGCCAGCAGGGCCACGGCGCCCCAGATCCCGAGGCTCAGCCGCCAGCCCTGAGGGCCCGTACCCGCCAGCACGCCGCCGAACAGCAGTGGAAGGGTGGCACCCAGCGCCAGGCTGGTGCCATAGACGGAGTTCAGGAGGGGAAGCCGCCTGCCGCCGTGGCGTTTGATGAAGGCGGGAACCAGGATGTTGCCGATGGCCATGCCGGCAAAGGCCAGCACCGTCAGCAGCATAAACAGCACCGCTGTTCCGACGACGGCGCGCACCAGCAGCCCCGCCGCCACCACGCCGAGGGCGAGGACCACGGCACCGTTGATTCCGGTCCTGCGCGAGAGGGCAACGGCGAAGGCGCCCACGGCCGCGAACGTCAGCCCGGGCAGTGCGGTCAAAACACCGGCAGCCGTGGCGTCCAATCCCAGCGCGGCCTGCAGTTCGGCCAGCACCGGACCCACTGAGGACGCCCCGGGCCGCAGGTTCACTGCCACCAGGATCACCGCGAGGAGCACCATCCAGAACGGGAGCGGACGCCCACGTCCGGTGTTTTTTGCCGGTGTCCGCTGGGTCTCGCTCATCGGCTCTTTCTATCACGGACCCCGGCGGCAGTCCGTCAGGCGGTCGAGGCTGCCGCCGAACCTGCGTCCGCCCGGGCGACAAAGGCCGTGGCGGTGTCCGGTGCTATTTCGGTCATCCCCGCATCAACAATCAACGGCCCTGCCCCAGGCCCTGCCGCCAGCTCCGTGAACCGGGCGCCGGGGATGAATTGGACCGCAGCCGGCCAGCCGGCGTGTTCCCACGCGAGCTGCTCGGGGAGGGGCAGCGCCAGGTACCAGGACAGCAGGGCATGGGCTGCCTGTGCCGCCGCCTTGCCGGTGGACATCTCCAGATCCAGGTTCAGGATGACGCAGGGCACAGTATCCGGCTGAGGTGCCGGCGGCTCATCGGGCAGCTGGGTGCCGGAGACCTGCAGTTTGGCCAGCTTTTTCGGCATCTCCCCGTAGGTCACCGGCTCGAAGGCAATGGCCTGTGCCCGTCCCACGGACACTGGGCCCGAGGGCGCCTCGGCTGCCAGGCGCTCGAAGGTACTGGGATTAGCCCGGCGGACGGTCTTGGTGAACCGTCCGTACAGCCAGTTCTCCCACGCCTGGCTGTCCTGGGTTGCCGCATAGGACCGCACACTGGCCACGGCGGCTGCCGCTACGGCATCGCGGTGGGCGGCAGGCTCGGACTTATCCACGAGCAGAACAATGGGCTGAACTTTGTCGAACGGCTGCATCCTTCCAGTTTTCCATGCACGGGGCAGCTCCTGATCCCCGCCGGCCGGAGCCACCGGGTTTTGCCCGCCGGGAACAGTCCGCAGGAAACAGCCCGCCGCTCCAAAGATGACCGGCGCCAGGGTGATCGGTCATGCTGGGACAGAACGGCACCGGCAGGGCGGAGGAGGATTCGTGGACCAGACAGAAGCAGCAACGGCACGGCGGGATTGGGAGGTGTTCCGGCAGCGGCGCGAAGCAGACCTGAAGCAGGACCACGGCTGGCTGAGCCTCACCGGCTTCCATTGGCTGCCGGACTCCCCTGACCACCTGGGCACGCTGCCGGGATTGTGGTCCGCAACCGGTGACCAAGCGGCCCTGGCCGCCCGTCCCGGGGACGGGCTGGCGTTTGTGGAGACCGGGCGTCCGGTGGACGGACTGTTCACCGCATCCCTGGACGATGAGGAGTCGCTGCTGTGGGTCCGGTACGGCGGGACGGACGGCCACCGCGTGGTTGTGGAACTGGCGAGGCGCGGCGGACGTTACGCTGTGCGCCCGCGGGATGCGGAATCACCGGTGGCAGTTTCCTTCAGCTCAGTGCCTGTCTATGACTATGCCCCCGAGTGGGTTCTCCCCGGTCGCTTCGAGCCCTACCCCCGGCCCGTGGACGTGGCCATTCACACCGCCCATCCGCAGGTCCCGGGAACCCAGCGATCAGTGGGTGAAGTGGTGTTTTCCCTGCCGGGAGCTGCGGCGGAGCTTCGCCTGCAGGTCAGCGCGGCCGGACCGGGCAGGCTCAACCTGACCTTCCATGACGAGACCAACGGCGCTGCCACGGCCGGGTGGCGCAGCCTGACCTTCCCGGCACCCAACGGCGGGGCGGCAGCCGGTCCGCTGGTCCTCGATTTCAACCGGGCCGTGAACTATCCCAGCGCGTTTACCGAGTTCGGCACCTGTCCCATGCCGGTCGAGGGCAACCGGATCCCCGCCGGCGTGGAGGCAGGGGAAAAGCGCCCGGACGCTGCCTGAAAGCGGCCGGGTGCCGTCTGGGATCTGCCCGGCCGCTGCTGCCCGGGGCCCGCCTGTAGCCGGCCCGGGACATGCCTCTGGGCGGTTACCGGACCAATGTTGTCCCTTCCCCTGCCGCTGGCCGGACAGCGGCGGTAGCGTTGCCGCCATGAACGATCGTCAACCCCAGCGGCACAGCTCCGAGAAGGCGGTGCCGGGCACTGCACCGGCGGCGAAACGCGGTGCCGGCAAAAACCCGGCCGCCGATCGTGAAGCTGAGAAGCAGTGGCAGGTTATGGAGCGCGAAGGCGGACTTTTCACCGTGGCCGAGATAGCGCAGCGGCTGGGGTTCGGAGGCGGGCCCAATGCCATGGCAAGGCAGCTGACCGGGAAGGGACGTGTTCTCGCCGTAAAGCGTGGCGAACACTTCCTGTATCCAGGGTTTCAGTTCGATTCGGCGAGCGCCCGGGTCATCCCCGCCGTCAAGGACGTGATCCGGATGGGTCGCTACGCGGGTTGGCCGGATGAACAGATTGCGCTGTGGTTCTTCACGCCCAACCGGCAACTCTCCGGCAAACGCCCGGTGGACGTGCGCACCAACGAGGAGCAGCTGCTGAGCGTGGCGGAAGAGAACATCGCAAAGTAGCCGGCACCGGGCCCGCTGTGGTCTCAGCTCCCCCGACGGGCCGGCGCGGCACTCCGTCAGTGCCGGCGGAATCGCAGGGTGACCAGTTCAAAGGGCCGCAGCCGCAGCACCGCGTCGGAGTCCCGCGACGCTGCACCGGAGAGCACCTCCGACTCCACCGGACGCTCCAGCAGATCGGCAGCCCAGGCGGCCACGTACTCGAATCCCGTCCGCAACCGCGCTTCCGCCCGGCTGCCGTGCGCCTCGTAGAGACGGACCACCACATCTCCGCTGCGGTCCTCCGCCAGCTTCACTGTCTCCACCACCACTGCAGGATTATCCGTAGTAAGCAGCGGCGGCAGATCCGCCGCAGCTATGCCGGTGACGGTGCGCAGCGGAAGATTGAGCCGGTAGCCCTCCGCCACGGCGTCGGGAATCTCCGCTGCCGGCCGCAGCGAATACCGGAACCGGTGTACTCCCTGATCGGCGTCCGGATCCGGGAACAGCGGCGCGCGCAGCAGCGAAAGCCGCAGGACGGTGCAGCTCCTCCCGTTCGCCACCTCCCGGAAGGTGTCATGCCCGTACGTCGAATCATTGGCCACCGCAACACCGAAGCCGGGCTCCCCCACGTGAATCCACCGGTGCGCCACGGTTTCAAACCGTGCCGCGTCCCAGGACGTGTTTGCATGCGTTGGCCGGAAGATGTGCCCAAACTGGATTTCCGACGCCACCCGGTCAGCATGGACGTCCAGCGGGAAGGCGAGCTTGAGCAGTTTCTGCCGCTCATGCCAGTCCACCTCAAGGTCCAGGTCCACCGCCGATCCGTCAGGGCTCAGCGCCACCCGCTCCGTGATCCGTGAATGACCGAAGCTCCGCTCGATCCTCAGCACCCGTCCGCCGTCCTCGGACCCCATGGCATCCGGTTGCATCAGGTCGGTGCCGCTGAACCGGTAATGGGCATCCAGATCCCAGGCGTCCCACTGGTTGGGGGTGTCCCGGAAAAGCTGGAGCAGGTTGCCCGGGCGTCCCGGCGGGAAAACCTCCCGCCCGGAGCCGGACTCCACAAGGGAGGTAAACAGGCCCTCTGCACTGACCTGCAGCCCCAGCCTGCCGCTGCTGATGCTCCAGCCGTCCCCGGACGGTTCCCACCGCCACGGTCCCGGGTCCGGGACAGGTCCGGCACCGGATGCCGGCACACCCTGCACGGGATAGGGTCCGGCGTTCAGAACCGCAGTACGGCTGCCGGACCCCAGCAGGGCCCGGGCCGCGATGCCGATCAGTTCCGTCAGCTGCCGGCCTACCCGGGCATAGTTCCGCTCCGCTTCCCGGTGCACCCAGGCAATCGAAGTACCCGGCAGGATGTCGTGGAACTGCTGCAGCAGCACTGTCCGCCAGGCCTCTTCAAGTTCCCGGTAGGGGTACTCGGCACCGGCACCGACAGCGGCGGCGGTGCACCACACTTCGGCCTCGCGCAGCAGTGACTCGCTTTGCCGGTTGCCCTTCTTCGTGTTGGCCTGGCTGGTGTAAGTGCCGCGGTGGAATTCCAGGTAGAGCTCCCCGGACCAGACCGGCGGATCACCCAGTTCCTCTTCGGCCGCGGCAAAGAACCTTTCCGGGCTGGACAGCCGGACCGACGGCGATCCCTCCAAGGACTGCGTGCGGTACGCGGCGGCAAGCATTTCCCGGGTGGGACCGCCCCCGCCGTCGCCCCAGCCGAAGGGAATCAGGGAGGTGTTGGCGAAACCTCTTTCGGCAAACTGACGCTGCGCCAGGGCGAGTTCGCGCCCGGACAATTCGGAGTTGTAGGTGTCCACAGGCGGGAAATGGGTGAACAGCCGCGTGCCGTCGATGCCTTCCCAGAGGAAGGTGGAATGCGGCATCGTGTTTGTTTCATTCCAGGAGATCTTCTGTGTCAGGAACCAGCGCGATCCCGCTGCCCGGGCAATCTGCGGCAGGGCCGCCGAGTAGCCGAAGGAGTCCGGCAGCCATACCACCTCCGGGTCCACCCCGAACTCCTCGATGAAGAACCGCTTGCCCGCCACGAACTGGCGGGCCAGGGACTCCCCGCCTGGCATATTGGTGTCCGACTCAACCCACATACCGCCGGTGGGCACAAACCGTCCCTCCCGCACCCGCGCCGCCACGCGGGCGAACAGGTCCGGGTAGTACTCCTGCAGCCAGGCATACTGCTGCGCCGAGGATGCCGTGAAAACGAACTCCGGGTCTGTGTCCATCAGCTGCAGGACGTTGGCGAACGTGCGCGCCACTTTCCGGACCGTTTCACGTACCGGCCACAGCCAGGCGGAGTCTATGTGCGCGTGCCCGACGGCGTGTACCCGATGTGCGCTGGCGTAGGCAGGAAGAGACAGGACCCGTGCCAGCTGCTGCCGCCCGGCAGCAGCTGTTCCGGAAACATCGGCGGGGTCCACAGCGGTCACGGCCCGTTCCATCGCCCGCAGGATTTCGTGCCGCCGGGGCAGGTCCATCGGCAGTTCATGCATCAGCCCGTTCAGCGTCCAAAAGTCCCGGGCCAGGTTCCACACACCGGCGTCCAGCACGGCCACGTCAGCGGAACGGAAGATGTAGAGCGGCGCGGTCCCCGCCGTCGTCCGGTCCCCCAGCGGTGTCGGCGCGAAGCTGAATCCCGCTGCCACGTTGGGATTTGATGCCGCTTCGACATAAAACCCGAAGGGCATCCCGGGTTCCCGCGGCAGAGGAATGTGCAGGTTCCGCGGTTCCACGGCTTTTACGATGCTGCCATCCGGCCGGTAGACCAGTGCCTCGGCCCCGAATCCCGGGCCGCCGTCGCTGAAGCCCAGATCCAGGAGCAGCTCCGGGCGGTCCCCGTCCTTCAGCTCCCAGTCCGCCGGCACCGTGCCGGAAACATGGAACCAGGTGGTGCCCCACGGGGCGCCCCAGGGGGTGCCGGTGCTGAACGGCGTGAACTGCCCGGCCGCGGCCACCTCGAAGGGCTCGGGTTCACCGGGCAGGTCCAGGGCGGTGAGGTCCGCCGGACGCCGGTCCCGCCAGGCGCTCCCGGTGAGGCGGTCACGGAGGAACCTGCTGATCCGGGCTTCCACCAGTTCGCGGTTGTTATGCATCGCGGTACGCCCTTTCATTCCCGCTCGGCGCGAGAGGACCCCGAGGCTGCGGCAGGACGCAGCCCGAGCCGTGTGCCTGCCGGTCTGCCCGAGGCTAGTACACGGCCGCGGATAGCTCTACGGGTGTGCGACGACGGCCCGTCACTGCAGGCGGATTGCCGCCTCCATTTCGCGGACAAACTGTTCGGTTTCTGCCGCATTGCGGAATCCGTAGGACACCTCGCGGACAGCTTCCTGGCGGGAACGGGGAATGGCATGGTACTTATCGGCCGGGAATCCTCCCGGCTCGAACACCGGCTCCACCAGCGGGCGGCCGTTCAGATGGGCGAACTGGCGCAGCGTCGGATCGATCCGCCATTGGTCCGTTTCCACCCAGAAGTGATCCCCCATACCTGAACTTCCGCTGGCAACGCGGATCTCCTCCACTCCGGCTTCCTGCAGCAGCCAGGCCAGAGTGAAGGAGGCTGGGGCTCCCAGCCCGGAGCCGTAGGGGATGTGGCCTTCGGCTACCCCGGCGGTCTGTTCGGCAAGGCGGGTGGCTTCCTGAAGGCTGAGTTTTCGCATACCTCCATGATCCCAGCCCCGGAGCCCGTCCGTTGCCGGGCGTGCATCACATCAGTGTCCGCAGGGCACCGGGGTCACGCGGCGGCTGTGCCCGTGTCCGGACGGCGCATCCGGGTGGTGGCGCGGCGCACATGCGGGTCCCGCTCCGCGTTCTGCAGCAGACGGTCGAAATCCGTCAGGCCTACGTCGCCACACTTGTAGGACAGCCGGGCCTCGGGACGGCTGCCTGATGCGGTGGCGTGCCGCCGCCCGGTGAGGCCGATGCGCAGCTGCCCGCCGCCGTCGTCGTTCACCTGCAGCTGCCGTTTCCGCACCAGATCACGGACACTCCTGGCGTCCACTTCCGGGGCGTTGTAAAAGTATTCCCGGACCACCCCGGTGAGGGCCTGGGCATCCGTCCGGTCCTGGCGCGGCCAGCGGACCAGCCGGTCCACCGCGGCCTGCACCGGGTGGACGGCGAATCCCATCCCGATGAGGACGGTCACGAGGTCGCCGCCGCCCAGGAAAAGGAAGAGCACCGCTGCCATGCTCAGCCCAACCAGCGTTCGAACCGAGTGGGTCCGCCGGGGACTCAGGGGAAGGGCAATAAGTACCGGGTTGATCTGTGCCGACATCAGGACCAGCCGCCTTTCAGCCCGGCGAGCGCTTCGGCTTCGCGGGCGAGCCGGGACGCCGCCCTGAGCTCATGGTCGTAGACATCCCTGCTATGGATTATCTGGTCCTGCCCAGCGGCGGTTTCCAGGGTGCGCAGACGGTTTCGATGGCTCTGGGCTGTCTGGGCCAGTTTTAGCTGGGATTTGGAACTTGTCAGTTTGTGCATCAAATCCTCCACACGGGATTCCTTGGCACGGACAACGTCAAAGTGCTGGCGTGCCGTGGCTTCGATGCGGGCCGCAAGATCGTGCATCCGGCGCGCGGTTTGGGCAAGGCTGACGGTTTCCCCGGCGTCGAGCCGTTCTTCGGCGATGACCTCTTCCAGGCACCGCAGCCGTGTTTCATAGGAGCGGGTAACGGCACTGTAA
The DNA here is from genome assembly GCF_059090685.1 of Arthrobacter sp. Y3225209. Lineage (NCBI taxonomy): Bacteria > Bacillati > Actinomycetota > Actinomycetes > Micrococcales > Micrococcaceae > Arthrobacter > Arthrobacter sp. Y3225209. The sequence goes on from NZ_JBNHFW010000029.1 coordinate 17,134, forward strand.
TGCCGCAGCACTTCCCAGGCCGCCCGGGTCTGGTTCCTGAGCATGCTCTGGCTGGCGGCGGTGGCGGAAATGGCTGCATCAAGCCGGGCACACGTCTGGGTGAAATTGTCTCCCGTGCCGGGATGACCGAACTGCGCCTGCGCAATTCGGCGGATTCGCTTGAGGTTCCTGCCCACAGCTACCTCCATGATGGTCCCGGTTTATGCCCGGCAGGGAAGCCCGGACCGTCCGGAACGGCACAAAAACGCTTTCCCGCCATTCTTCCCCTCATTCCCCTGCCAGCCAAGGTCCCGGCCCCTGCGGAAGCAGCCGGGCCAGCCGGTCCAGGTTCGCAGCGGTGTCACGGACCATGCGTTCTGCCGTGGCGATCAGCCGCTGCAGGTTCTCTTCATCTGCATTATCCGAATCGTGGCTCGCGTCCGGCAACAGCTCCGTCTGGATCCGCACGTACCTGTCTCCCAGGATGAGCTCAAGGCAATCGCGTGCCACCTGCCCGGGGCCGCTGAGCACCATGGAGAGGTCCTTCTCCAATACCTGCAGTTCCGGCGTCTGCTGGGTTTGTTCAGCTCCCAGCCGCAGCCCCGCGTTCCGGTTTCCGGCACTGGTTCCGGTCCCCAGCGAGACCATCAGTACCCCGTCCACCGCCTCAGGCAGTACCGTGCCGAGGGAGTATCCCAGCAACGCCGGATCATCGGCGGCCAGCCCGCCGTCCACCAGCTGCCTGGCGGTGCCCTCGGTGTCCGTAAACGGTACGGCCGGGAAATACCGGGGCAGCGACGCCGTCGCCTGTGCTGCCAGCGCCATCGGTGCATCCCCCAGGACGGAGGGTTCCAGGCCGCCACCGGCGAAGTGCAGCGCCTCGGTATGCGCCAGGTCGCAGGTGGTCACCGCCACCGGGCGGACCGCAGCGGAAAGCGGAAGATCGCCCAGTGCCTCGTCCAGGTAATGCTTCAGCGGCTCCGCGGAATACCTTGGTGCCCCGACAGGGGCAGCGGCATGCGCGGGGTGTCCGGGGGACCGGGGAAAAACCTGCGAGGCACTGTCCAGGTTCAACCGGCGCACCTCCTCGGCACTGTAGCCGTGCCCGTTGTGCTGCGGGGAAACCAGCGCCAGGGCCGCCATGCCGCCGGCTGAGGTTCCCACCACCAGATCGAACAGTTCCGCTGTGCGCTGGCCGGTCTGCTCTTCCAGCGCCATCAGCCAGGTCAGGGGGATGATGCCGCGAATGCCGCCGCCATCAATGGAGAGGATGCGAAGCATAAACGGCTCCTGACGGCGTACGGCGCGGGTCCGGTGGTCCATTAACCCTGCCCGGCTCCGGCTGGCCGGGTCAATGGAACGGGCCCGTTTGGCGGATGCCGGTGTGCAAGACTGCGGGCATGGACATCAGGGAGACCTCATTGCTCAACGGGGCATTCACGGTGCGCCCGGCGGTACGGGCTGACGTGCCGCAGATAGTGGAACTGCTGGCGGCAGACGGCCTTGGACCGGCCGGGACCGGCGAGCACCGTTTGGAACCCTATCTGCAGGCCTACGACGCTATAGCCGCTGATCCCGCCCATTTTTTGGCCGCGGTTGAGGATGCAGACGGCCGGTTCGCCGGCACCCTGCAGCTGACGCTGATCCCCTGCCTGGCCGCCGGCGGAACCACCCGGCTGCAGATCGAAGCTGTCCACATCCGTGCGGATCTTCGCTCGCGCGGCCTGGGCACGGCACTGATGGACTGGGCCGTCGGCGAAGGCCGGCGCAACGGTGCCGGCCTGGCCCAACTCACCTCCAACAAGCGCCGGGACTCCGCCCACCGTTTCTACACACGCCTGGGCTTCGAGGCATCGCACATCGGGTTCAAGCGTTTCCTGGCACAGGCGCCTTAGACCGGGTTTCCCGCGGGCCACCGCCCCGTCCTGAACAGTTCCTCCAGGACGGCGGTGGCCGGAGCGGGATCCAGGCCGCGGGCAGCCAGCCAGGCGCCGTCGCCGTATGAGGCGGCATACCGGTCACCGGAGTCGCACATCAGCGAGACGATGCTGCCAGCCCGGCCCTCGGCCTCCATGGCCGCGGCAAGCTGCCAGACACCCCAAAGATTGGTTCCCGTGGACGGGCCGGCATGCAGCCCGGCGGTCCGCCGCAGGTGTTGGGCCGCGGCCACGGACGCGGAATCCGGAACCTGGATCATATGGTCGATCACGGCGGGGATGAAGCTCGGCTCCGGCCGGGGCCGGCCGATGCCCTCGATCCGGGACGGCCCGCCGGCGGCGGGGGCCGCCGGGTTCCGCCAGGCGGGAAGGAACGCGGAGTTCTCCGGGTCCACAACTGCCAGCCGGGTGGGATGGCGGTGATAGCGGATATAGCGTCCCAGGGTCGCACTGGTTCCGCCGGTGCCGGCGCCCACGACTATCCATTCCGGCAGCGGGTGCTCTTCCAGGGACATCTGGTTGAAGATCGATTCGGCAATGTTGTTGTTCCCGCGCCAGTCCGTGGCCCGCTCCGCGTAGGTGAACTGGTCCATGTAGTGGCCGCCGGTCCGCCGGGCGATGTCCTCCGCTGCGGCGTACACCTCGGACGGGTCATCCACGAAGTGGCAGGTGCCGCCGTGCTGCTGGATCAGGGCTACTTTTTCGGCGCTGGTGGTCCGGGTCATCACGGCGATAAACGGCAGGCCCAGCAGCTGCGCGAAATACGCCTCCGAGACTGCAGTGGATCCGCTGGAGGCTTCCACCACGGTGGTGCCCTCGGTGATCCACCCGTTGACCAGCCCAAACAGGAACAGGGACCGGGCCAAGCGGTGCTTGAGGCTGCCGGTGCGGTGGGTGGACTCGTCCTTGAGATAGACCTTGACCGCCCAGCCTGCCGGCACCGGGATCTGGAACAGGTGGGTGTCCGCGGAACGGGCCGCTTCGGCTTCGATCCGGCGGATGGCGGCCTCGGACCAGCTGCGGTCCCGGGCAATAGGGGTAATCACCCGTCCAGCCTACGTGCCCGGCGTCCGTACCGGTGTGTGGCAGTTCCCGTACCGGACCACCCGATGCATACCATCTACAAATGACTCTGGAACTTTGGCGCAGGCGCACCCAATGGCCGATGGCAGCGGCTGCCGTGGCTTTTCTGGCTATTTATTCAATTCAAGTTATTGCCGACCCCTCGCCTGCCCTAAGGAACATACTTGATCGCGCCATATGGGCTCTTTGGGCAGTTTTTCTCGTGGATTATGTGGTAAGTCTGGTCTTCGCTGAAGACCGGTTCAAGTGGTTCATTCGCAACCTTCATGAACTGGCCATGTTGGTTTTGCCGTTCCTGCGTCCGCTGCGTCTACTGCGTTTGATTACCCTGGTGCGCGCCATTAACCGTGTCGCGGGGACCGCCCTGCGCGGCCGGATCGCTTTTTATGTTATTGGTTCGGCGGTATTGCTCGCTTATACGGGCGCTCTCGCAGTACTTGATGCAGAGAAGAATGCTGACGGCGCAAACATCAGTGATATCGGAGATGCAGTTTGGTGGGCCCTGACCACCATCACCACCGTCGGATACGGAGACCATTACCCCACTACGACAGTGGGGCGTCTCGTTGCGGCCGGGCTAATGATCGGAGGCATCGCCGTCTTGAGTGTTGTGACTGCATCGGTTGCCTCTTGGATGGTCGAGTCGGTTGCCGCTGAAACCAGCGAAGAGGTTTCTCTGTCCGATGCGAACGTTATAGACGAGCTGCAACAGCTGAGGATGCAGGTCCAGCAACTCCGGGCCGAGCTTTCGGCTTTCCCCGGGCAAGGCACCAAACCGCCCGTTCCCACGTTGCCGGCTTCCCACTCACAAGAACCCTGATCCGCTCCGCTACAACGTCGGTTTGCCGGAGTCCCGCAGCTTTCCCGCTTTCAGAAAAGGGCTATCCGCAGGAGCGCCCCGGTGCTAGGGTTCCGGGCATGGAGATCCTGATTTTCGAGTAGCGAGCGCACGCGCCCTCTCGAACCTTCGCAGACAACCATCCACCGCTTGTTGAGGCACGGCCTCCGAGTCCTTCCGTCTGCAATTTCCCGTTTATGGCCCGTGATAGCGGCCTGCCCGGAAGGGCCCGTGCCGGCGTCGGCAGCGCCAGTTACAGGAGTGAAGCCATGCGTGCACCCAAGAAGAAACTGTTAGGCAGCGAACCAACCGTCCAACCCGTCCGGCAGCCGGCACCGGGACTGGAAATCCATCTGGCCCCGTCGGCGGAGGCGCGCCTCCACGACGCGGGTCAGGCCCTGCCGGCAGCCGGAGGTGCCGCCGAGTCGGCATTGCCTGGCTGGCAGAGTCTGGGCAAGGGGCATAAACCCACCCAGTCAACCGGCAGGCAGGGTCCCCGCGAGCGCAAGGTGCGCTGGTAGGGCTTGCTTCCTCAGGACTGGCTGGCGGGCCGGAGCGCGTCCGCCAGCCAGTCGGCCAGCCGCGGGGTCCGGGTGCCCAGTGCCTCCGGATGAGTGCTGGCCAGCAGCCGCCGCCAGGATTCGCAGCCGTGTAGGCTTGCCGGCCGGTCAGCTCCCTCCAGCACACGCCGGAGGTCGCCTTCCACCGCGGGCCATTGGCTGAGGTAGGACCTGCGCATACGCTGGACGACGGCGTCGTCGGGCGGCGCCGGCTCCGGCCAGCTTCCGGCGGCCATCCGAAGCGGCAGCTGCAGTGCGGCAAAGGGGTGGGACCAGAAGGCGTCCCCGAAATCGAACAGCCGCAGGCCGGCACCGTTGCGGGCGCGGAAGGCGTTTCGCAAAGTGACGTCGTTGGGCTGCAGTGAGTGGGGATTCCCGGATTCGTCCAATGCCCTGAAGGCACCCGCGGCGGAGCTCAGGCCGGCCTCCAGCAGGCAGGCCTGCGCCGCAGAGAGATGCTGGGGGTGGGATGCCGGCAGCATGGCAAGGTCCTCGATCATCCCGGCGGCGTAGTGCTCCGCCTGGTCCGCGCGCAGCACCGGCAACCCGGCCAGTTGGAGTTCCTCCCCGTGTGGTGCCAGGTCTGCCTGCATCCGGGCGGTCTGCTCCAGCAGGCCCCGCCACTGAGCTGCGGTGGTTTCCCCCTGCCCTGCAAGGACGGTTCCGCCGTCGGGTAGCAGCAGCCAGCCGCGGACGGTGTCCACCGCCACCGGGGAGATGACGTGCCCGGGCACCAGTCTGGCCAGTTCCTGCAGCAGTGCCGCTTCGAATGCCTGTCCGGGGTTGGCCGCCTTGAACCACAGGCGCCCGCGTCCGGTCTCCACTGTGAAGACCGCGGACCAGAAGCGGACCCGGTGCAGGCTCAGCGGGCCGTGGACAGGGACGGGAGTGTGCCCGCCGGCGAGCTGGACCCCGATCCAGTGGAGTGCTTGCTCCCGGAAGTCCTCCGACCGCCAGATCCGCAGGTGATCCGTCTCCCCGTCGAAGCGCCTCCCGGAGGCACCGTCTTCGGGGCCGCCGGAAGGCCCGCCGGTACGGGCCTGTGCCAACGGGGTGTTCCCCGGGGCGGTGACCGTGCGTTCGGAAGGAGGCTGCATGGCTACAAGCTAGAACGCACGGTCGCCTCCGGCAAGGCCGGGGTATCAGTTGATCCGGGCTTCCAGGCCCTCCCATTCCTGCGAGCGCAGCTCGTTCTTGCGGATCTTCCCGGTCGAGGTTTTGGGCAGCTCCAGAATGAACTCCACCGACCGCGGTGCCTTATAACTGGCAATCTGGGATTTCACGTGGGCCAGCAGGTCCTCGCCGGTGACCTCGGTGCCGGGGGTGAGCACCACAAACGCCTTGGGCCGCTCACCCCAGCGCTCGTCCGGCACGCCGATCACGGCGACGTCGGCGACGGCGGGGTGGCTGGCCAGTGCCTGCTCCACCTCGATGGTGGAAATGTTCTCGCCGCCGGAGACCACCACGTCCTTGGAACGGTCCAGCAGCTGCACGTAGCCGTCCGGATGCATCACGCCCAGGTCGCCGGTGTGGAACCAGCCGCCGCGGAAAGCGTCGGCCGTTCCGGCCTCGTCCCGGTAGTAGCCGGCCATCACGCAGTTGCCGCGCATAACTATCTCGCCCATTTCGACGCCGTCGCCCGCCACGTCCGCCAGCTCGCCGTCGGCACCGGTTGCGTCCTTGACCACGCGCAGCCGCTCGGAGGTCAGCATTCCCACGCCCTGCCGTGCCATCTTCTTCGCCAGTGCGTCGGCGTCCAGGTCCGCCCACGCCGCCTGCGGCTCGCAGACAGCATATGGTCCGTAGGATTCGGTGAGCCCGTACACATGCACCACGGTTGCCTGCAGCTGGTGGATCTTGTTGATGACGGTGGGGCTGGGCGGGGCGCCGGCCGTGACGATGGTCAGGGGATGCTCCAGCACGTGTGCTTCCTCCGCGGTGGCGATGGCGGACAGCACGGTGGGGGCTCCGGCCAGGTGGTCGATGCCGTGGGTGTCGATCAGCCGCCAGATTTCCGGGCCCCGGACGGCGCGCAGGCAGACGTGTGTGCCGGAGGCGGCGGTCAGCGCCCACGTGGTGCACCAGCCGTTGCAGTGGAACATCGGCAGCGTCCACAGGTAGGTGGTGTCCGCGTCGAAGCCCTGGTGGTGCACCTCGCCGAGTGAGTTCAGGTAGGCGCCGCGGTGCGTGTACATCACGCCCTTGGGCCGGCCGGTGGTGCCGGAGGTGTAGTTCAGGCTGATCACCGTGTTTTCGTCCTCGACCTCCCACGGCAGCGGCGTGTCGGTGCCGCGTGCCGCAAACGCGGCGTACGACGTCGTGCCCTCCACACTGTCCTCGCTGCCGTCCTGCAGGGGCACCGCGATGACTTCGGTGACGGTTTCCAGTTCCGGAGCGGCCAGGGAACCCAGTCCGCGGAGCAGATCGGGATCGCCGAAGAGCAGGGTGGCCCCGGAGTGGTTGCAGATATACGCCACTTCCGGCGGGGACAGCCGGGTGTTCAGGGGCACCAGGACGCCGCCGGCCAGCGGCACCGCGTAGTGGGCAATAAGCAGCTCCGCCGAGTTGGTCCCGAGGAACGCGGCGCGGGCCCCCTCGGTCAGGCCGGAGGCACGCAGTGCATGGGCAGCCCGGGTGACCGCCGCAGCGAATTCCCGGTACGTCAGCCGCCGCTCGCCGTCGATCACGGCCGGCTTGTCCGGATGTACCGAGGCAGCACGTTCCAGGAAGCGAAGCGGGGTCAAAGCGGTATCCAGACCGGTCATGTCTCTCCTTTGAGGTGTAACGGGCCTTCCACGCTACAGGGGAAATGAGGTGCGGATCACATCCGGTCCGTAGTGCCGGGAAACATAGACGGCGGGATTTGCGCTGCCTGCCGGGCAAAGGATAGGGACCGGTTTCCGGCCAGGCAAATCCTCCGGCGGAGGCACACGGGGTTGGTGCAGGCGGCGGATGCCGAACCCCTCCAACGCCGATATCGTTAAAACGCAGTGCCCGCCCCCACCGGGGCTTACCGGCACCCGCCGCCCGGCATTCCGGTCGGCCGGCCAGCCCTAGACACTCCGCAAAAACCATCGGTCCGCAATGCTGCGCGCCCGGCGGTCCTGCCGGAGCGGGGCGCTGCACCGCCGGAATTTCGGTTCCGGCGCGGGAACCCTCAACGAAGCGGAGATGCAATGCCCCACAAAATCATCCTGGACTGCGATCCCGGCCATGATGATGCGGTCGCCCTGCTGCTGGCCCACGGCAGCCCGGAGATCGACCTCCTCGCGGTGACAACCGTCGTCGGAAACCAGACTCTGGAGAAGGTGACACGCAACGCGCTGGCGATTGCCCGTGTCGCAAATATCACAGGCGTCCCCTTCGCGGCAGGCTGCGACCGCCCCCTGGTCCGGACCATTGAAAACGCACCGGATATCCACGGCGAGTCCGGCATGGACGGCCCCGTCCTGCCCGAGCCCACGCTGGAACTGGACCCCCGCCACGCGGTGGACCTGATCATCGACACCGTGATGTCCCATGAGCCCGGAACCGTGACCCTCGTGCCCACGGCAGGACTCACCAACATTGCCCTCGCGGTGCGCAAGGAACCGCGCATCGCCGAGCGCGTGAAGGAAGTTGTCCTGATGGGCGGCGGCTACCACGTGGGCAACTGGTCCGCTGTCGCTGAATTCAACATCAAGATTGACCCGGAAGCAGCCCACATCGTCTTCAACGAGAAGTGGCCGCTGGTGATGGTCGGCCTGGACCTCACCCATCAGGCACTTGCCACCGACGAGGTAGCGGCCCGCATCGCCGCCGTGGGCACCAAGCCGGCAAAGTTCGTCGGTGAACTCCTGGAATTCTTCGGCCAGACCTACAAGGATGCCCAGGGCTTTGACTTCCCGCCCGTGCACGATCCCTGTGCAGTGGCCTACGTGATTGACCCCTCCGTGATGACCACCCGCCGCGTGCCGCTCGACGTCGAGCTCACCGGCACCCTGACCCTCGGTATGACCGTGGCGGATTTCCGCGCCCCGGCGCCTGCCGACTGCACCACCTCGGTGGCTGTGGACCTGGATCATGAAAAGTTCTGGGGCCTTGTTGTTGACGCACTCGAACGAATCGGTGAGGTAGACCTGTGAGTGAAACCACCCGGCGCCGGGTCAACGTCGGCGCACTGATGACGGCACTGCTGGCAGCCTGCGTGGCCTTCCAGCTCAATGCCTCCATGCTCTCCCCCGCCCTCGTCACCATCGAAGAGGAACTGAACACCACTTCGGCGGCCGTGGGCCTGAGCCAGACGGCGTTCTTCACCGCCGCAGCGCTCTTCTCCCTGTTCCTGCCGCGGCTGGGCGACATCATCGGCCGCAAGAAGGTCCTTGCCGGCATGCTGGTGGTCCTGACCATCGGCTCGGTGGTTGCCGCCCTGGCTCCGAGCATCGAAGTCCTCTTTATTGCCCGCCTGATCCAGGGCGTTTCCGGCCCGGTGGTCCCGCTGACCCTGATCATGCTCCGTGTGGAAATCCCCGACGCGAAGCTGTACGGCACGCTGATGGGTGTTATTACGGCCGTGAACGGCGGCATTGCCGGGGTGGACGCCATTGCCGGCGGCTACCTGGCACAGAACCACGGCTTTGCCTCGGTCTTCTGGGTCATGGCCGCCGTAGGCGCCGTCGCTGCTGCCCTGCTGTTCTTCCTGGCCCCTGAATCCACGGCCGAGAAGAAGGAGAAGATGGACTGGCTGGGTGTGGTGCCCCTGGTTATTTCCGTGGGCACCCTGCTGACCGCCTTCAACGAGGCCGGCAAGCTGGGGGCCGCAAACTGGCCGCTGGTGATCGGCCTGATCGTGATTGCCGTCATTGCCTTCGTGATCTTCTGGAAGGTGGAGAACCGGACCGAACAGCCCCTGGTGGCAACGCACTTGCTCAAGGAACGTTCCACCTGGGCGCTGCTGCTCACCACCCTGCTGACCATGACCGGTGTCTTTGCCGTGATGAACGGCATCATCCCGGCCCTGGCGCAGGACGGCGCCGTCGGCTTTGGCATGGGCGCCGAGGAATCCGCCTGGTGGACGCTGACTCCGTACGCCATCGCGGGTCTGGTGCTGGGTCCGATCGCCGGACGCCTGGCAGCCACCTGGGGCTACGGCAAGGTGCTGCGGATCGGCATGATCGGCTCCGTTATTGCCCTGACGCTGATGCTGCTGGTAGTTGGCAGCGACTCCAGGCTCGGAGTCCTGGGCGTCTCAGTGCTGATCGGTGTCACCTACGCCGGCATCGGCAACATCATGCTCAACGGCCTGGGCATTGTGCTCTCCCCGAAGGAAAACCCCGGCTTCCTGCCCGGCCTCAACGCCGGAGCGTTCAACCTGGGTGCGGGTCTGAGCTTTGCGGTCATCTACGCTGTGAAGACTGCAGCCACGCCGGCCGACGGCGGGGGCACCTCGGGTTACTACGCCGGTATTATTGCCGGTTTGGTGATCCTGGTGCTGGCCCTGGCCACGTCCTTCCTCATCCCCAAGCCCATCAACGCCGAGGTCACCGCCAAGGCCGTGCCGGCCGACCGCTGACATCACGTCAAGGAGAATCCCCGTATGCCTGCCGGAAAAGTTGTAGTTGTAGGGTCGCTGAACGCTGACCTCACCGTCCGTACCGAACGTTTCCCCTCCCCCGGGGAGACGCTCAACGGTTCGGAACTGGTGATTGTGCCCGGTGGCAAAAGCGCCAACCAGGCGGCGGCCGCCGCGATCCTCGGGGCCGATGTCCGGCTCTTCGGTGCCGTGGGTGCCGACGGGCACGGGGATCTCCTGCTGAAGGCGGCCGCCGGTGCCGGGGTGGACGCCTCCCGCGTCCTGCGCCGCAGCGGCACCGCCACGGGCACGGCCATGATCGTGGTGGACGCGTCCGGGGAGAACACGATCATTGTTTCCCCCGGCGCCAACGGCACGGTCACCGGGGCTGAGCTGCCGGCGGACCTGTTCGACGGCGCCGCCGTGCTGACACTGAGCCTGGAGGTCCCGCTCGAGGCGGTCACCGCCGCGGCACGGGCGGGGCACGACGCCGGTGCACAGGTGCTGCTGAATCTCTCCCCGTACCGGGAGGTTCCGGCGGAGCTGCTGGCCCTGACCGATGTGCTGCTGCTGAACACCCATGAGGCAGCGCTTGTGACCGGTCTGGCGGACCCCGCATCGGACTGGGAAGCGGTCATCGCCGCCCTGGACGCGCTGGGCGTGCGGCGCACCATCATCACCCTCGGCGGGGACGGCGCCGTTGTCCTCGACGGCACCGCCTCCGGTGCCGGCCGGGTAGTGGCCATTGCCCCCACCCGGGTCACCGCGGTGGACACCACCGGCTGCGGGGATGCCTTCACGGCGGCAACCGCCGCCCGGCTGGCTGCCGGGGATTCCCTGGCTGACGCCGCCGCGTTTGCTGCGCGGGCCGGTGCGCTGGCTGCCACCCGGGAGGGCGCGCAGTCCTCATACTCTGCGCTGCTGGAGCTGGCCACACCGGCCTAGTTTCACGGCACCAAGAAGGGCCCGGCATCCGCGCATAACGTGCGGATGCCGGGCCCTTTGCGGTTAACTCCCGAAGGAGCCGAGGAGGAAATGCCGGTTTGCCTCCGCCCGCTCCAGCAGCTCCCCGCCGGTGTAGTACTTCCGGTCGAATTCCTCCCACTCGCCGACGAACATGGTCCACTCGCCGTCCACACACACCGGCCAGCAGCGGCGGACCCAGTTGAGCTTTTCGCGGGTGTTGTTGCGGTCCTGCGGATCCGTGCTGGTGTACTGCAGGACGGTGCAGTTGTGGATCACCTGCTCCTTGTCGGCGTCCCGCAACAGGAACTCTTCGTCGCTCCAGCGCTCCAGCACCAGGCGGGTGGCCCACATGAACTCACCGTGGGTTACCAGGAGCACATTGTCCCGGGCGTTCTCGCGGTGCAGGGTGCTGAGGATATTCCGTACACGGTTCTCGGCAACGTTGGCAATGGACTCCCCCGCAGGCGGCGCCCAATACAGCGGGTCGCTGTCACGGTACGCGGCGTTCTGCGAATACTTCCGGGCGAAATCCTGCTTCGACATGGACCCGATCTCACCCCAGGAACGCTCGCGGATCACCCGGTTCTCTTCCCAGCGCACATCCAGCCCCAGATGGGCGGCGGTCTCGCGGGTCCGGGTATAAACCGAGACCATGGCACGGTCGAACTGGATATTCTGTGCCGCGATCCAGGCTCCGGCCACCTTGGCCTGCTGCACGCCGAGGTCCGTTAGCCGCCACGAACGGTCCGGAACGGTCATCGTCTCTTCGGTATACAGGCTCGGGTCCCCGGCCTTGGCTGCCCGCTGCATCACGTTCGCTTCGCTTTGTCCGTGGCGGACAAGAAACAGGTTGCGGGGCATAACCATCGGGGCCTCCTGGAATACACGAAATAGGTTCTGTTTTTATCCTATGCGCAGCATGGATTGGCCATTCCCGCCGTCGAATTCGGTCAGCCTCATCTGTTGGGTAAACTCGCACGAATGAAACTCACATCACAGCACCCTGTCCGCCGCCGAAGCGCGGGAGCTGCAATTGCCCTGTCAGCACTGCTTGCGGTCACCGCCTGCGGCGGCGATGAGGCCGAAGCACCCGCTGAGCCGGCCCCCGTCGCCGCGGAAACCGCCACTACGCCCGCGGCCGAATGGCCGGCCGGTGATGAGAAGGGAACGCTCGCGAACCCTTATGCCCTGGGTGAGGAAATGGTCGACGGCGATTTTACGCTCACGGTCAACAGCGTCAACCTTGACGGCAATGAGCAGTTCAAAGCCATGGATAGCTTCCTTGGAAAGGTGGAGCCGGATCCCGGCAACACCTGGGTGTTCATCAATGCGACCTGGGGATACACCGGTGATGAGCCTGCCGATAACGTCGGCACCGATTTCTCTATTGTTAACGAGAACTGGGACGGCGGTTTTATGACCGACGACGAGTATGGCACCACGTTTAATTCGGTGTCAGCCTTGAAGGAGGGCGAGACCAAGGCCCAACCGGTGGAAAAGGGATTCACGGTGACGGCTGATGCGGTGCTGCAGATGCCGATCGAACACGCGAACACCTCGAGCATGGTCAAGGTGAATTTCAACCACGGCGGAGCCAACGATTTCCTGGTGGCGCTGAAGTAGTCACCACACGCGTTATCGGGTGCCCCGGCTGCTTTGGCCGGGGCAATCTGCTGTCTGCCCAGTAGCGGGAACGCTCACCGCGGACGGCGTCCACGCGGCGGAGCCGCCCGTGCGTCCAGCCGGCGGACTGACTCCCGGACGGCGCCGTACAGCATAATCTCCAGATCGCCGACCACACGGTAGGGGTGCTCGACCATGCCGTCCGCTACCCACCGGAGTACGACGGCGAGCACGGCCGAGGTGTAGAAATCGACCACCAGCACGCGGTCTTCCGGGCGCACCGGCCCGCCGCCGTCCTGCTCCATGACTGCCTCGGTGATGGGGCGCATCTGGCGGAACAGGAAGCGCTCGAGCCCGGGCTGCCCCACGCCGTCGAGCACCCCGAGCGTCGACGCGCGGTTGTTGCGCAGGTACAGCATCAGCCGGACTAACCCGTCCGCCCATCCCGTCTCAATGGCGAAAGCCCTGACCTGGCGGGCAACCTCGGTCTCGAACACCCAGACCGCCAGCTGGCGTACGTCCGAGAAATGGTAGTAGAAGGCCTGTCGCGTCAGTCCGCAGTCCCGCGTGAGTTCCGTGACCGTCACTTTGTCGAGCGGCTCGGTGCGCAGCCGGGCCTTGAGCGCGGCCGCCAGAGCCGCTCGCGCCCTCGCTCCCCTCTGCGCGTCGATGCCCTCGTCGGTCATGCCTGACGGTAGCACCGGAAGTGGGCCGGCCTGGCCTTCTTCGTGGCGCTGCCCATTCTGCTGACCGTGTTCGTGTGGCCGGTGACTGCCGGTGACGGTTCGTCCACGGGCACCTGGTTCCACTGGGTGAAGGTGTACTCGGCACTCCTCGGGTGCCTGGGCTTTATGCTCATCCGGTATGTTCCCCGTTTGGCACAGAACCGCTGGATGTTGATGTTCCCGCCGCTGATCCTGGCGATCAACATCGGCGAGGCTGTCATCCGGGACTTCGAGGTGGCCGGGCTGCAGGGCATGCACGACGGCGTCTTTATGGTCGGCGGTCCGTGGAACTACATGAACGCCATCGCCGGCATCCTGAACCTGCTCACCATCTGTGGCTGGACCGGCATCATCATCTCCCGCGACAAGTCGAAGGACATGATCTGGCCCGACATGATGTGGTTCTGGATCATCGCATATGACCTGTGGAACTTCGCCTACGTCTACAACTGCGTCGGTGACCACGCGTTCTACGCCGGTGCGGCACTGCTCATCTCCTGCACCATCCCCGCGTTCTTCCTCAAGAAGGGTGCGTGGCTGCAGCACCGCGCCCACACCCTCGCACTGTGGATGATGTTCACGATGGCGGTCCCCACGTTCGTGAGCACGTCGCCGTTCGCCGTGGAGTCCTCGCACAACCCGACCGCACTGTTCGTCGTGTCGGCCATCTCGCTGGCGGCCAACATCGCCGTCGCGGTCTACCAGGTGTTCACCATCGTCAAGCGGCACCGCAACCCGCTGCGCGACGAGCTGTACACCCATCTGCGCCCGTACCGGGAGGTGCGTGACGCGAACCTGCCCGCCGAGGCCCCGGTTGTCCTGCCGGAGCCCAAAGACCGGCCGGTCACCGTCTGACCTTCAGGGCATGGAAAAACCCCTCCTGATCGGACTTTTGGTCTGATCAGGAGGGGTTTCCCGTTTGGAGCCCCCTGCCGGATTCGAACCGGCGACCCCCTGTTTACAAGACAGGTGCTCTGGCCAACTGAGCTAAGGGGGCGTGTTGTCGTGTCCGCCGGCAAAGAAGAAAAGCGGAACCGAACAAACAACGCTAGACAAGGTTAGCCCAGAGCGCCCGCCCCCGTGAAACCGGGAATGGTTTCACGGGGAACCGGGCTCCGGTCCGAAGAGCTTACTTGTTGGCGTCGATCGCTGCCTGGACGGTCTCGGTGAAGGTGTTCAGGTCCGCTTCTGCACCGTTGACGTAGGCGGTGGGGGTGCCGGCGATGCCGTCCACGCGTGCGAGCTGATCCGCGTACTTCACGAACGGACGGTACGTACCGTCGTCGATGCAGGATTCCAGGTTCTCCGTGTTCGCACCGGCAGCCTCGGCCATGTCCACCAGACCGGCGTTGTTCACTTCACCCGCAGCGTGCTGGGCGAAGATCGCCTTCATGAAGTCCCAATAGGATTCGGGGCTCTCGGCAGCAACGCAGGCGGCGGCGTTGGCGCCGCGCGAGGAGTAGTTGGTGGCGGAACTGCGGTCCAGGAACGCGACGGTGCGGTATTCGTAGGTGATTTCCCCGGCGTCCAGCCACTGGGCAATCTGCTCATCATAGGTAGCGGCAAAGTCAGCGCAGTGCACGCAGTTAATGTCCACGTATTCCACGATCTGAATCGGCTCACCCGGTTCGGAGGCTTCGATGCCCGGCGGCACGGGAGCATCTTCCGCGGCTTCCTCCGGTGCTGCTCCGAGGGTTTCCGTATCAAAGTCGAACGGCTCCTGCGGCTGCAGGGCGCTGGTGGAGGTCAGCGTGAAACCGCCGTACTGGTTGGCGTTGGCCGGAGAGGTGCCATTGTTCGCCACGCTGCGGCTCATGCTGTTGAACACAATGACGCCGACAATTGCGATTACCGCCACAATCGCCACCACTACGCCCCAGATCACGAGGAGGCGGTTGCGCCGGTCCTTCTTCTGCTGCGCTTCACGCATGGCACGGGCCTGGTCACGGGCGGCAGCAGTCCGCTCGGCCTTGGTCAGCTTGGGATTCCGGTCAGTCATTATTCCTCATGTCTCTCAACGCCGGCACCCGTTTCCGGGGCCTGTGGGCACATCACCAGTGTAGGGGGAACGTATTGCCCCGCCCTTCAGCCAACGCCCGCACGCGGTACAAAGTTTCCGGGCTTAGATAGAGTGGCTAAATACGTCTATTCAAACTAAGGGGTGCCATTCGTGAACGCTGAGGCCGATCCGAGCCAGAAGGACGCAACGGACGGGTATGGCGACTTCGATTTCATCGTAGTTTCCAACCGGCTTCCCGTGGACCGGGTGAGCACGCCCGACGGCGAGACCTGGCGCCGCTCCCCCGGCGGCCTGGTGACGGCGCTGGCGCCGGTCATGGCGAAGGCCGACGGCGCATGGGTGGGCTGGCCGGGATCCCCGGACGAAGAGGTGGAGCCCTTCGACCACGATGACATGCACCTGAAGCCGGTGCCCCTGAGCACCGATGAGGTGGAGCTCTACTATGAGGGCTTCTCCAACGCGACGCTGTGGCCGCTCTACCATGACGTTATTGCCACCCCGGAGTTCCACCGCACCTGGTGGGACGCCTACCGGACAGTTAACCGCCGCTTCGCCGACGCCGCGGCCTCCGTGGCGGCCGAGGGCGCCACGGTCTGGGTACAGGACTACCAGCTGCAGCTGGTCCCGCAGCTGCTCCGCAAGGCACGTCCGGACCTGAAAATCGGATTCTTCAACCACATCCCCTTCCCGCCGCTGGAAATCTTCGCCCAGCTGCCCTGGCGCCGGAACATCATTGAGGGCCTGCTGGGCGCGGACCTGATCGGTTTCCAGCGGCCCTCGGATGCGAGCAACTTCCTGCGCTGCGTGCGCCGCTTCGCCGGTTACACCATCCGCCAGCAGCAGGTGAACGTGACCACCGAGGACGGCCTGTCCTACGTCTCCCGCGCCGAGGCATTCCCCATCTCCATTGACGCGGCGAAGATCGCCGAACTCGCCCAGCGCGAGGACATCATCGAACGCTCCAAGCAGATCCGCCGCGAGCTGGGCAACCCGGATACCGTGATGCTCGGCGTGGACCGGCTGGATTACACCAAGGGCATCAGCCACCGGCTCAAGGCCTACGGCGAACTCCTGGAGGACGGTGAAATCACCGTCGACAATGCCTCCATGATTCAGGTAGCCAGCCCATCCCGTGAGCGCGTGGAACAGTACCGGCTGCTGCGCGAAGAGGTGGAAGGAACCGTGGGCCGGATCAGCGGCACCTACGACACCATTTCCAACACCGCGCTGCGCTACCTGCACCACAGCTATCCGGTAGAGGAAATGGTGGCGCTCTACCTCGCCGCCGACGTCATGCTGGTCACCGCCCTGCGCGACGGCATGAACCTTGTCGCCAAGGAGTACGTGGCGGCCCGCACCGGGAACACCGGTGCCCTGGTGCTCTCCGAATTCACCGGCGCCGCAGACCAGCTCCGTCAGGCAGTGCTGGTGAACCCGCACGATATCGACGGCCTGAAGGCCTCCATCCTCACGGCCATGAACATGCCTGCCCGCGAGGCCAGCCGCCGAATGCGGCTGATGCGGCGGCAGGTACTGCAGAACGACGTCGAGCGCTGGTCACGGAACTTCCTTGACGCCCTTGAGCAGGACCAGGACCGGGACCAGTAGTGGAGACGCCGGAGACCGGACTGCAACAGGCACTGGAAGGGCTCGCGGACGCGGACACCCTGCTGGTTGCTCTGGATTTTGACGGGACGCTGTCCCCGCTGGTGGAGCGGGCCGAGGACGCCCGCCCACTGAACGGCTCCGCTGCCGCTGTGCGCGCACTGGCAGCCCTGCCCGGCACCGTCACCGCCTTTATATCCGGACGCGCCCTGGACAGCCTGCGCAGCGTCGCCACCCCTGACCCGGAGACGCTGCTGATCGGCAGCCACGGAGCCGAAACCTGGACGGGACCCAATGCCGAGCCCCTGCAGCTGACGGCGGAGCAGGCCGAGCTGCTGGCCCGCGCCCGGTCAGCAGTGCAATCCGTGGCCGCGCGGCACCCGGGGTGCCGGCTGGAGGACAAGCCGGCCGGCGTCGTCCTCCACACCCGCAGCGCCGAAGATCCGGTGGCCGCCGCTGCCACCGACGAGGCGCGCCGCCACCTGCAAATGCTGGACGGCGTGCAGGTCACCGATGGCAAGTCCGTCCTGGAAGCCTCCGTTGTACACACGAATAAGGGTGAGGGTATCCGTGCCCTGCGCGCGCTGACCGGTGCGACGGCGGTGCTTTTCGCCGGTGACGACGTCACCGATGAGCACGGCTTCGCTGCCCTGGAGGCCGGCGACGTGGGCATCAAGGTCGGTCCCGGAGACACGGCCGCGGCGTTCCGGGTTGCCTCTCCCGAAGCCTTCACCGAGGTGCTTGCCGAGCTGGCACGGCTGCGCTCAGCCGCCGTCGGCCGGTAACACAGCCGATGCGGACGCGGCGCCGGAGCCAACGTATGCCATACTGACTCCGTGAACCGTGTCACAGCTCACTGTTGAGCCGCGGCGGGTTCCCACAACTACATAGCACCTCCATTCACAACGGATCGTCGGGCACGTACCTGCCCGTGAAGGGAAATACCATGGCAACGGTAACGTTTGACCAGGCAACACGCCTCTACCCGGGGACTGAACGCCCTGCTGTAGATAACCTCAGCCTCGAAATCGCCGACGGCGAGTTCCTGGTTCTCGTTGGCCCCTCCGGCTGCGGAAAATCCACCTCCCTGCGCATGCTCGCCGGGCTCGAAGACGTCAACTCCGGCCGGATCCTGATCGGTGACCGCGACGTCACCGACGTTCCGCCCAAGGACCGCGACATCGCCATGGTTTTCCAGAACTATGCGCTGTACCCGCACATGTCAGTGGCGGACAACATGGGCTTCGCCCTGAAGATCGCCGGCGTGGGCAAGGAAGAGCGGATGGAACGCGTCCGCGAGGCCGCCAAGCTGCTCGACCTCGAAGACTTCCTCGATCGCAAGCCCAAGGCCCTCTCCGGTGGCCAGCGCCAGCGCGTTGCCATGGGCCGCGCCATCGTCCGGAACCCGCAGGTGTTCCTGATGGATGAGCCGCTGTCCAACCTGGATGCCAAGCTCCGCGTGCAGACCCGCACGCAGATCGCCTCCCTCACCCGCCGTCTCGGCGTCACCACCGTTTACGTCACGCACGACCAGGTCGAGGCCATGACCATGGGCGACCGCGTGGCAGTGCTGAAGGACGGCATCCTGCAGCAGGTGGACACCCCGCGGAACCTCTACGACCACCCGAAGAACGTATTCGTGGCCGGCTTCATCGGTTCCCCCGCCATGAACCTGCTGGAACTGCCGGTAGTGGACGGCGGTGTCGCATTTGGCGGCTCGGTTTACCCCGTGGCGAGCGCAGTGCTTGGTGCCGCAGCCGGCAACACGGTCACCCTGGGGGTCCGCCCCGAAGACATGGAGCTCGTCTCCGAGGGCGACGGCCTGCAGGTGGACGTTGACGTGGTGGAGGAGCTCGGCGCCGACGCGTACGTGTATGGCCACACCACCCTCGACGGCAAGCACCATGACATGGTGGTCCGCGTGGACGGCCGCCGCCCGCCGATGAAGGGCGATGTCCTGTACGTCCGCCCGCAGAAGGGGCATGTGCACCTCTTCGACACCGCCACCGGCGACCGGCTGGCCGAACAGGCCTAACGCCCGTGACATGCGGTGGCTCCCCTGCTCAACTAGACTTTTGAGATGGGGAGCCACCGCTTTTTTAATGCACGTATGTTCTACACGTAAGGGCTTTCGCCTATGACACACGCCGCATCAGCCAACTGGCAGAACGAACCGACGGATTGGGACCAGGCCGGGAAACTGCCCCGCGCCCGTGAATCAGCCGGCAGGATCAACACCCTTGGCTCGCTGAACATTACGGCTGCGTCCATGGACCCCGCCCTGCTGGACCTGCCATGGCACATCCCGCTGGAGGACTGGCCCAAGGAAAACCTGGCCGCCCTTCCCCGCGGCATCTCCCGCCACGTGGTCCGCTTTGCCCGGCTGGGCGATTCGCTGATTGCCATCAAGGAAACCAGCGAGCATGTTGCCCGGCAGGAGTACCACATGCTGCGCAAACTGCGTCGGCTGAATGTGCCGGCGGTGTCTCCGGTGGCGGTTATTACCGGACGCATGAACCCTGAAGGTGAAGAGCTGCAGCCGGTCCTGGTGACTCGGCACCTGCGTTTCTCCCTCCCCTACCGTGCCGTGTTTTCCCAGACCCTGCGCCAGGTCACGCTGACCAGGCTGATCGATGCCCAGGCACTGTTGCTGGTACGCCTGCATCTGGCCGGTTTCTACTGGGGTGACGTGTCCCTGTCCAATACGCTGTTCCGCCGCGACGCTGGAGCCTTCGCGGCATACCTCGTGGATGCCGAAACCGGAGAGCTCTATCCGGAACTTTCCAACGGGCAGCGCGAATACGATCTGGAAATTGCCCGGGTCAACATTGCCGGGGAGCTGATGGACCTGGCCGAAGGCGGCCTGATCGAAGAGTCCGTGGATCCGCTGGCCACCAGCGAACGGATCATGGACAGCTACCGCCGGCTCTGGGCAGAACTCACCGAGCAGGAATCCTTCGGGCTCGCCGACCGGTGGCGGGTGGACGCACGGATCCGCCGGCTGAATGACCTGGGGTTCGACGTCGACGAACTGACCATCTCCACTACCCCGGACGGATCCCAGGTCCAGCTGCAACCCAAGGTTGTGGACGCCGGCCACCACCAGCGCCGGCTGCTGCGCCTCACCGGCATCGATGCCCAGGAAAACCAGGCCCGTCGGCTGCTCAATGACCTGGATTCCTACCGCGCAACCAACCACCCGGAGCTTGATGAGGAGCTCAGCGCCCACCTGTGGGTGACCCAGGTCTTCGAACCCATTGTGAAGGCCGTGCCCCGGGACCTGGGCAGCAAGCTCGAGGCGGCCGAAGTTGTCCATGAGGTGCTCGAACACCGGTGGTACATGTCCGAGAACTCCAACCGGAACGTGCCGATGGCCGAAGCCGTCCAGTCCTATATGGACAACATCCTGCGCCACCGGCGTGATGAAGCAGCGATCCTCCTCAGTGCCGATACCAGGACCATGCAGATCCTGGACGCGGGAGGAGCCCCGTCCTAAGACGGGGCTCCCCGGAAAAACGGCAGGACGCGGCCGAAGCTAGTAGCTTGAGGTCTCCGCAGCGATGCCAATGAAGATCAGAAGGAAGAACAGGGCGCCCAGCAGGGTCCCCAGCGCACCCACAATGATGCCCACCACGGCGGGAACGTTGCCCATGCCGACCTTGCGGGACTGGTTCAGGCCAATGATGCTCAGTACCAGGCCGACCACGGAAATGAAGAACGAGGTGATCAGGCCGGCAATACCCATGGCCTGGCCCGGATTCTCCCGGGGCACGGGATACGCGCTCTCCCCGTAGGAGGGGTAACCCGTCTGCGCGGGGTATCCGGCGGGCTGCTGGCCGTACTGGGACTGCCCGTACTGATCGGACTGTCCGTAGGAGGAGCCCTGCTGGGCGTAGGGGGATGATCCTTCCTGCCCGTAGGAGGGATACCCGGAGGAGGCGTTGCTGCCCTGTCCGTCCTGTCCGGGGTAGGACGGCGGCGCCGGCTGGGAGGACGTGCCGTACTGGCTCTCTTCCGGGCCCTGGCTGCCGTCCGCAGCAGGATTCTCGCCATGCTGCCATTCTGGTCGGTTGTCTGACACGCGGATTTTCCCCCTGAATGAGAAGTGGCTAGCGTGGGTGAATCGCCGTGGCGTCAACTTCGCTAGGTCGATATGACGTTTCTCCAATCCTATACACCCATGGGGAAGGGGAACCAGCGCATGCGTGAGCGAAATCTCCTGTGACGTGTGCCCCTCTCTGCCAACGGCTGCAGCCGTGAGTCGTTAAATGGAAATGTAAGCGTACGAACCGGAAGGAGCCCCTCAAAGATGGTTGACCAACTGGCTGAGGTCTTCAGCCGCCCGGACCTGCGTCTGGTCCCCGTCCATGAGTCCCCCGCCGGCCGTGAATGGTGGCGCTCATCAGTGATCTACCAGATCTACCCGCGATCCTTCCGGGACCGTCGCGGGGACGGCATCGGTGACCTGCAGGGCATCACCGCCGAACTGGCCACCCTGGCCGAACTGGACATCGACGCCGTCTGGCTCTCCCCCTTCTACCGCTCCCCGCAAAAGGACGCCGGCTACGACGTCGCCGACTACTGCTCCGTAGACCCCATCTTCGGCACCCTGGAGGACTTCGACGCCCTCATCGCCGAAGCCTCCCGCCACCACATCCGCGTCATCGTGGACCTGGTCCCCAACCACTGCTCCGACGCCCACCCCCTCTTCCAGGCAGCCCTGGCCGCAGGACCCGGCTCCCCCGAACGCGACATGTTCATCTTCCGCGACGGCACCGGCGAGAACGGGGACACCCCGCCCAACAACTGGCAGTCCCACTTCGGCGGCCCGGCCTGGACCCGCATCACCGAACCCGACGGCACCCCCGGACAGTGGTACCTGCACCTCTTTGACTCCTCCCAGCCCGACTTCAACTGGGACTCCCCCGCCGTGCACGCCGAATTCGAACGGATCCTGCGCTTCTGGCTGGACCGCGGCGTCGGCGGGTTCCGCGTGGACGTCGCCCACGCCCTGATCAAAAAGTCCGGCCTGCCGGACTGGGGCGGACGCGCCGACGGATCCTCCTCCGAGGGCTACCCCGGCTCCGAAGCACCCATGTTCGGCCAGCCCGGCATCCACGACATCTACCGGTCCTGGCGGAACATCCTGGACTCCTACGACGGGGACCGGGTGCTCTGCGCCGAAGCGACCATCGACCCGATCGAACGCCTCACCGACTGGGTACGCGCCGATGAGATGCACCAGACGTTCAACTTCGCCTACCTGCACCACCCCTGGCACGCCCCGGCACTGCGCCACGTCATCGAGTCCTCCCTGCGCGCCTTCGACCAGGTCGGTGCCCCCACCACCTGGGTGCTCTCCAACCACGACGTCGTCCGCCATACAAGCCGCTTCGGGCTGACCGGCGCGGGCCCGCGAACGGGCGATGGCCTCGGCCCCCGGGATGAGCAGCCCAACCTGGAACTCGGCCTGGCCCGGGCCAGGGCAGCCACGCTGCTGATGCTGGGCCTGCCCGGCGGCGTTTACCTCTACCAGGGTGAGGAACTGGGACTGCCGGATCACACCCTGCTTCCGGACGAGTTCCGCCAGGACCCCACTTTCCACCGCACCGCCGGGGAACGGGTGGGACGTGACGGGAACCGCGTGCCGCTGCCGTGGAAAGCCAACCAACCCAGCTATGGCTTTAGTGACGCCGGGAAGTCCTGGTTGCCGCAGCCTCCCATCTGGGGGAAGCACTCCCGTGATATCGAGCAGCGCAACCCGGACTCCACCTTGAACCTGTACCGCAACGCCCTGTCGCTGCGCCGTGCGCTGCGGCTGGGTGACGGCTCGCTCGCCTGGTGGCCGGAGCACGACGACGAAGGGCTGGTGTGCTTTGTCAACGGGTCCACCCTGGTCGCGATGAACATGGGTGAGGACCCGGTGAAGCTGCCGGCTCTCCCGCTGCTGTTGGGCAGCGCCGCTGATGCCCTTGAAGGCGACCGATTGCGTCCGAACCGCACCGTATGGATGCGCGTGGGTTCATAACCGGACTCTGCTGCTAAACCC
This sequence comes from Arthrobacter sp. Y3225209, assembly GCF_059090685.1. Taxonomy (NCBI): domain Bacteria; kingdom Bacillati; phylum Actinomycetota; class Actinomycetes; order Micrococcales; family Micrococcaceae; genus Arthrobacter; species Arthrobacter sp. Y3225209. The sequence goes on from NZ_JBNHFW010000029.1 coordinate 40,070, forward strand.
CGGGAATGGCCTTCCCGGGGTTTAGTATGCCCGCGGGATCGAACAGGCTCTTGAGGCGCCGCTGCAGGACCAGCACTTCTTCCTGCTGTTCGGCCGGGAGCCAGCGGAGCTTGTACTGTCCCACTCCGTGTTCCCCGGTGATGGTCCCGCCCAGAGACAGTGCCACTGCAATGGATTCATCGAGGGCGGCGTCCAGCCGCGGCTGTCCGCCCTCTTCAGCGGTGCCGACCCAGAAGGTGGGATGCAGGTTACCGTCGCCGGCGTGGGCCACCACTCGCAAACCCACCCGATGAGCTGCAGCCATGCGTTCAAGTTCAGCGACGTATCCGACTAGTGCCGACCGCGGAACGGCCACGTCTTCCCCCACCCGCAACTGTTCCGCGAGGCCGCTTCCTCGGCTGTGCCTGCGCAGATCCACCAGCCGTTCTGCTTCCACGGATCCCTCAGTGCTGACCGTTCCGCCCAGCCCGGATAAGACCTCCCGCACAACATCAGCCTCGGCTACGGCTCCAAACCCGTCAGTCTGGATCAGCAGCAGCGCGTTGCCCCGGGCCGCCAGGGCGCTGCCGTGGGCTGCGTCCAACGCCGCCAGCGTCGCCCCGTCCAGCAGCTCCATAATTGCCGGTTGGACGCGTGCCGTGCCGACGGCGAGGACACCCGAGGCCGCCGTCGGGACATCCGGGAAGAAGGCGGCAATGGTGCAGGTCCGTACCGGCAAATAGCGCAGGCGCACGGTAATACCCACCACAATCCCCAAGGTCCCTTCGGAGCCGGTGAAGAGTCCGGTCAGGTCATACCCCGCTACGCCCTTGAAGGTACGCTGTCCGGTCCTAATGAGGGTGCCGTCCGCCAGCACAACGTCCAGCGCGAGCACCGAATCACGGGTCACCCCATACTTCGCACACCGCAGTCCCCCTGCGTTGGTGGCAACATTGCCACCGATAGTCGAGATACGGTAACTGGCGGGGTCCGGTGCATACATCAGCCCATGTTCAGCTGCAGCCGCGTTCAGATCGGCGTTAACCACCCCGGGTTCGACGACGGCCACTTCGTCCAGCGGATTCAACTCGAGGATCCGGTTCATTCTCTCCAGGCTGAGGACAATGCAGCCCGCCGTGGCATGCGCCCCGCCGGATACCCCGGTGCCCGCGCCCCTGGCAACAACGGCAGTGCCGGTCTCGGAAGCCCAGCGAAGCACAGCCTGCACACCCTCAATACCTTTGGCCCAGACCACGGCCAGCGGCTCGGCATAGTCCAGCACCGGACCCTGATCAGCGGCGTAGGCAGCCCGCACCGGGACGGAAGTATCCATCTCCAGATCAGGATGGCTCAGCGCCAGGGCATGCAGGGCATGCAGGGCATCAAGTGACACAGGCTACCGGGCCCCCATAAAGCGGGCGTAGCGGTCCAGGATCTCTTCCCATTCGGCACGGATCCGCTCGTATTCCTTTGCGGCCTCCGGCAGTCGTTCCAGTCCCCCGTGCCGGAGCGTCACCAAGGTACCGTCCTCCGCTACCGCGGAGAATTCCACCCGCACGTCGGTGGGAATCCGAGGACTGTGCCCCGCCACCCAGTCCAGCTCAAGCAGGGAATCGGGTTCCTTGGTCCGGACGGTAGCCCAGACAGCCGTCTCACCATCCGGAGCAGTTTCGGTCAGGACGCCGGATTCAAACTCCGGGTGTGTGCCCTCACCGAAGTCGGTGAGGTCCTGGGGCCACCATAAGTGAAGGTAGTCGGTAAACCCGTTGAAGGCTTCGTGCAGATCCCGGGGCACCCTGCGTTCCAGCACTACTTCGGACGGAGCGGCTGCCCCGTCTGTGTTCACCGGATCAGCGTCCGGATCCTCGGCATGGGAAAACAGGGAGAAACTCATGGTTTCCAGCCTACCGGTGCCGGCATCCCTGGTGGGGGTTAAACAGGTGAGGCCCGTACCAACACTGGTACGGGCCTCACCCTTCACAATTTGTCCGGCGGTGACCTACTCTCCCACATCCTCCC
>NZ_JBNHFW010000030.1:0-41585 GCF_059090685.1 Arthrobacter sp. Y3225209
CCGGGCCGTCGAGGCCCGGGTCAGTGCCCGCACCCGTGCCGGGCTGCCGCCGCTGAGCGTGGTCGCTGCCACCGGACTGCCGCTGACGCAGGAGTATCAGGACGGCATTGCCGCCGGCATCCTGGTCTCCCGCGGCCCCCTGGAGAGCCTGGGCACGGACACGGTCCGCTTCGTGGACGGCTCGGAGGAGAAAGCGGACGTGATCCTGTGGGCCACCGGGTTCCGTGCCGCGCTGGAGCATCTGGCCCCGCTGCGGCTGCGTGAACCCGGCGGAGGGATCCGGATGGACGGGGTCAGGGTGGCGCGTGAGCCCCGGCTGTTCCTGGTGGGCTACGGGGAATCCTCCTCCACACTGGGTGCCACCCGGGCCGGCCGTTCCGCCGCGCTGGCTGCAGTGCGGCTGCTGGAAGCGGAAGGCAGCCCTACCGCGGCTGTTCCAGCTCTTCCCACTCAAAGCGGGTAACCGTTCCACGCTCCCAGTCCCGGCGCAGGATGGCGTAGACCACGGTGGCCACCCGGCGGCCGTCCTCGAGCGGCCAGTCCTCCCGGTAGTGTGCCTCCTTCAGGAAGCCCGAGCGCAGCAGTGTCTTGCGCATGGCCACGTTGTCCTCGCGGGTACGGCCGGCAAATCGGTGGATGCGGGGATAGTCGCTGAAGACTTTTTCCGTCAGTGCCTGCAGCACGGGCACCGCGTTTCCCCGCCCCCGGAACCGTTCCACCAGCCTCAGGTCCAGCATGGGCGTGGGGGTATCCAGTTCCTCCAGGATGACCAGGCCCAGCCGGTGGTTGTCTCCGATCACCCAGTAGGTGCGCACGGTATCCCCGACGAAGCGCCCTTCCATCAGCAGCCTCCGGACCAGGCCTTCGGAAGGCGCCTTGATCCGGTGGTAGGGAAAACTGTTGGTGGTGAGGAACCGGACGAGTTCCTCCTCATCCTTGTCCGAAAGCGGCAGGAACGTCACATCCATGAGCCCAACCCTAAGCCAAGGCGGCAAAACCGGTAACCTAGCTAGGGTGACCGAATTGATTCCTCCCCTGCCCGCAGGCGCACGTACAGGCGCCTACACACTCACCCTTTCCTGCCCTGACCGGCCGGGAATTGTGCATGCGGTGAGCGCCTCGCTCGTGGCAGCGGAAGGCAACATTACCGAGTCGGCGCAGTACGGCAGCCCGGAGACCGGGTCCTTTTTTATGCGGGTGGAGTTCACCTCGCCCCGTTCCTATGAGCAGGTGCACAGCGAGCTGTCCGCCGTTGCCGGCGGCTTCTCCATGTCCTGGCAGCTGCACCGTGCCGGCCAGCGGGTCCGCACCCTGATTATGGCGTCCAAATCCGGGCACTGCCTCAATGACCTGCTGTTCCAGCAGCGGGCCGGCACCCTGCCGGTGGAAATCCCCGCCATTGTCTCCAACCACCGCGACCTTGAGCCGCTGGCAGAGTTTTACGGTGTGCCCTTCCACCACATTCCCGTAACACCGGAGACCAAGCAGCAGGCCGAGGACCACCTCCGTGCCCTGATGGCCGAACTGGACATTGAGCTGGTGGTCCTGGCCCGCTACATGCAGATCCTGAGCAACGAGCTCTGTGCCGACCTCTCCGGCCGGGCAATCAACATCCACCACTCCTTCCTGCCCTCGTTCAAGGGCGCCCGGCCCTACCACCAGGCGCATGCCCGCGGCGTGAAGCTCATCGGCGCCACTGCCCACTACGTCACGTCGGACCTGGATGAGGGTCCGATCATTGAGCAGGAAGTGATCCGGGTGGACCATGCCCGCTCCGCCGCCCAGCTCGCTGCCCTGGGCAGCGACGTTGAAGGGCGGGCGCTGTCCAAAGCCGTGCAGTGGCACGCCGAACACCGCGTCCTGCTGGACGGCATGCGGACCATCGTCTTCAACTAAGACGCCGTCCACCCCGGCTAGGCTGTGTGCCATGGCACACATTATTGAGTTCCGGGGCAAGTCCCCCTCCGTTGATCCCACCGTTTTCCTCGCCCCAACGGCGTCACTGATTGGCGATGTCACCATGGCGCCGGATTCCAGCGCCTTTTACGGCGTGTGCGTTCGCGGCGATTCCAACAGCATCACGGTGGGAGCGGGCACCAACCTGCAGGACAACGTGGTGCTGCACGCTGATCCCGGCTTCCCTACATCGGTCGGGGAACGCGTCAGTGTGGGCCACAATGCCGTAGTCCACGGCTGCACAGTGGAGGATGACTGCCTGATCGGAATGAGCGCCACCGTTATGAACGGCGCCGTCATCGGCGCGGGATCGCTCGTGGCGGCCGGCGCCCTGGTGCTTGAGGGAACCGTGGTGCCTCCGCGTTCCCTGGTGGCCGGCGTCCCGGCCAAGGTGCGCCGCCCGCTCTCCGACGAAGAGTTTGCCGGCGTCCGGGCCAACGCCGAGAACTACCGGCAGACTGCCGCCGAACACCGCAGTGCCGTCGCGGCCGCACAGCCGCCGGCAGCTGGCTGAACCGTGGCCCCGGAGGCAGGGACGCGAGTGCCGGACACCGTCATTGCGTTCACTTCTTGACGCCAACTGATGTGATGTAGCACTCTGAACTAATGCCAGCCGACCTATCCTCACCGTCGAGGAACCCCCTGACTCCGGAACCGGTCACCGCCAAGCCCGGTTCCCAGAGTGCCCTGCGTGCCCGCAACCGCCAGCGCATCATCGAGGCACTGGTTGCTTCCGGACCGCAGACCCAGGCCGAGCTTTCCCGCCAGACGGGACTCTCCAACGCCACCGTGTCCAACATTGTGAAGCTGATGCACCAGAACCGGCTGGTGAGCACCGAGCCCACCACCAGCTCCGGACGCCGCGCCCTCTCCGTCCGGCTCAATGACACCGGTGCTGTCGCCGCCGGCATCGACATCGGCCGGAGCCACGTCCGCGTGGTGCTGGCCTCGCTCAGTTACCGGATTCTGCAGGAGAAATCCCTCCGGCTTCCGCTGGGCCACTGCGCCTCTGAAGGCATGGACGCGGCAACGGAACTGCTGGAGGAGCTGCTGGAACGCCAGGGCGTGGACCGCAGCGCCCTACTGGGCGCCGGCGTCGGCATTCCCGGACCCATCGACCGGCGTACCGGAACCGTGGTGCAGGGCGCCATCCTGCCCGAATGGGTGGGCATCAACATGCGGCAGGACCTGGCCGAAAGGCTGCGCGTCCCCGTCTTCATCGACAATGACGCCAACCTCGGCGCCCTGGCCGAGGTGACCTGGGGGCCGCACGGCGGCACCGAGAACCTGATCTTCATCAAGGTGGCCACCGGCATCGGCGCCGGGCTGATCATCAACGGTTCGCTCTACTACGGCAACGTGGGCATTACCGGGGAAATCGGCCATGCCACCATCTCCGACCAGGGCCTTATCTGCCGCTGCGGCAACCGCGGCTGCCTGGAAACCATCGCCTCCACCGCCATCATGACCGAGCTGCTCAGCCGCAGCAGCCAGGAACCCGTGGGGACCGCGGACATCCTTGCCCGCGCCGCCGCCAGGGACCCGGCAACCCTGCGGGTCATCGACGACGCCGGCATGGCAGTCGGGCGGGCCGCGGCCAACCTCGCCAATACGCTCAATCCCGAACTAATCGTTGTGGGCGGGTCCCTTGCGGACCTCGGTGACACCTTCCTGGAGCCGATCCGGCGCGGCCTGCTGCGCCACGCCGTGCCCATGGTGGATGAGACCTCCACCGTAATGATGTCCTCGCTCGGGGAGCGTGCGGAAGCCCTCGGTGCAGCCGCCCTGGTGCTGCAGGAACAGGGCGCCCCGGTCCGCTGACCCCCCGGAAATACGCGGTATTGCGTTCAAGACTTGACGACAGTGCCTGTGACCATGTTAACTGCCTTATCGACCCACATGTGGGTCATCTCACGACAAAGAGGTCACACGGAGGCACTCATGCGAGCAGCAGCAGCTCCGGCAGAACACGCATACTGCGCGCCCTGCCCCGGCAGCAGGGACACCCTGCATGTCGGCTAATCCATTCATTCTGGAAATGGACTCCATCACCAAGGAGTTTCCCGGCGTTAAAGCCTTGTCCGACGTCTCACTGAAGGTCCGCGCCGGCGAAATCCACGCTATCTGCGGCGAAAACGGCGCCGGCAAATCCACCCTGATGAAGGTCCTCTCCGGGGTTTACCCCTACGGCACGTACACCGGCGAGATCTTCTTCCAGGGCCGTCCCGTCCAGTTCCGCGACATCCGCTCCAGCGAAGCTGCCGGCATCGTCATCATCCACCAGGAACTTGCCCTCATCCCGGAGCTCTCCATTGCCGAGAACATCTTCCTGGGCAACGAACCCACCCGTTTCGGAGTCATCAACTGGGACCGGATCAACTTCGAAACCCTGGACCTGATGGAACGCGTGGGCCTGAGCGAAGACCCCGCCACTCCCGTCAAGGAACTCGGCGTAGGCAAGCAGCAGCTGGTGGAAATCGCCAAGGCGCTGAGCAAAAAGGTTCAGCTGCTCATCCTGGACGAGCCGACTGCCGCACTGAATGAAACGGATTCCCAGCACCTGCTGGGCCTGATGTCCGGCCTGCGGGACAAGGGCATCTCCTGCATCATGATTTCGCACAAGCTCAACGAAATCGAGCAGATCTCCGACTCCATCACCATCATCCGCGACGGCAAATCGGTGGAAACCATCGACGTCGCCGTTGAAGGGGCGAACGAGGACCGGATCATCCGCGGCATGGTGGGGCGTTCCCTGGAATCCCGGTTCCCGGACCACACCCCCAATATCGGGGAAACCTTCTTCGAGGTCCGCGGCTGGACCGTGGGACACCCGTCCGTGGCGGACCGGCTGGTCTGCAAGGGCTCGGACTTCCACGTCCGCCGCGGCGAAATTGTGGGCTTCGCAGGGCTGATGGGTGCCGGCCGCACCGAACTGGCACGCTCCATTTTCGGCCGCTCCTACGGAAACTTCATCTCCGGCCAGATCATCAAGGACGGCAAGGAAATCACGCTCAAGAGCGTGCACTCCGCCATCAGCCACGGCCTGGCCTACGTCACCGAGGACCGTAAGACACTCGGCCTGAACCTGCTCGATGACATCAAGGCCACCACTGTCTCGGCGGACCTGAAAAGGATCACCCACGGCCTGGTGGTGGATGACGACGCCGAGTTCCGCCACGCCGAGGAATACCGCAGGAACCTGCGCACCAAGGCCCCGACGGTGGATGAAGGCGTCGCCAAGCTTTCCGGCGGCAACCAGCAGAAGGTTGTGCTGGCCAAGTGGATGTTCACCGACCCGGATCTGCTGATCCTCGACGAGCCCACCCGCGGCATTGACGTGGGTGCCAAGTATGAGATCTACGGGATCATCCAGCAGCTTGCCAACCAGGGCAAGGGAGTCATCGTGATCTCCTCGGAGCTGCCCGAACTGCTGGGCCTCTCGGACCGCATCTACACCATTTTTGAAGGGGCCATCACCGGCGAGGTCTCCAAGGCGGAAGCCAGCCAGGAGAACCTCATGAGGCTCATGACCTCCCCCACCAAGAAAACCTACGCCACTCAAGGAACCCTTTCATGAACGCCTTCAAGCAGCTCCTGAGCGGCAACGGCCGCCAGTTCGGGATGATCTTCGCCCTGGGCATCCTGGTCGTCCTTTTCCAGGTACTGACCGGGGGCAAGACCCTCACGTCCACGAACATGATCAACCTGTTCAACGGCAACTCCTACATCCTCATCCTAGCCGTGGGCATGGTCTTTGTGATCATCGCCGGGCACATCGATCTCTCCGTCGGTTCGGTGGCCGCGTTCTCCGGCATCGTCGTGGCCATGGCCATGCGTGACTGGGGGCTGCCCTGGTACGCCGGCATCATCCTGGGCCTGCTGGTCGGTGCCGCAATCGGCGCCTGGCAGGGCTTCTGGGTGGCCTACGTCGGCATACCGGCGTTCATCGTGACGCTGGCGGGCATGCTGATCTTCCGCGGAGCCAACCAGTGGGTCGGCAAGTCCAACACCGTGCCGGTCCCCTCCGAATTCCAGTTCATCGGTGCCGGCTACCTGCCCGAGGGCGGGCCCATCCCGGGCTACAACAACCTCACGCTGCTCCTCGGCCTGATCCTGTGTGCCGCCGTCATCTACGGTGAAATGCGCAAGCGCGGCCGCAATGCCAAGCTGGGCACCGTCAACCCGCCGGCCTGGGTCCCCATGGTGAAGATCGGCCTTCTCTGTGCCGTTATCCTCTACGCAACGTACCTCTTCGCCACCGGCCGTCCCGGCACCTCGTTCCCCATCTCGGGCATCATCCTCGGTGCACTGGTGCTGTTCTACGGTTTCGTCTCCAACAAGACCATCCTGGGCCGCCACGTCTACGCCGTGGGCGGCAACCGGCACGCAGCGGAACTCTCCGGTGTGCAGGGCAAGAAGGTGAACTTCATGGTCATGATGAACATGTCCATCCTCGCCGCGCTGGCCGGCATGATCTTCGTGGCCCGTTCCACCGCCTCCGGTCCGTTTGACGGAACCAACTGGGAGCTGGACGCCATTGCCGCTGTCTTCATCGGCGGCGCCGCAGTCTCCGGCGGCGTCGGCACCGTTGTCGGCTCCATCGTCGGCGGACTTGTGATGGCCGTGCTGAACAACGGCCTGCAGCTGCTGGGCGTCGGCGCGGATACCACCTCCATGATCAAGGGCCTGGTCCTGCTGCTCGCCGTCGCCCTGGATGTCTACAACAAGACCCAGGGCCGGCCCTCCATTACCGGGCTCCTGATGCGCAACTTCGGTGGGAACAAGCCGGCGCCGGCTCCCGCAGCCGTGGATGCCACCCCCGAAATGCCCACGGGCACCAAAACCGTCATCTCCACCGACGCCTAATCCTTTCCACTGACTGGCATTACTCACAGCACCGCTATCAAGAAAGAGAACACCATGCGTAAATTCGCAAAGTCCTTCGCCGTTGTCGCAACGGTGGCAGCATTGTCGCTGTCCGCCTGCGGCCGCTCCGAAGAAGCAGCATCCGAATCCGAATCCGGTTTCGGTGAGGGTGCCGCCATCGGCGTTGCCCTGCCGCAGAAGACCTCCGAAAACTGGGTCCTCGCCGAATCCCTGTTCAACGACGGCCTCAAGGACGCCGGCTTCGAAGGCCAGGTCCAGTTCGCCAACGGCGGCGTCTCCGAACAGCAGAACCAGATCAGCTCCATGATCACCAACGGCGTCGAGGTCCTGATTGTAGGCGCCATCGACGGCAGCCAGCTCGGCTCCCAGCTGCAGGAAGCCAAGGATGCCGGCATTACCGTCATCGCCTATGACCGCCTGCTGACCAACACCGAGAACGTGGACTACTACGTGGCCTACGACAACTTCAAGGTCGGACAGCTGCAGGGCCAGGCGCTGCTGGACGGATTGAAGGAAAAGAAGCCCGAGGGCCCCTACAACATTGAACTGTTCGCCGGATCCCCCGATGACGCCAATGCCCAGGTCTTCTTCGACGGCGCCATGGACGTGCTGAAGCCGGAGATCGAAGCAGGAAACCTCAAGGTTGTTTCAGGTCAGACGCAATTCAACCAGGCTGTCACCCAGGGCTGGAAGGCTGAGAACGCCCAGAAGCGTGCGGACACGCTGCTCTCCGCCAACTACGCCTCGGTGGAACTGGACGGCGTCCTCTCCCCCAACGACACCCTGGCCCGCGCGGTCCTGACCTCCGTTGAAGCGGCCGGCAAGCCGCTGCCCGTCATCACCGGCCAGGACTCCGAGGTTGAGTCCGTGAAGCTGATCATGGAAGGCAAGCAGTACTCCACCATCAACAAGGACACCCGCAACCTGGTGAACCACAGCATCGAGATGGTCAAGAACCTGGCCGCCGGTGAGGATGTTGAGATCAACGACGACGAGAGCTACGACAACGGCACCAAGGTTGTTCCGGCTTACCTGCTGGAGCCGGTCATCGTTACCAAGGCCAACGCCGGCGAAGCCTACGCCAACGATCCGACTCTTTCCGAGCTGGTCAAGTAAATAAGCATCACCTGAAGTAGCACTACCGCCCTCCGGGGCGGAACGGCCCGGGACCCTGACGGGACCCGGGCCGTTCCTTTGGGACTGGCACCGACCCCTAGGCTCGGGCCGCTGCCCACCATAGAGTAGGGGCACTCCCTGCAACGACGCGGAAGATGAGGACAATGACCGCTGTTCAACACATTCCCACCCCTCCCTGTGTGCAACCCGGGGCCCCCAGCCCGGTCCAGGCCACCGGCCGCACCCTCCGCTGGGGTGTAGTCGCCACCGGCAACATCGCCGAACGGGTCACCGAGGACATTGCCCGGCTTGAAGATGCCGTCCTGCAGGCAGTGAGTTCACGCGGCCAGGCCAGCGCCGAGGATTTTGCCCGGCGATTTGGCTTCGCCACCAGCTACTCCGACTCTTCGGAGGGCAAGGGCTACGACCAGTTGTTTGCTGATCCGGACGTGGACGTTGTTTACATCGCATCCCCGCACGCCCAGCACTACGAGATCACCCGGCGGGCGCTGGAAGCCGGCAAGCACGTCCTGTGCGAGAAATCCCTGACCATCAATGCCAGGGAAGCCGAGGACCTGATCGAGCTGGCGCGCTCCCGCAACGTATTCCTCATGGAAGCCGTGTGGACGCGGTTCCTGCCCTGCATCAACCGGATCTGGGAGCTGGTGGCGTCCGGGGAACTGGGTGACATCCACTGGGTCCAGGCCGATCTGGGCTTCCCGGCCGCCTATGACCCGTCGCACCGGCTCTGGGATCCCGCCGCAGGTGGCGGAGCACTGCTGGATCTCACCGTTTATCCGCTGACCTTTGCGCTCGGGGCCCTGGGATACCCGGAGACGGTCCACGCCATCGGCGCCGTCAACGCGGACGGCGTGGATGTCCAGAACGCGCTGACGCTGGGTTATGCCACCGGCGGGATGGCGCAGCTGACGTCCTCGCTGGTGTCCTCGTGCCCGCGGACGGCGGTGATCTCCGGCACCAAGGGCTGGCTGCGCACCGGGTCCCCTCTGCACAACCCGGTGGAACTGACGATCACCCCGCACATGGGCGAAGCCCGGACCGAACGGTTCCCGCAGGTTGGCAACGGCTACACCTACGAGCTGCGTGAGGTCAGCCGCTGCATCCAGGCGGGCCTGCTGGAAAGCCCCACCATGACGTGGGCCGATTCGTTGCGCACCATGCGCATCTTTGATGCCGCCCGCGCCCAGATGGGCGTGCTCTACCGCAACGACGAAGCGGCCGTACCACGCTGATACACGCACGACGGCGGCCCCAGACCCTCCCGGGGTGCGGGGCCGCCGTCGTTGTGCGGTTGTTTAGGCGTTCCGAACGTTCTGCTGGGCGTCGGTGGCCGACTCCTTCACCTCCGTCGCAGCGCTCTGTCCCTCGGACTTAACGCTTTCTGCGGCATCGGCAGCAGTAGCCTTGACGTTCTCCATGGCTTCCTGGGCAGGTTCCTTGAGCCCCTGTGCCATTTCCTTTGCCGCCCCTGCCAGCTCATCGGTCATCGGCTTGGCAGCGGTCTTGAGGTTGTCCGCCGCGACGCGTTCCTTCTCGCTGGCGGGGATCAGGGATGCAGCAAGAAGCCCGGCGCCGAACGCGATCAGGCCGGCTGCCATGGGGTTGCCCTGTGCCTTGCCTACCAGCTGCCCCGGAGCATCCTGCACAGCTGACCCGGCAGCGGACATACCCTCCGACATGCTGCCGCCGGCATTTGAGGCACTGTTACCCATAGAATCAGCCACACCCATCACCTTGTCCTTCACTCCGAATACCTTGTCCTTCACCTTGTCCGTCTGGCGCTGGACGATGTGGGAGGGGGTTACCTTGTCCGCCACGGCGTCCACGTTCGTCCCCAGCCGCTGGCGGGTACGCTCGATGTCGGCGCGAATCTCATCAGGGTTTTCACTCATCGTGTTTCCTCGCTTGGTTTCATGGTCCCGGGGATTTCCTGCAGGGTTTCCGAGGTCTGCGGCAGGCCCTTGATCTTCTTCATTTCCGTACGTCCGCGGGCCGCCAGGACAGCGGCAATAATGGCCCAGATGACGGCGACGATCACGGCGGACCAGCCGAAGCCGATCGCGGTGGTGCCGAGGCCGTACCAAAGGGCAACGGACAGGAAGAGGAGAACGAAGTAACCGGCGACGGCGGCGCCGCCCAACATTCCCGCACCTTTTCCGGCGCGGGTTGCCGACTGCTTCATCTCCACCTTTGCCAGCTCAACTTCCTGGCGCATCAGCGTGGTCATATCCTGCGTCACCTGGCCAAGAAGGTCACCCAGAGAGGTGGACTCCGCCTTGGCCTGTGCAGGCGTGGGAGGGATTTCGGTGCTCATTAGTGCCGACCACCACTGTAGGGATCAGCTGCCGGAACTCCGGTGGACGGCGTAGGCGGCAGGGTCTGAGCCGACGCCGGGCCGGAACCTGCACTGCGTACCGGCTCGGAGCCGAAGGGATCATCAATCCCCGTACCACTCCGGGACGCCTGGCCTTCCGCAGCGGTTCCGGAGCCCGTGGGCTGGGGTGGCTGGATCGGCGGAACCGGGGGCGCCGGCGGGGCTACATGCTGGCCGGTGGAGCCGCCGGACGTGTCCTGCGCCGGAACTCCGGCGCTGAGGCTCTTGTTCAGACGGCCGGCGAGGAAACCCGCACCGGCTGCGATGGCCAGGAATGCCATGGGCCTCTGACGGGCAAAGCCTTTGACCTCGTCCAGCAGCGATCCCGGGTCCCGTCCGTCAAGCCAACCGGCGACGGAGGAGGCGCGGCTGGCCGCTTCCCCTACAAGATCGGCGGCCACGCCGGACTGACCGGACTGCGCCATGGACTGCAGTTCATCGGCCACGGAGCGGAGGCCTTCGGCCACCTTCTGCTGCTGGGCACCCGCCTGCTCGGTGAGATCGGAGCGTGCCTGGGTGAAGAGGTCCTTGGCGTTGCTCTTCACCTCGGATGCCACGCCGGCAGCTTCGGTCTTGGCTGTCTCCGCCACCTGCTGGGCGTTGCCTTTGGCGTGCTGGGCGAGGTCACTCGCCTCCTGCTTGGCTGAATCGGTCTTGGCGGCTGCGGTTGAGTCAGATCCCTGTCCTGCGGTAGGGGATGCTGCATGGCTTCCGTCGCGCGGGCTGAAATTCTCTGTCATCATCGCTCTCTTTCGTCGCATTGTTGATCGGATCGAAACCGCAAAAACAATACTAAGCATACTTACCTAATTTTGGGTAATAAGCAACCTTGCTTATGCGCCCGGTGCGTGGTTGTCTGATTGGCACCGATGAGAAGAGACAACCGGGTACGGCCATCCAGCCGTACATCCGTTTGTCCGCAACCCCCAGGAGCATCAGCATGGCGGCACTTACGCGATCTGTCCATGACCTCACAGCAGCAGCCTGGTTCGGCGGTTCCCTTATGGGCGCCATCGGCCTCAACGGGGCGGCCGCGGAAGCGAAGGATCCCACGGAGAGGACCCGGCTTTCCGCCTTGGGATGGAAGAAATGGGCACCGGTCCAGGCAGCGGCAATCGGCGCCCATTTCCTTTCCGGACTAGCGCTGTTGGGTGACAACAGTGCGCGGGTAGCCCGGCAGGACGGGGTGGCCCGGCTTACCGCGTACAAAACTGCGGTTACCGTCCTCGGTGCAGGGGTCACCCTGTACGCGGGCATCCTCGGCGGAAAGGTGGAGCAGCTTTCGGAACAGGGCAGCCAGGGGGCCACCGAGCCGAGGGAAGGCGCTTCCAAGGAACTGAAGTCAGCTCAGAGGCAGCTCAAGGTCCTCCAATGGAGTATCCCCGTGCTGTCCGGAGCTGTCATTGTGATGGGCGCCCAGCACGGTGAGATGCAGCGGCCCGTCAACGTCTACAAGGGCCTGAAGGAGAAGTAGGGGTCATGGGGGCCGAAGTCACGAGCCGGACGTTCAGCAGGGCACAGCGGACCGCCTACCGGCAGCGGCTGCTGGAGAACCTGGACCACTTTGCCCATTACCTGTCCACGGCCCGGTTCGCCGACACGGCGAGCATTGGGCTGGAGCTCGAGCTGAACCTCACCAACCGGGACTTCTCCCCCGCCCTGCGCAACCAGGCTGTCCTGAAACGCATCGCTGATCCGGCTTTCCAGACCGAAATCGGCGCTTTCAACATCGAGATGAACCATCCCGCACTTTCGATCGGGCAGTTCGGACTCAAGGACCTCGAAGACGGCCTGCGAACGCAGCTGAACCGTGCTGACCAACGCGCGGAGCAGGAGGACGCGGACATCATGATGGTGGGAATCCTGCCCACCCTGACACCCGGGTTCATGGACGGCTGGGAGTGGCTCAGCAGCGGCCAGCGCTATGCCGCACTGAACACCTCGGTACTCCAGGCACGCGGTGAAGACGTTTTGCTGGATCTCTCCGGCCCGGAGCCTCTGTCCTTCTACGCCCAGAACATTGCCCCTGAAGCGGCGTGTACGTCGGTGCAGCTGCATCTGGAAGTCTCACCCGAGCAATTTGCACCGGCCTGGAATGCAGCGCAGATGATCGCCGCTCCCCAGGTTGCGCTGGCGGCCAACTCGCCCATTTTCATGGAACACGTCCTGTGGCATGAAACCCGGATTGAACTGTTCAAGCAGTCAATCGATACCCGGCCCCCGGAAATGCGCCAGCAGGGGGTGCGGCCCCGCGTCTGGTTCGGAGAACGGTGGATCACCTCCATCTTCGACCTGTTTGAGGAGAACGTACGCTACTTCCCGGCGCTGCTCCCGGAGCTCTCGGGCCGAGGGGATGAAACCACCTCTGCAGGTGCACCGCTGCTGGCTGAACTGCGGCTGCACAACGGGACCGTTTACCGCTGGAACCGGCCCATTTATGACCCGGGCAGCGGCACCCCCAATCTGCGGTTGGAAAACCGCGTGCTGCCGGCAGGTCCGTCAGTCATTGACGTTGTAGCCAATGCAGCTTTCTATTACGGCCTGGTGGAATACATCCGCACGGCAGACCGTCCACTGTGGAGCCGGCTTGCCTTCAAGACCGCGTCCGACAATTTCCTCTCCTGTGCCCGCCACGGGCTGGAGGCCACGGTGTATTGGCCGGGCATCGGCGAAATTCCGGTTGCTGAGCTGATTGTGCGGCACCTGATCCCGCAGGCCGCCGAAGGGCTGCGCGCCCTGAAGGTGGACCCCACGCTCATAGACCGCTATCTGGACGTTGTCTCCGAGCGGGCACGGACCGAGCAGAACGGAGCAGCCTGGCAGATCGCCACGCTTCGCCGCCTGGAGGAATCCGGACTGGCACGCAGCGCCGCGCTGGCCGAAATGTCCCGCCTCTACTGGGAGAACATGCACAGCAATACGGCCGTGCACGCCTGGCCGGTGGGCTGAGGACAGAAAAAACCGGTCCTCCCGGACCGTTTTTATCCATCTGATCTGGCACTCACTATGCCCGAGTGCTAGCGTAATTTCATCGTTGAGGTAGTGCGACTCAACCTTTATCGACCCTTCCACAATCGGCGTTTCCACCACCGATGCCCGACCGACGTCGGTGGCACAAAGGAGTTGATGAACATGGCGATGAAGTTTGATCCATTCCGTGAGCTGGACCGGGTTGCGGGCGCCCTTCTGGACCCGCGCCAGCGGCTTCGGCTGATGCCCATCGATCTGTACCGCGAGGGCGACCATTACATCCTCAATGCAGATCTTCCCGGCATCGATCCCGGCTCGGTGGACGTTGACGTGGATGGCCAGCTGCTGACCATCCGCGCCGAACGGACCATCCATACCACCGAAGGGGTGACCTGGCTGACCCGCGAGAGGGAAAGCGGCAGCTTCCTCCGGCAGCTGAACCTTGGCCAGGGCATAGATATCGACAACATCTCAGCCAAGTACGAGAACGGCGTGCTGAGCGTCTTCATCCCGGTCAGCGAGCGTTCGAAGCCGCGGAAGATCGAGGTTTCCGCAGCGTATAAGGACGGGAACACGATCTCGGGCCAGAGTTCCTCGGAGCCGGCGTCCGTTTCATCGGGCTCCGGAATGGGATCCGGTTCCAGCGGCTCGGGCTCCGGCATGGGCGGTTCCAGCTCAGGCATGGGCGGAGGTTCAGGAATGGGCTCCGGCGGCTCCGGTTCCGGCGGCTCAGGCTCGTCCGGGCCATCCTCCTCCGGCGATCAGGGTGCCGGCATTTAGCCGGCAAATTGCCAGCGCAGCAGGCCCCGGACTTCGGTCTGGGGCCTGCTGCTTTTGTTTGAGGCCGCGTTTGTTCGAGGCCTGCTGCCTTTGTTCAGGGCCGGCCGCCTCCAGACAGTCAGGACACCGGCCGGCGCTGCCAGATGGCGGCCATCAGGGCGCCGGAGACGTTGTGCCAGACCGAAAACACTGCCGCGGGCAACGCCGCTTCCGGAGCGAAGTACTGTTTCGCCAAGCCGGCAGCAAGCCCGGAGTTCTGCATCCCCACTTCAATAGCCATGGTCCGGCGTGACGGGATCGGCTGCCGGAACAGCTTGGCGGCGCCGTACCCCAGTCCCAGTCCCAGCGCGTTGTGCAGCACCACCGCGAGCAGGATAAGCCAGCCCGCGGTGAAAATTGCCTGGGCGCTGCCGGACACCACCGCGATCACCACAAACGTAATCGCCAGCACGGAAACCCAGGGCAGCACGGGGAGGATCCGGTCCACCAGCCGCGGCATCAGGTAGCGGATCACCAGTCCGAGCACCACCGGAATCAGGACAATCTGCACAATGGACCACGCCATGGAACCGGCGTCAACTGCCATGTACCGGCCCGCGAGCCAGAGCGCCAGCAGCGGGGTCAGCAGGGGCGCCAGCAGTGTGGACACCGAGGTCATGGCCACGGAGAGGGCCACGTTGCCCCGGGCCAGATAGGTCACGACATTGGACGCCGTGCCGCCCGGAGCGCAGCCCACCAGGATCAGGCCCGCTGCCAGTTCCGGGCTGAGATTCAGCGCCCAGGCTATCCCCAGACCCAGCAGCGGCATTATGACAAACTGCGCCACCACGCCCAGCAGCACCGGAAGCGGCTGGCGGACCACCATCCCGAAATCCGGGAGGGTCAGCGTCAGGCCCATACCGAACATAATCAGCATCAGACCCGGGTTAATGTAGGCGGAGAGCCCGGTGAAGGGCTGCGGGAAGAAGAGCGCAATCACTCCCCCGGCAACAATAAGCAGCGGAAAAACCGTTACCGCTATGCGGGCGCTGCGCTCTTCGGCAGCGGAAACCGCCGGGGCCGGCGTAGTGGTGGAATTCGACATCCCCACATGGTGGCACCGCGGGTACCTCCGCGCTACTTATTACGCGGCCTCCGTATTAAACGACGACGGCGCGCCGCCCCGCGAAGGGGCAGCGCGCCGTCGTCGTACTCCCCCGCAACAGGGCGGGGAAGGCGCGGTGAGGAGAGCCGGTTAGGCCGCAACCTCGGCGCCCAGGCGGGCCTTGAGGTTCTCATCCAGTGCGGCGAGGAACTCTTCGGTGGTCAGGTACGGCTGGTCCGGGCCGACCAGCAGTGCCAGGTCCTTGGTCATCTTGCCGGATTCGACCGTCTTGATGACAACGTCTTCAAGGGTCTCGGCGAAGTTGATGACCTCGGGGGTGTTGTCCAGCTTGCCGCGGTGCATCAGGCCACGGGTCCACGCGAAGATCGAGGCGATCGGGTTGGTGGAGGTGGGCTTGCCCTGCTGGTGCTGGCGGTAGTGACGGGTCACGGTGCCGTGTGCAGCTTCAGCCTCGACGGTCTTGCCGTCCGGGGTCATCAGCACGGAGGTCATCAGACCCAGCGAGCCGAAGCCCTGTGCCACGGTGTCGGACTGGACGTCGCCGTCGTAGTTCTTGCAGGCCCAGACGTAGCCGCCTTCCCACTTCATTGCGGAGGCAACCATGTCATCGATCAGGCGGTGCTCATAGGTGAGCCCGGCTGCTTCGAACTGGTCCTTGAACTCGGCGTCGAAGACTTCCTGGAACAGGTCCTTGAACTGGCCGTCGTAGGCCTTCAGGATGGTGTTCTTGGTGGAGAGGTACACCGGGTAGTTGCGCTGCAGGCCGTACGCGAAGGAAGCGCGGGCGAAGTCCTTGATGGAATCGTTGAAGTTGTACATACCCATGGCGACGCCGCCATCTTCGTTGTACGTCACAACCTGCTGCTTGATTTCTTCGCTGCCGTCGGCCGGGGTGTAGGTCAGCGTCAGCGTGCCGGCACCGGGAACCTTGAAGTTCGTGGCCTTGTACTGGTCACCGTGGGCGTGGCGGCCAATGATGATCGGCTTGTTCCAGCCCGGGACCAGGCGCGGGATGTTGGAGATGATGATCGGCTCGCGGAAGACCACGCCGCCGAGGATGTTGCGGATGGTTCCGTTCGGGGAGACCCACATCTTCTTCAGGCCGAATTCCTCGACACGTGCCTCGTCGGGGGTGATGGTTGCGCACTTGACGCCCACGCCGTGTTCCTTGATGGCGTTGGCGGCGTCGATGGTGACCTGGTCATCGGTCGCGTCGCGGTTCTGGATGGAGAGGTCGTAGTACTTCAGGTCTACGTCCAGGTACGGGTTGATCAGGCGGTCCTTGATGAACTGCCAGATGATACGGGTCATCTCATCGCCGTCGAGCTCTACGACAGAGCCCACAACCTTGATTTTCTCAGCCACACGGTCTCCTTGTGTGTTGGTGGGCACCGGAGCATGTCTTGTGGCATGACGGAACCCGTTTTTTAGGCTTGTATTTGAGTTCAACTATGCCACAGCGCACTATCTGTGCCCTAAAACGCGGGACGGCACATTACCTGCACCGTCCCGCGTTTTCGTATGGCCTGCGGCGTATTCGCTAGTGGAAGAAGTGCCGGGCGCCGGTGAAGTACATGGTCACGCCCGCCGCGGCAGCAGCTTCGACCACTTCGTTGTCGCGGATGGAGCCGCCCGGCTGGACCACGGCGCGCACACCGGCGTCGAGCAGGATCTGCAGTCCGTCCGCGAAGGGGAAGAACGCGTCCGACGCCGCTACGGAACCGCGGGCGCGGTCCTCGCCCCCGGCGCCCAGGGTGTTGGCCCGTTCAACGGCGAGCCGGCAGGAATCCACCCGGTTCACCTGGCCCATGCCCACACCCACGGACGCGCCGTTCTTTGCCAGCAGGATGGCATTGGACTTCGCGGCCCGCACGGCGGCCCAGGCAAAGGCCAGATCGGCCAGGGTGGCCTCGTCCGCCGGTTCCCCCGCGGCGAGGGTCCAGTTGGCCGGATCATCGCCCTCGGCCTGCAGCCGGTCCGCCTTCTGCACCAGCACACCGCCGGACACCTGCCGGAATTCGGCAGTGTTGCGGCCGTATCCGTCCGGCAGGGCGAGCAGCCGGATGTTCTTCTTCGCGCTGAGGATCTCGACGGCGGCCGGCTCGAAGTCCGGAGCAATCACCACCTCGGTGAAGATGTCCTTCACCGTTTCCGCCATGCCCGCGGTGACCGTGCGGTTGGCGGCAATCACGCCGCCGAACGCGGAGACCGGATCACAGGCATGGGCCTTGGCGTGCGCGTCCGCAATGGGATCGGCCGCATTCGGGGACGCCACCGCGATACCGCACGGGTTCGCGTGCTTCACGACGGCGACGGCGGGCTCATCGAAGTCGAAGGCGGCACGCAGGGCGGCGTCGGCGTCGACGTAGTTGTTGTAGGACATGGCCTTGCCGTGCAGCTGATCGGCCTGGGCAACGCCGGGCTGGCCGCCCTTCTCCACGTACAGGGCAGCGTCCTGGTGCGGGTTTTCGCCGTAGCGCAGCACTTCGGCGCGCTCCAGGGCGAGGCCGGTGTAGGCCGGCCACTTGGCGCCGTCCTCGGTGCCGTCGCCGAACTGCTCAGCCGTCCAGGTGGCTACCGCGTTGTCGTAGGCGGCAGTATGGGCGAATGCTTCAGCAGCCAGCCGGCGGCGCTGCGCGAGGTCGAAGCCGCCCTCCGCCGCTGCGGTGACAACGTCGGAGTATTTGTCCGGGTCAACCACCACGGCCACCGACGGGTGGTTCTTGGCGGCGGCGCGGACCATGGAGGGCCCGCCGATGTCGATCTGCTCCACCACGTCATCCTGCGCCGCGCCGGAGCGGACGGTTTCAACGAACGGGTAGAGGTTGACCACCACGAGGTCGAAGGGTTCAATCTCCATTTCCTCGAGCTGGGCCACATGGTCATCCCGGCGGCGGTCGGCGAGGATCCCGGCATGGACGCGGGGGTGCAGCGTCTTGACCCGGCCGTCGAGGCACTCAGCGAACCCGGTCACCTCGGAGACCTCGGTGACGGCGACGCCGGCAGCAGCAATCTGCTTGGCCGTGGAGCCGGTGGAGACAATGCTGACACCGGCTGCGGCGAGGCCTTGCGCGAGTTCCGTCAGCCCCGTCTTGTTGTAGACCGAAATCAGGGCCCGGCGGATAGGGACACGGTCGAGGACGGGGTTGCTCACAACTGACACTCCAAGGATTCGATGAACGGCGTGCGCAGGCCGTGCGGCCCACGAGAAGTTTATGCCTTGAGCCCTCCGCCCCGCCTCGGAGCGGTGTAACACCGTGTCTCGGGGGATGAATGCGGGGCGGGGTTGGGGGGTGCGGGGTGCGGTGTGGCGGGTGCGGGGTGCGGTGTGGCGGGTGCGGGGTGCGGTGTGGCGGTTGCGGGGTGTGGTGTGGCGGTTGCGGGGCGTGGCCGTTGCGCAGCGTGGTGGGGCGGTTGCGGAGCGTGGTGGGGCGGGTGCGGGGTGCGGTGTGGCGGGTGCGGGGTGTGGTGTGGCGGTTGCGGGGCGTGGCCGTTGCGGAGCGTGGTGGGGCGGGTGCGGTGTGGCGGTTGCGGGGTGCGGTTGCGGGCTCCAGCGGATCGAAACGGCACGATTTACCGTTTTGCGCATCGAGAAGGCACGATTTACCGTTTTCGGCCCGGAATTCGGTAAATCGTGCCTTCTCGATTCAGTGCCGCGGCACCGGGGACCCACCGCACCGGCGGGACAGGGACCAAGGGACCCCAGGGGCCGGCGGGACCGGGATCAAGGGGCCCGCTCCACCGGCGGGACCGGCACCCGGGACCGGCACCCGGGACCGGCCGGACCGGCCGGACCGGCAGCCCGGTCTGGTCTACACGGCTCTGCCGGGATACCAGCCCCGCGCACGCAAGGTACTACGGATACGTTCCTCCGTTGCTGCCCGATTTTCGGGGCGAAGGTGCTTTTTGCTGAAGCGCAGCACCACCCAGCCCAGTTGCCGCAGCCTCTCATCCCGTTCAATGTCGCGATGCCACTGGTCCGGATCCCGCAGATGGTGTTCCCCTTCGTATTCAAGGGCAATCCGCAGTGCCCGGTACTGCAGGTCCGGCCGGGACACGGGCCGCCCGCCGGCACCCATGATCCACCGGTTCACCTCCGGCTCCGGCAGGCCCGCGGACAGGATGAGCAGCCGCAGACGCGATTCCGGGGCTGAATCGACACCCGCGCGCATCAGCGCAAGTGCCGTCCGCGCCGTGGAAATGCCGCGGCTTCCGGATCTCCGGTCGATGAGGTCCTGCAGGTCCTGGACCCGGCACAGCGGATCGGGCCGCGGAAGGTAGCCGCCTCGCACCGGGGCATCCAGCCGTCGAAGCACCGAGTCGCCGGCCACCACCAGGTCAGCGACCGGGAGCAGGGCCGCGAGGTCACACCACGTCCATGCGGGAGAGGTGATCAGTATCCCGGCTATCCGTACTACGTCTTCCCGCAGGAGCGGAGCCTGATGCCCAACCACGCCCTTCCGCCGGGGCCGAGACAACCGCAGCGGCCGGGTGAGGTGAAGCGGGCCGTCCGCCAGGCGCCGCGGCAGCCACATTCCCCACAGGGCGGCGGCAGTGGCGTGGCTGGCTACGGTAAGGCCGCCAACAGGCGCAAGCGGACGAACGATGTGCAGCAGGGAAGGCTCCAGCCCCGTGACGGCACGGATGCCGTACCCGACGGCGTCGTACTCTTTCCTCCGCAGGGCCGCCGGCGGCACACCGCGTGCCCGTGCCTCCGCCACGGTGAACACGGACCCGGGCAGCACCGGTCCTGGAAGGGCCGGCTGTTCACCCCGCTGCGCGTCAGCCATGGCCCCATACTTCCTGCTTCCGCGGGTTCCTCCGGTTTTGTCCACAGGCATACGCCTGCACGCGGTACTGTTTTCCCCGATGCAATCAGCGCTCCGCTGCATCATCTTCTGCCCAGCTCCGGAAGGCCCCGCCCAGATGTCCATCACCAATGCCCTGCCCACCGGCGACCAGGTGGTCCAAAACCTGCCCTGGCGGTGGAACGTTCAGGGCCGGATCTTCCTGATCGGCGGCCTGGGCTTTATGTTCGACGCCTGGGACGTGACCCTGAACGGCGTCCTGATTCCCCTGCTCTCCAAGGAATGGGACCTGGTGCCGGCGCAGGCCGCCTGGATCGGTACCGCGAATCTGCTCGGCATGGCCATCGGGGCATTTGTCTGGGGGTCCATTGCTGATGCGATCGGCCGCAAGCGGGCGTTCTCGGCCACGCTGCTGGTCTTCTCGCTCTTCACCGTGCTCGGCGCCTTCTCCCCGGACATTGTCTGGTTCTGCATTTTCCGCTTTATGGCCGGGTTCGGCCTGGGCGGCTGCGTGCCCGTGGACTATGCCCTGGTGGGAGAGTTCACGCCCAAAAAACAACGCGGCCGGGTGCTCACCGCGATGGACGGCTGGTGGCCGGTGGGTGCGGCGCTCTGCGGAGTTACCTCTGCGGTGATCATGGCGACCTTCGCCGACTGGCGGTACACCATGCTGATCATGGTGCTGCCGGCCCTGCTGGTCTTCTGGGTGCGCCGCTCGGTGCCGGAATCCCCGCTCTACCTCGTGCGCAAGGGCCGGACCGCTGAAGCAGCCGCCGTCATCGAGGATCTGATCCGGCGCACCGGCGGCGCCAAAACCGAGTGGCGGCTGCCCGAACCCGCGGAGCCGGAAAAGCTGACACTGCGCACCATGGGCACCCAGCTCGCCGACCTCTGGCGGTTCAGCACCAAAACCACCATCGCCGCGTGGTCCCTGTTCCTGACCATCCTGCTGGTCTACTACCTGGCCCTGCAGTGGATGCCCAAGATCCTCGTGGACGCCGGGTTCGCGGAATACCGCGCGTTCCTGACCACATCCGGCATGGCCGCCGTCGGACTGCTGGGCGTGATTGCCGCCGCCCTGCTGGTGGAAAAGGTGGGGCGGAAGTGGATCCTGGCAGTGACCGGGCCGCTGTCCGCGGCGATCCTGGTGGTGGTGGCCCTGGTAGTGGACGTACCCACGGCCGCCACCATCTGGCTGCTGGCCTACGGGTTTGTGGTGCAGGTGGCCATTCCGGTGCTCTACGCCTACGTGTCCGAGCTCTACCCCACCGAGCTGCGCGGCAGCGGATTCGGCTGGGCGTCCACCGTCTCGCGGATTGGCGCCGGGTTCGGTCCTTTGATTTTCGTCTCGGTCCTGTGGCCGTACCTCGGGCTGCCGCTGTCCTTCGCGCTGGCCGGGGTGCTGGTGCTGCTGGCAGTACTCTGGATGGCCCGGTTCGCTCCCGAGACCAAGGGCGCGGCACTGGACTGAGCGGCCAGGGATCCGGCGGGCCGGGTCTTCGGGGGAACCCGCTGGACTGAGCAGCTAGGGCCCCGGTGGGCCGGGCCTTCCGGAACCCGCTCAGAGCCCTTCGCGGCTGAGGCGGTCCAGCGTTTCCAGCAGCAAACGGCGTTCCTGCACCTTGATGCGTTCGTGCAGGGTCTCTTCCGTGTCGCCGTCGAGCACCTCGACGGCCGCCTGGGCCAGGATCGGCCCGGTGTCCACGCCGGCGTCGGCCCAGTGGACGGTGCAGCCGGTGATCTTCACTCCGTAGGCCAGGGCGTCCCGCACCCCGTGGGCTCCGGGGAAGGAGGGCAGCAGGGCCGGGTGGGTGTTCAGGTAGCGGCCGTTGAAGGAGTTGATGAACTCCTCGTCCACTATCCGCATGAATCCGGAGGAGAGCACCAGATCCGGAGCGTAGGAGGCCACTTCCCTGGTGAGTGCCCGGTTCCAGTCAGCCCGCGCCGGATAGTCGCGGAAGTTCACCACAAAGGTGGGGTACCCGGCGTCGGCGGCGCGCTCCACACCGTAGGTGCCGGGCCGGTCCGAACCCACGGCGGCAATTTCGACGTCGAGCTGCCCGTCCCGGACGGCGTCCAGCACGGCCTGGAGGTTGGATCCGGTGCCGGACACAAGAACTACAATGCGCATGCGTCAACCATAGGGTGCCGCGTCGCCTAGGGTTAAACGCATGAACGACGACGGTGCCCAGACCCAGACCAAGTCCCCGGCCGGGGCGGACAGCAGCCGCCAGGATGTTCCCGACGAGCAGAAGCGCAACGCGGTTCAGTACGTTCGGATCTTCTGGTTGCTGGCAATCGCCACACTGCTGAGCAGCAATCTTGTACTGCCGTGGAAGCTGGTGCCGATAGCGCTCGGAACGGCCGCCGTCGTAGTAGGCATTATTGCGCTGGTCAAAGCCGCCCGGGCAAAGATGCGGCCCGTGCTGCCGGTCCTGATCTCCATCGGCCTGGTCATCACGTTCGTCACCACGCTCGGCATGGCGGCCATGGCCATGCTCTGGGACCGGACGGTGACCTACGAATCCTGCATGCGTTCAGCCATCACGCTGAACGCATCCGAGTCCTGCCAGTCCGAGTACCTGAGCTTCGAGCTGCCGTAACCTTCCTCAGGCCTTGAGCGCAGGTTCGCGTACCTGTTTCGGCTCGCGTTCCAGCCACGGGCCCACGGCGTAGCCAATGACGACGCCGACCCCAACCTCCGCGGCAACCCACAGGCCCAGCCACAGCGGGTCGGGACCGAGGCCGACAAAACGCCCCACGCCCAGCGAGCCCTGGGAAAGCCAGCCCGCTGCCGCCGCCAGCACGCCGGACACCAGGCCCACAATGGCGCCCAGCACCAGGGTGGATACCGGAGCGGTGAACCACCGGGCACGGATCTTGATGGACAGCCACTCATCAAAGTGGTTCTCACCCTCACGCAGGAACCACCAGCCGGCCAGGATGCCCGCGGCCACGGGGATCAGCAGGGCAACGTAGCCGTATTCCATGCCGCCTGCCGGCAGGGCCGCCAGCACCGGGACCGCCGGCAGCGGACCCACGGTGGTTTCCAGCGGGCTGATGATGCTGCCGGTGCCCATGGAGAACCCGGCGCCGGAAGCCCAGCCAAGGGTCCACACCACAAAGTTCGGCATCAGGCCCAGCTCCACCACGGTGAGCACCGCCCCGCCGATTATCCCTGCGTCGAGCCGCTGGTACACCGCCGCGATGGTGGCCCAGTTCAGTGCCAGGGCAACAACCAGCAGTACAGCTGACAGGCCCAGGGCGGCGACGATTCCCACCACCCCGGCCCGCAGCGCGGACCACAGGTAAGAACCTGCCCAGCGCGAATGCTGGCTGGTCCGGGCAATCCAGTCGGTAAGGTCCATGCCGATCAGGCGCACCCACGAACCGGCCTCGATCCGGGCACCCACAATAAGGCCGGCTCCGGCAGCAATCAGGGGCAGCAGTGCCCCGGCTGTCACCGAAATCCGGACACCGTCCGTACTGCTGAAATATGCCGCGGCCGCGCCCAGCAGTGCATAGGTTCCCAAGGCCCCGAGCAGGGCCTGCCAGAGCTGGTCGGTGTAGGAGGCCCGGGCCAGCCGGCGTCCGGCCCGCCAGGACAGGAAGAACGGAATCAGGCTCAGTCCGAGCGGAAGCAGTGAGAGCAGGCCGGTGGAGGGCGCTGCGCCGAGCTCCCCGGCGGGAAGGCTCAGGGACAGCGGCACGCCGTGGATCAGCAGCCAGGCCTGGCCGCCCAGCCGGGCAAGGGAGGAGAACTCCCGGTCGGTGAAACCGTTGGCAAACCAGACGCCGACCAGCGGCAGCAGTACCACCAGCGCCGAGAGCAGGGCAGCCTGGCCCAGTTCAAACGTTCCCTGCAGCCAGAGCGGCATGGGCGGCATACCCGGCTTCTTGCGCCGCAATAAAATCTTCATCGGTTCTATCGTGCCACCCGGCCCCGCGCAGCCCGGCGAGGCTCCGGCGTGAGTCGGCTAACGGAGCCCCGGGTCAGAGGTCGATCAGGCCCTTCACCAGCGCCGCAGCTGCTCCGATGAACGCGATCACAATCACGGCCAGGCGGGCCTGGTCATCGCGGATAAAGCGCTGCAGTTTCTCCCCCGCATAAATGCCGGCCACAATCATCAGCGCCACCAAGGCCCAGGCCCAGGCCTCGAAGGGCGGCATCTGTCCGGGGTCCAGAAAGAGCTTGGACGTCAGGGTGACGGCGGCCGTGGTGACGAAGAAGGGCTGCAGGGTGGCCGCGAAGGGCCGCTGCGGCCAGCGGGCCAGCAGTGCGTAAACGCTGACGGCCGGGCCGCCGACGCCGGCCATGGCGTTGGTGATCCCGGATGCGAAACCGGCCACCGCCTTGGGAGCATTTCCGGTCAGGACCACCGAGGTCCGCTGCAGGAGCAGGGAGATACTCAGGGCCACCAGGACGACGGCGCCTACCGTCACGGCCAGCGGTGCAGCGGGAAGGAACACCGCGGCAGCCGACGCCGGCACGCTGGCTATCACAGCGGGCACGGCGAGCCAGCGATACATTGACCAGTCCACATCCCGCCAGACGCGGCTCATAATCAGGAGCGAGGACACCAGGCCGCAGATATTTACCATGATCACCCCGCCGTGCGAACCGAGGATGATCACGAGGAACGGGGAAATCAGCAGCGCGAAGCCCAGTCCGGCAATCCGCTGGGCGATCGCTCCGATGAAGATGGCGACAAGCACCACAATAAGAAGTCCGGTAGTCACTGGAACACACTACGCTGGACAGATGGTATCCCCCGTCACTGCCCTTGCCACCGCCGACTGGCGCCGTAACGTGTTTGCCCTTTACGAGCAGGCCCGGCGCGCATCCGAATCGATTTCCGTGTCACACGCCCATTCCCTGTGGGCCACCGGCCGGGACCGGCTCTTCGGTACACACCCGGCGTCGCCCCTCCCCGAAGCCACGCGGCGTCGCTTCCGCGGCCTCCTCACCGCCCGCTACGATCCTGCGTTCCGCTTCGAGGCGGTAATTGAGGACGCGGGTGCCGGCCAGTCCATGGAGGTTGCCACGGGCACAGACGGCGTGGTGCCGTTTACCCGGCTGGGCACGGTCAGCGTTGACGGTGTGGGTTCCCTGGCGGTCTGGAACCTGGATTCCTACGGCGGAGGTATTTTCATTCCGGTCAAGGACGCAACCTCCGGCGCTGACGGCGGCAGCTACGGTGGCGGGCGCTACCTGCTGGACACCATCAAGGGAGCCAACCTGGGCGCGGGCGAACGGCCCGGCAGCCTGGTGCTGGACTTCAACTATCTCTACAACCCGTCCTGTGCCTACGACGAGGCCTGGGCCTGCCCCCTGCCCGGACCGGAGAACACCGTGGACGCCGGTCTTCCGGTCGGAGAGCTCTACGCCCGGTACTAAACCGGCGGTATGCCCGGGTCGAAGGGCAGGCATCTGCCGGGCATGCCTATGCTGGAGTGGTGCAAGCCTCGATTTCACATGCAACACCAGAAGATATCCCCGGGCTCGTCGAACTGGCCGCCCTTACGTTCCCGTTGGCGTGTCCGCCTGAGGTCACACCGGAGGACAGCACCGCCTTTGTCACGGAGAACCTGTCCGCCGAGCGGTTCGCCGCTTATCTGAATGACGAGAAGGCGCTGGTTCTGGCGGCCCGGGACGCCGGCCGTCTGCTGGGCTACTGCCTGCTGGTCCTGGCGGCACCGTCGGATCCGGAGGTGCTTGACGCCCTGGATCAGGGCCGGGCGGTGCGGCCTTCGGCTGAACTGAACAAGTTCTATCTGCACCCGGACGCTCACGGCAGCGGGCTGGCCGGCCAGCTGGTTGAAGCAGCCGCCGGCGCCGCGGCTTCTGTGGGGGCCCGCTCCATGTGGCTGGGCGTCAACAACCGTAACGTCAGGGCGCAGTCCTTCTACCGCAAGTCAGGGTTCCAGACCTCCGGCCGCCGGTCCTTCCGGGTAGGCAGCCATACCTTCCGTGACCTGATCATGGTCCGCCAGCTGGTGGCCGCTCCGGATGCGGGTGCCGGTGCTGTTCCCGGAGCGGCCCGTCCCGGCGAACAGTGACAGACTGGGCCGGTGCAAACCTTCCTCCCCTATGAGAGCTTCGCCCGCAGCGCGGCGGTGCTGGATCAGGCACGGCTGGGCAAGCAGCGCGTGGAGACCCTGCAGCTGCTGCGCGGGTTGGTGGTTCCGGACTACGGCTGGCAGCGGCACCCGGCGCTGCTGATGTGGAAGGGCTTTGTGCCCGCATTGACCGCCTACGGGCTGGCGATGACGGACGAGTGGATTGCCCGCGGACATGCCGATACCGTGCGCGAACAGATCCTGGAGTTCGCGCCCCGGGTGGACGGGGATGACGGCGCGGTTGAGCTGCCGTCCTGGCTGGGTGACGAGGAGCTGCACCGCAGCCACCGGTCCAATCTGATCGAGAAGTCTCCCGAGGTTTACGGGCCGCTGTTTCCGGATACCGATGCCGGGCTGCCGTACGTCTGGCCCTCCCCCGCCGACGTGCCGGATCCCGCGGATCCGGACCCCGCGGACACGCTGTGGGTGGCTCGGGCAGTGCCCGACGGCGATGCTGCCACCATCGTCCTGCCGATGCTTTCCGCAAAGGGCACGCCCATCACCGGCAAGCGTGGCCGGCAGCTGGTGCGGCTGCTGGAGGACATGGACGACGGCGATCCGGTGGCCGTGATAGCCCCGAATGACAGGTCGCGGCTGCTGCTGGGGCGTGCAGGTCCGGTGGAACTGACTAACGACACTGCCGTGCGGCCGGTGGCTCTCTCGGGGAGCATTCCCCGTTCTGCGTTCAGCTATCCCGCGGTGCTGCAGGATCCCCGGACCCTGTTTGCGGTGCCCCGGCCTGCCGACCTTTAGCAGTCGGGATTATCAGGGTGGAACTGACATTTATCCAGGACGTTCATAGTGGCGATGTTCGCCGCAACCCAATGATCGCCTTTCCATACCGCCTCGAAGAGTTGCACAACACCCAAATCGGCTTCACCTTCCAGTTGCAGGCCTTCGGGGCCGTAATACTCCATCGCCTCCTGTCTAAAGTAAACAACCGCCTGGTACCGCCCGTCGGGTGTGAGCACGTAGTCAGAGTGAACTTGCAAAACCTCTATAGCTGAGTTCGCCATCCAATCGTCGCCAATGTACCCGCCTTCGACTACCTCGAAATAGTTCGCACAGGTTTCGCATTCGGGACCACTCACAGCCTGAGTCAAAGAGGTATCGCCGGTCTCGTACCCGTAGTTCGCCGTCTCGTACCAATACTCAGCGAAGGCCTCAAGACCGACCTTGGATGCGGTTTTGGCTTCGACAGGCACCACTGGGAGCGGAACATTTTCAGCCGGACCCTTGGCGAACCCAGGCTTATATCTGGGGGTGGGAGTGGGGGTCGGGGTTGCTGTAACGGATGACTCCGTCGTTAGTGGGGACTCCCCCTCGAAGGCGTCCCCGTCGCTCATGGCACACCCTGCAAACCCGACAGCCGCCCCTATCGAGGCCATCATTATTGTGATGCGTCCCCGGCGTCCTTTGACCTTTAGCATCCGACGCCGTTCGGGTTCACCAGGCAGTTGTCCGCCACACTGCGGGTTTCCGACCGCCACACCCGCAGGGTCTGGGCAGGCGAGGACACCGTTGCCCGCCCGTCGATGGGAATCACGGTTCCCCCGTTCACCGAATACGTGCCGGAGAAATACACCGTTGCACCCACCTGATAATCGCCGCTGGCCGTATACGCGTGGCTGGTCTGGGTGGCCTCGCCCCAACGGTCCTGCGCCAATGGACCTCCCGGCACCGGGGTGGGACCGTACACCGTGCCGTCACCGTAGTTGATCTCGTATTCCGTCGGTGTGGCCACAATCCGGATGCTCTGCTCCAACAGGACCATCTCGAAAACCTGCTCAGTTGCCTCGATATACACGTTCGTTTCCATCCCGACCAACGTATGCGGGCTCGGCTGCAGCACCAGCCCACCGGGAACTATGGGCCGTTCCTGAAACGCGGCAAGGATTTGCGCCCGGATCTGCTCACCGATATCGACGGGTTCCTCGGAGTAGATGCACGACGGCGTGTCACTGACTCTTTCCCAAAGGCTTGGATCACGGCTCTTGAGCCCCCGGTACCAATAAACTAGCTGACCGTCTTCCCCCGCGGTGCAGGCGGCCTGATTGGCGGCAAGGCATTCCACGTGACCGGTCATATCATCGAAACATACCGGTTGGAAGCGATACCCAAAGGGGTCATCTGGGATTCCCACGGGCATATTCGTCCACATTCCGCTTTGCGGATCCTTGACAAATGCTGAGCCGGACACCTTGCCATCGTTAACGATGTCACCCTCACCTCCTATGTCGGCTTTGGCCATCTTGGCCGGCACCAACAATAAGCACATGGACAGAGCCGTCGCAGTGCAGGTGATTTTAAGCAACCGCATCGTTCATCCAGCCTTTATCGTGGCTATGTTCACTGCGATCCATTCGCCATCAGAGTAGGTGGCTTCGACAAGTTGGACAGATGGTTGAGTTCTCCTTTCGGTGGTCCCCAGGTGCCCCTCCGCACCGTAATACTCCATATCGTCCTGCTCGAGCTGGACTAGTGCTTGGTATCGATTTTCAGGCGTTAGTATAAAATCCGAATAAGCATCCTGAACGTCGATCTGTGATTTGGCCATCCAATCACCATCGATAAATCCTTTTAGAACAACGTCATAGTACTTTTGACACGTTTGGCATTCGGGACCGCTAATCGCCTTCACCAGGCTCACGTCCCCAGTCTCATATCCGTAGTTCGCAGCCTCGTACCAATACCGCGCGAACGCCTCCAGCCCTTCCTTGGACTCCAGCTTCGCCTCCTCCGGCATCACCGGCACAGGCACATTCTCCGCCGGACCATCAGCCGAAGCCGGCTTGTACTTCGCCGACGGGGTGGGTGTAGGCGTCGGCGTGGCAGAAGCAGAGACGGAAGACGGAGCAGGCGACGGTGACCCACCGCCGGGATCCCCCGCAGCCTGGGAACAGGCAACCAGCCCACCCAAAAGCACCCCCGCACCAAACAAGGATGCAACACGCCGCGCAATGGTTCTGATCATCTGTAACCCCCGGTCGGGCAACCCGCAAGACTGTCAGTCCGGCCATCCTAGCCAGCCCCACGCGCCCCCACCCCGTTATCCACAGGACAGTACACCGGAAGCCCGAACCGTGGGCTGTGTCAGGCCGACTAGAGTGCGTCTAGCATCCGACGCCGTTCGGGTTCACCAGGCAGTTGTCCGCCACACTGCGGGTTTCCGACCGCCACACCCGCAGGGTCTGGGCAGGCGAGGACACCGTTGCCCGCCCGTCGATGGGAATCACGGTTCCCCCGTTCACCGAATACGTGCCGGAGAAATACACCGTTGCACCCACCTGATAATCGCCGCTGGCCGTATACGCGTGGCTGGTCTGGGTGGCCTCGCCCCAACGGTCCTGGCCCAACGGGCCTCCCGGTACCGGGGTGGGACCGTACACCGTGCCGTCACCGTAGTTGATCTCGTATTCCGTCGGTGTGGCCACAATCCGGATGCTCTGCTCCAACAGGACCATCTCGAAAACCTGCTCAGTTGCCTCGATATACACGTTCGTTTCCATCCCGACCAACGTATGCGGGCTCGGCTGCAACACCAGCCCACCGGGAACTATGGGCCGTTCCTGAAACGCGGCAAGGATTTGCGCCCGGATCTGCTCACCAATATCAACCGGTTCCTCGGAGTAGATGCACGACGGCGTATCACTGACCTTTTCCCAAAGACTTGGATCACGGCTCTTGAGCCCCCGGTACCAATAAACTAGCTGGCCGTCTTCACCTTCAGTACACGCGGCCTGATTGGCGGCAAGGCATTCGACGTGGCCAGCCATATCATCGAAACACACCGGTTGAAAACGATATCCGAAGGGGTCATCCGGGACTCCGACAGGCATAATCGTCCACATTCCGCTTTCCGGATCTCGGACAAACGCCGAGCCAGCGACCTTCCCGACACCACCAACTTTGCCTTCACCACCACTCGTTTGCGCCACACCCGAATTAGCGAATATCAAGAGACACACACTGCAAACTGTTCCCAATATCAGAGAACGCAAAATAGACAAAGTAATTTTGTTCATTGTTTTATGGTTATGATTGCCGCGGTCAACCATTGACCGTTAGTCCAAGTAGCTTCAAAGAGCTGTACTATAGGCTGAAAATCCGCCTCCTCGGCTCCTTGAAGGCCCTCCGGGCCATAATACTCAATTCCATCTTGCTGAAGCTGCGCAAGGGCCTGATACCTTCCTTCAGGCGTCAATACATATTCCGAATATGCGTCTTGTATATCGATTTTTGCACCAGCCATCCAGTCATCGTCTATGAAGCCGTTTTCGACAACCTCGTAGTATTTGAGGCATGCATGGCATTCGGGACCGCTAATCGCCTTCACCAGGCTCACGTCCCCAGTCTCATATCCGTAGTTCGCAGCCTCGTACCAATACCGCGCGAACGCCTCCAGTCCCTCCTTGGACTCCAGCTTCGCCTCCTCCGGCATCACCGGCACAGGCACATTCTCCGCCGGACCATCAGCCGAAGCCGGCTTGTACTTCGCCGACGGGGTGGGTGTAGGCGTCGGCGTGGCAGAAGCAGAGACGGAAGACGGAGCAGGCGACGGTGACCCACCGCCGGGATCCCCCGCAGCCTGGGAACAGGCAACCAGCCCACCCAAAAGCACCCCCGCACCAAACAAGGATGCAACACGCCGCGCAATGGTTCTGGTCATCTGTAACCCCCGGTCGGGCAACCCGCAAGACTGTCAGTCCGGCCATCCTAGCCAGCCCCACGCGCCCCCACCCCGTTATCCACAGGACAGTCGGCGGGAATCCGGAACCGGAAGGTTACCGTGAATTTGAGCGGCACAGATTCACCGCTATGCTCATGTCATCGTGGTCCAGCAGCTGTCCACCCAGTTTCTAGTGTGGAGCCTGCCGTGAATCCCAAAACCCGACCAACCAGCGACGCTGTCCAGCCGGATCTGCCGGCGCCCGCGGAAACCTCACCGGAACCCGGCCCCGCCGCTCCGGCCGGTTCCCGAGGCAGGGCCCAGCGCCGCAAACCGGCCCCAAAGGTCGGAAAAACCGGCATGGCCAACGCGACCGTCTACAACAACCACCTGCACAGCCGGTTCGAGCTGTTTGTGAACGGCACCATGGCCGCTTACCTGCAGTATGAAATGCACGGCGGGGAGCTCTGGGCCCTGCGCATCATCGTGGACCCGGCGTACCGGCAGCGGACAGCCGAGACGCTCCTCATCGAGGAAGTGCTCGCTGATGCCCGCAGGAGCCGTATCGCGCTGCTGCCCTTCTGCCCGCGGACCCGGGCCTATGTTGCTGCCAGGCCCGAATACCTGCCGCTTATTCCGCGCCAACACCGGGCGCGCTTCGCCGTCTCAGCCACGGGCAAACGCACGCGGCTGCGCCCCGGCGCCGGTCCGGTTCCCGGATAGCCGTCCCGCCAACGGTCCGCTCACCCGGCGTTCCGGAGCGATGTCAGCATGCGCCGCAGGTCCCGGTATTCCTGCGTATCCGGATACCGGGCGGCGCCGTCGAGGTAGCTCTGTGCATCGCCCTGCGCATCGGCGGCCGGATACTCCCCCGCGAAGCGCCCGCCACTGGTTTCCGTCAACGTGAAGAAATCGAACAGTCCGCAGTTGCCATCCTGCCGTCCGCTCACCACGGCATAGGTGGCCTGGGCGCTCCGCGTTCCGGAGGGTGCCAGGGACCGGTAGACGAACCGTTGCTCGGATCCCTGCGCCGAGTCCAGTTCCGGCATCGGCACGCTTTCGTACTCGGTATAGGACGCAGGCTCTGCCGGCGCGGTGCAGCTCAAATCCGCAATGATGCCGGTATCCAGGCGTGCCACTACCCTGCCGGAGCCCTCGGCGACCTCAACTGAAATCCCGCCGGCCGGATCGTTGGCGAGCGCCGGCAGTTCGGTGACTTTCCAGTCCTGCGGGTGCTCAAAGCTCAGTGAACCGTCAGCGGTGGTGTATCCGGACCACGGGCTGGACGTGGCGGAGGACGACGACGGCGGCTCCGGCACTTGGGCGCAGGAGGACGCACCGGCCAGAAGTAATAGAGTCCCGGCCAGCAGGGCGTTTCGGGCGGTGATGCGTCGTGCGGTGTTACGGTATCCCACAGCGGCTCCCGGAATGTCCGTGTCCGAACCCATGCTACTGGCGGCAGGCAGCTGAGCACATAGCGTGCAGGCCGTCCGCTGCGGTATACCTGACGGTGCCGTGCCGACTTCCGCCGGTTCCCCAGTGCAGCGCTGCACATCATCCCAGCGCCTCACCCGTGGGCGCCCACCAGTTGTTGGAGGTTCCCATTACAGATACAGCCGCCGAACACGATGTCTACTTCGGAGCCCCGGAGCCGGACTTCGAGCCGGAGAACCTGCAGACCGCGTCCCTTGCCGTAGTTCAGCGGGTCAGGGACCGCCCCGACATCGCCCTGGTCAAGGGCCGTCTGGCCTTGATGGACACCGGCCGCACTGCTCATGAGGCCATGGTGGAGGATCTGCTTTTTGTGCGGAAGGTCCTCGAAGACGCCGGCATCCCCTATCTGCTGGTACGCGGCAATGACCAGCGGCCGGTGATCGCCGTCGACCTGCGCATGCGGGCCGCCCTGCGCAAGGCAATGGTGGAAGCCTGCCGCGACGAGCCGTTCTACGCCCGCAGCGTGGATACCAAAAAGAGCCGCACCCTGCTCATTGCCGACGGCAGCCTGGCCCCCACGGAAAAAACCCGGATCATCAGGGTCTACCGCCCGCGGGCCTTCAGCGGCACAAACCTGGTTCTGTCAGCCGCCGCAGGCGTCCAGCTCGAACTGTGGGACCTGGAAGGAGCCGAGATCACCCTGCCTGTGGAGAATTCCCTCACCCGCCGCACCCTTCCAGCCGCTGAAGTGGTGCGCGGAACGGTGGAAAAGCACGGACTCGTCTGGCCGACCATTGAAAACATGTTCGCCGACCATGCCACGGACATCCGGTTCGACATTGATCTGGTGTTCTCCTGGGTGGACGGCAGCTCAGCCGAGTTCCAGGCAGCCCGTGCCGCCCGGATGAAGGACGCCGTGGTGGGTGAAGGCGACGACCATGAGGCCCGCTTCCGCCAGATCAACGAGCTCAAGTACGCCCTGCGCTCGGTACACATGTTCGCGCCGTGGATACGGCGCATCTTTATTGCCTCTGATTCCCCTCGGCCGGCCTGGCTGGCGGAGCACCCGTCGGTCACCTTTGTGCCGGCTACGGAGCACTTCAGGGATCCGTCAGTGCTCCCCACCCACAATTCCCAGGCGGTCGAGGCGCAGCTGCAGCACATTCCGGGGCTGGCGGAGCATTTCCTGTACTCCAATGACGATATGTTCTTCGGCCGCCCGGTGGCTCCGGACCTGTTCTTCTCCCCCGGCGGGATCACCAAGTTCATCGAGGCCAGCACCCGGATCGGCCTGGGCGCCAACGACGCGGAGCGCAGCGGGTTCGAGAACGCGGCCCGGGTGAACCGGCGGCTGCTGTGGGAACGGTTCGGCCGCATCACCACCAGGCACCTGGAACACACCGCCGCTCCCCTGCGCCGGAGTGTCCTGCTGGAGATGGAGGAGGAATTCCCCGAGGAGTTCGCAGCCACCGCCGCCAGCACCTTCCGGGCCAAGGACAACATCTCGGTGACCAACTCCCTGTACCACTACTACGCCCTGCTGACCGGACGTGCCGTCACTCAGGAAACGGCGAAGGTGAAGTACGTGGACACCACGTCCTACGCCGGGCTGGAAGTCCTGGAGCGGCTGCTCGCGAAGCGGAACATGGACATGTTCTGCCTCAATGACGGCAGTTTCCCGGAGGTTCCCGCCGGTGAGCGTGCGGAACGGGTCACGGATTTCCTGGAGAAGTACTTCCCGGTCAAAGCGCCCTGGGAGCGCTGAGCAGCCTACTGCTTAAACGACGACGGCGGCAGCGCACCAAAAGTGCGCTGCCGCCGTCGTTGTTCGCTGAGGCAGCCGTGCTGTCCTAGCGGGTGACCACCACGTGCTCATTGGGCACGCAGTGCGTCATGGTGAGGCCTTCGACGTTGCGGGGACCGTTGTGGCCCAGGTTCTTCATCCGCACGGTTTCTTCCTCGTTGAGCGTCTGGGTAGCCAGCGGGCCAAGATCCTTGATCTCATCCAGGCTGATGCCCAGGCCCTCGCCCACTCGTGCGCCCAGCTCGTCGTCACACATGTAGAAGTGCCAGAGCATCCGCTCCTGCACCGGCCGGACCGCCTCGCCGATGTTGGCCACGAAGTTGGCGACCAGATCGTCCTTCTCCCACTGCTCCATCAGCTGGTAGCGCTGGCCGGCCTGCATGTAGTCATTGGTGCGCGGCAGGCGGGCACGGGTCAGGCGCCCCTCCAGCTCGGGGCCAACCTCGGCCTGCTCCGGCTTGGGGGCTTCCTGCAGGCCGCCGGTGATGTTCGGCTCGTAGTTCACGTGCGGGTTCTGGCCCGGCGCGAGGTCGGTGCCGAAGGACATCTGGCCGCCGCGCTGGTTGGTCGCCACCCGGGCATTCTTCGCGGAGTTCACCGGAAGCTGCAGGTAGTTCGGGCCCACGCGGTAGCGCTGCGTGTCCGAGTAGCTGAACGTACGGCCCACCAGCATCTTGTCGTCGGAGAATTCCAGGCCGTCCACCAGCACACCGGTACCGAAGGCGATCTGCTCGTTCTCGTTGTGGTGGTCGGTGACGTTGCGGTTCAGGGTCATGGTGCCCACGTACTTGGGCTCAAAGTCCTGCTCCGGCCAGGTCTTGGTGTCATCGAGCGGATCGAAGTCCAGTTCAGGATGATCGTGGTCATCCATCAGCTGCACGTACAGGTCCCACTTGGGGTAGTCGCCGCGTTCGATGGCCTCGTACAGGTCCTTGGAGGCATGGCCCAGGTCATTGGCCTGGATGTTCGCGGCGTCTTCCTCGGTCAGGGACTTCACGCCCTGCTGCGGCTGCCAGTGGTACTTAACCAGCTTGGACTCGACCTGTGCGTTGACCCAGCGGTAGGTGTTCACGCCGAAGCCCTGCATGTGCCGGTAGTCGGCGGGGATGCCGCGCGGGCTGAACAGGTTCACCAGCATGTGCATCGACTCCGGGGTCTGCGACATGAAGTCGAAGATGCGCGCCGGCTCCTGGCGGAAGGTGACGGGGTCCGGCTTGAGGGAGTGGATCACGTCCGGGAACTTGATGGCGTCGCGGATGAAGAAGACGCCCAGGTTGTTGCCGACCAGGTCCCAGTTGCCGTCCTCGGTGTAGAACTTGATGGCGAAGCCGCGCGGATCGCGGGCGGCTTCGGAGGAGTCGCGGCCGCCGATCACCGAGGAGAACCGGATGGCGACGTCGGTCTTTTTGCCCGGCTCGGAGAAGAGCTTGGCGCGGGTGTACTTGGCAATGGGCTCGTCGCCCCACTTGCCGGAAGCCTCAAATTCGCCGTAGGCAACGAAACCGCGGGCGTGCACCACGCGTTCCGGAATCCGTTCACGGTCGAAGTGGCTGATCTTTTCCAAGAGCTGGTAATTCTCCAGCGTGGCCGGTCCGCGGGCGCCCACCGTACGGGTGTTCTGGTTGTCGTAGACCGGGTGTCCCTGCCGGGTGGTCAGTGTCTTGGGGGCCTCGGCATTGTTCTGGCCGTTACCGGGATTCTGCGTATCTGCTTCTGTCATCACGTGCTCTCTGAGTGTGTGAGGTCCATAGCTGGCTGGCATAACTACCCTCTCAACTCTCTTCAAAACCCCGCAGTCAGTCAAGTTCGTAAGCAGCCTGATAGTAGCGGCCGGGGATCCCCCTTGGCACACTGGAAACATGACAAGTGACGAGCGCCCCCCGGTAGTGGAACTGACCTCCGAGCAAAGCTGGAAGTACCTCGAACACACGTTCCACGGCAGGCTGGCGGTCAGTGTCGCCAACCGGCCCAACATCTTTCCGATCAACTATTTTGCGCACGACGGCGTGATTCTCTTCCGGACGGCGCCCGGCACCAAGCTCGCGGAGCTCACGGTCAACTCGTACGTGGCATTCGAAGCGGACGGCGTCCACAGTGACCAGGCCTGGTCCGTCATCGTGCAGGGCACCACCCGGGAACTGGAGACCTCCGCGGAGATCGAGGCTGCCGAAAAGCTGCCGCTGAAGCCTTGGGTCCGGACCGAAAAATACCGCTTTGTGGAGCTCACTCCGGAAACCCTCTCGGGACGATTCTTCAATCTGGGGCCGGAACCGGAGTGATCCGGCCAGCGTGGGGCCGCCGAGGGTTCAGGCCGAGGTAAGCCGGCGGTCCTCGGGAATGCGGATTCCCGCAGCAGCCAGCCGGGCAGCAGTCTCCTCGGGCCCCACCCGCTCGCCCACGGTGGTGCTTTCCTCCAGGGGAACCACCGAGTGCACCACCGAATCCTCATACAGGTGCACCATGTTGTACCCCTGACCCGCGTTTTGCCCGCGGGTCCCCGGGGTGGAAAGGTCCTGTGCGTAGCAGGTGGCGGAGGCCACGGACACTGGAATGCCGGCGAAGGTACTGAACGTGGAGTAGTGCAGGTGCCCGGAAATAATGGCACGCACGTCCGTCCCGGACAGCACTGACGCCAGGTCCCGCTGGTTGCGGAGTTCCACCAGCACGGCAAGGTCCTGCACGCTCGGCACGGGCGGGTGATGCATCGCGAGGATGGTTCCGTCCGGAGCGGAAGTGTCCAGTTCCCGGCGGAGCCAGGCCAGCTGGGTGTCCGCCAGTTCGCCGTAATGCCGCCCCGGGACGCTGGTGTCCAGGGTGATGATGCGCAGCCCGCCCACATGGTGCACCTGGTCCACCGGAGACATCTCCGGGGCATCGTTCAGCAGGATTTCCCGGAAGCGGGCCCGGTTGTCGTGGTTGCCCATGGCCCAGATGACCTGGGCGCCCATTCGCTCCGCAGCAGGCAGGACAATGTCACGGATCCGCGCGTAGGCCCCGGCTTCACCCTTGTCGGCAAGGTCGCCGGTGAACACCAGGGCGTCGGGCCGCTGCCCGCTGTCTTCCAGCCGGGCGAAGAGGTTCCGGAGGTTGGCGTGGCTGTCCACGGCACCGTAGAGAGGTGCTTCACCTCCCAGCAGGTGGGTATCGCTTAGGTGGAGGAGGAAGTGGCGCGGACGGGGATGCTCGGCCGGGCGGAAATCCATCAGAACCTTCTCGACTCGACAGCTGCTACTGCGTACCTCTTCCATACAAGCAGACATCGCGGCCCCGGAGTAACCTGCACGGGCGCGTTTCGCCGGGTTTTGGCTGCCGGCCACGGGAATCGGAAGGAACTGCTCTGGCGCGCGGGACCGGACCGGCCGTAGGCTCGGTGGCAGGTTTGTACCCTTACGTCTGCGAAGGAACGTCCATGAAACTCAGCCATCTCCCCCTGCGGCTCACCACCGGCGCTTTCATCCTGAATTCCGGCCTCAACAAGCGCAACCTCGATGCCGAATCGGCCGCCGGCCTGCAGCAGATGGCCGCAAACGCCTTTCCGCAGGTCCAGGACCTTGATGCGGTGCGGTTCGGCAAACTGCTGAGCAATGCCGAGATCTGTGTGGGCCTTTCCCTCCTGCTGCCTTTCATTCCCAGCCGGCTGGCGGGCCTGATTCTGGGCGCATTCTCCGGCGGCATGATCCGCATGTACCTCAAAACCCCCGGCATGACCGAGGAGGACGGGATCCGTCCCACGGCTGCGGGTACCGGCCTGGCCAAGGACACGTGGATGGCCGGTATTGCCGCCGCCCTGCTCCTGGACGGCGGAAAGAAGAAGACCAAGGTCAAAGTGGTGAAGGTTCCGACCCCCGTGAAGGCGGCAGCCGCCGTGGCCGGTGTGGAGACAGCAGGCAAGGCTGCCCGCAAGGCAGCGGGGAAGGCTTCCAAGGGCGCAGCCAAAGCTGCCAAGGCCACAGCAGCCGGCAAAGCCGCAGCGGCCGCGGGTAAGGCGGTTAAGGACAAGGCAGCAAAGAACTAGACGGCGGGCGGCGGGCGGCGGGCGGCGGCCCGCACAGTTACGGCCACGGCCGGTTCCGTTACTGCAAACCGATGACGCCTTTCACCACGGCAGACGCAGCGCCGAGGTAGGCCAGCACAATCACGGCCCGCCGTGCAGCAGCCTGCGGTACATGCTGTGCCAGCGCCGCTCCGGTCCGCAGCCCGCCCAGCGTCAGCACCAGGAGCAACAGCCAGATCCACCACTGCAGATCCGGCCACTGGCCGGGATCCAGGACGGCATGGACCAGAATGGTCGCCAAGCTCAGGGACGCCAGGAACGGCTGCATGGTGGCCATAAATGCCGGCTGCGGCCAGCGTGCCAGCACGGCGTAGGCGCTCACTGCCGGCACGCCGGCACCGGCCATGGAATTGCTCAGACCGGCGAGCAGGCCGGCGGCCAGCTTCGGCGGCCCGCCGCGCAGCACCACGTCGGTCCGCGTTAGCAGCAGGGAGGAGGTCAGGGCGGCGAGCATAAAAACGCCAACACCTATTTCCAGCGGCGGCGCGGGCAGCTGTGAGGCGGCATAGGTACCCAGCAGCACCCCGGCAGCCGCCGGCGGCATCAGCCACCGATACATCCGCCAGTCGATCCGCCGCCACACTGAACGGATCACCAGTCCGGCAGCGACAGCCCCGCACACATTCGTCACGACGACGCCCGGAGCCGGGCCCAGGGCAACAATAAGGAACGGTGCCAGCAGCAGGCCGAAACCGATGCCGGCCACACGCTGGGCGATGCCACCAATGAAGACGGCAATCAGCACGGTTAGCAGCAGTCCGGAACTCACCGCCGCAGTCTATGGCGGGGCACGGGCCCCGCCCAATTCGCAATCTGTCACAAACACCCCCTGCGCAACACGACGGAAACAACCCGGTGGCAGAATCGCCGCATGTTCCTCACCCCCGCAGACAAGGACAAGCTGCTGCTCAGCGTGGCAGGCATGGTTGCCCGCGACCGCCGCGCCCGCGGCATCCGGCTCAACTACCCCGAAGCCGTGGCCCTGCTCTCCTGCTGGGTCATGGAACGGGCACGGGAAGGCGGGCTGGTAGCCGACCTGATGAGTGAGGGCCGGCAGGTGCTGCGCCGCGACGACGTGATGGAGGGGGTGCCGGAAATGATCCCGGACCTGCAGATTGAAGCCACGTTCCCGGACGGCCGCAAGCTGGTCACCATCACGGACCCGATCTCATGAGCGGCCGCATGATTCCCGGCGAAATCCGTACCGCCGACGGCGCCCTGGAGATCAATGCCGGCCGGGAAACCCGCACGCTGGTTGTTACCAACGACGGCGACCGTCCGGTGCAGATCGGCTCCCACTTCCACTTCGCAGACGTTAACGCCGCGTTGACCTTCGACCGGGCAGCCGCCGTCGGCTTCCGCCTCGGTGTGCCCGCAGGAACTGCCGTGCGGTTCGAGCCCGGCGCCTCCCGTGAGGTCACCCTCGTCCGGCTGGCAGGCACCGGCACCGTTCCCGGCCTCCGGCTTCGGCCCGACACACTGCAGGAAGGCGCCTAGGCATGCACATCAGCAGGCACGAATACGCCCATCTCTACGGACCCACCGTCGGCGACTCCATCCGGCTGGGAGACACTGATCTGTGGATCAGCCCGGAAAAGGACTACACCTTCGGCGGTGACGAGTCCGTGTTCGGCGGCGGCAAGAACATCCGCGAATCCATGGCCCAGTCCACCCGCACCTCGGCAGAGGGAGCCCCGGACCTGATCATTACCAACGTGGTGATTGTGGACCACTGGGGCATTGTCCGCGCCGATGTAGGTGTGCGGCAGGGCCGGATTGCCGGCATCGGGAAGTCCGGCAATCCGGACATCATGGACAACGTCCATCCGGCCCTGGTGATTGGTCCGGGCACCGAGGTGGTGTCCGGAGAGGGACGCATTCTCACCGCCGGCGGCATCGACACGCATGTACACCTGCTGGGCACCGACGCGCTGCGCGAGGCGCTGGCCTCCGGCATCACCACGGTGGGCGGTGGCGGAACCGGCCCGGCGGAAGGATCCAAGGCCACCACCGTGACCCCCGGAGCCTGGAACCTGCAGGTTATGCACCGGGCGCTGGATCACCTGCCCATGAACTTCCTGCTCTACGGCAAGGGCAACACCGTCAGCCAGGCGGCCCTCGGGGAACAGGCACTCGCGGGCGCCGCCGGGTACAAGGTCCACGAGGACTGGGGCTCGACGCCGGCCGCCATCGACGCCGCGCTGACCGCTGCGGACCGGTGGGGTGTCCAGGTGGCACTGCACGCGGACTCGCTCAACGAGGCCGGTTACGTCCAGGACACCCTTGCCGCCATCAAGGGCCGGGGCATCCACGTCTTCCATGCCGAGGGTGCCGGCGGCGGCCATGCCCCGGACATTATTACGGTAGCGGCCGCCGCGAATGTGCTGCCGGCCTCCACCAACCCCACACTGCCCTTCACGGTCAATACCGTGGCCGAGCACCTGGACATGCTGATGGTCTGCCACCATCTGAACCCGAGGATCCCCGAGGACCTGGCCTTTGCCGAGTCCCGGATCCGGGCCAACACCATGATGGCCGAGGACGTGCTGCAGGATCTGGGCGCCATGTCCATCACTTCCTCGGATGCCCAGGCCATGGGCAGGATCGGGGAAACCATCACCCGCACCTGGCAGGTGGCCCACGTGATGAAGGACTACATGGGTGCGGCGGAATCCGCGCTGCCGGCAGATAACGAAAGGGTGCGCCGGTACATTGCCAAATACACCATCTGCCCCGCGGTGGCGCACGGCATTGACCACGAGGTGGGATCCATCGAGACCGGAAAAATGGCGGACCTGGTGCTCTGGGAACCGGCGTTCTTCGGGATCCGGCCGGCCCTGGTGATCAAGGGCGGCGCCATTGTGGCCGGGCAGATGGGTGATCCAAATGCCACGCTGCCCACGCCGCAGCCGGTCTGGATGCGCGAGGCACTGGCCGGGACGGCGTCGTCGGCACCGCACCTGTCCACCTCCTTTGTGGCACCGGCGGCCCTCGAGGACGGATTGGCCGACAGGCTGGGCCTGGTCCGTTCCCTGACCCCCATCCGCTCCACCCGGAACGTCACCAAGGCGTCACTGCCCAACAACACGGCGCTGCCGGACATCCGGGTGAACCCGGAAACATTTATGGTCAGCATCGACGGGCAGGTCATTGAACCGGCCCCCGTTTCCGACCTGCCCCTGACCCAGCGCTACTCGCTGTTCTGACATGACGAGCGTGCCCGACGACACCGGAATTGCCGCGTTTCTGCTGGCCGATTCCCGCCTGCCCTCCGGGGCCTACTCGCACTCGGCCGGCCTGGAACCGGCAGTGATTGCCGGGCTGGGCGTGGACGGGGTATATCCCTACCTGCGCTCCCGGCTGCACACCGTTGTCCGCGTGGAAACCGCCGCGGCGGTGCTGGCGCACCGGACGGATTCGGGGTTTGACCGGATTGAGGCGGCCCTGGACGCGCGCACGCCCTCCGCCGCGCAGCGGGACGCCTCCC
>NZ_JBNHFW010000031.1:0-40623 GCF_059090685.1 Arthrobacter sp. Y3225209
ACTGGAACGGGCGCGCAGCGCGGCCGGGGCACTGCTGGAAACCCGGCACCGGCTCGAAGGCATCGGTGAGGAACTGGCCGCCACGGAAGCCGGCCGTTCCCAGGCCCTGATCC
The DNA here is from genome assembly GCF_059090685.1 of Arthrobacter sp. Y3225209. Lineage (NCBI taxonomy): Bacteria > Bacillati > Actinomycetota > Actinomycetes > Micrococcales > Micrococcaceae > Arthrobacter > Arthrobacter sp. Y3225209. Next base: position 114 of record NZ_JBNHFW010000031.1, read on the forward strand.
AGGCCGCCCAGGCGGATTCCCGCGCTGAATCGGCGCGCGCTCAGGCTGCGGACCTCGAGGCAAAGGTGGGTGCCGCGCTGCATGGTTTTGCCGGTGCGGGCGAGCGCGTGGAGGCGCTGACGCAGTTCCGCCTGCTGGCCGCTGCTGCCCGCGAGGCACGGGCGGCCGCCGACGCGGCCGGGGAGGAGCTGGACCGGCTGCTTCGCGAACTCGACACGGCACTGGCCGGCACCGGCTTTGCCTCCGCTGCCGACGTCCGTGAAGCACTGCTGGATCCCGAAACCAGGGATGCTTATGACCACAGCGTGCAGGAGTGGGAGGAGACCGGCCGCCGGCTGGCGCTGCGGCGCGAAGGCCAGGATGCATCTGCCCCGGAGGACCAGGACACGGACTCATCCGCGGTGCCTGATGAGGAAGACATTGCCGAGGCCGCCGAGCAGGCGGCAGCGGCACGGAAGGAGCAGGAAGACGCAGCGCTGCTGGTCCGCCTGCTGGACGGTTCGGCCGTCCGCCTGTCGGAATACTCAGCCGAGCTCGCAGCCGCCTTGGAAGAGACGGCTCCGCTGCGGGCCCGCCGGGACCTGCTGCAGTCGGTCACAGACACCGTCCGCGGTGCCGGTGAGAACACGTACAAGATGACACTGAGCACCTACGTCCTGGCCGCACGGCTGGAACAGGTTGCTGCGGCTGCCACGGAACGGCTGGCCGCCATGACCGGCGGCAGATATGCCCTGGTGCACAGCGACTCCAAGTCCGGTAACCGCAAGGCGGGACTGGGGCTGCACGTCACCGACGAGTGGACCGGCCAGCGGCGGGACACCTCCACGCTCTCCGGCGGCGAAAGCTTTATGGCCTCCCTGGCCCTGGCGCTGGGACTGGCCGACGTGGTGCAGCAGGAAGCCGGGGGAGTGAACATCGAGACCCTGTTTGTTGATGAGGGCTTCGGCAGCCTGGATGACCAGTCCCTTGAACAGGTCATGGACGCGCTGGAGGGACTGCGGGACGGCGGCCGGGTGGTCGGCCTGGTCAGCCATGTGGGCGAGATGAAGCAGCGGATACCGGCCCAGCTGCAGATCCTGAAGGGACGGAACGGATCCACCATCCGCTACAGCCTGGGGGAAGCGGTGCTGCGCTGAACCGGGTGAGGACGCTGCGCTGAACCCGGGCCACGCTCATACGGCAGCGGCAGTTAGGCACCGCAGCCGGGCGTGGGTAAAATTGGGGGGTAGCAAGGGTCGGGCGTACCGGGAGGGGGGACGGTGCGCGGTTCAACGTATTCGGATACCGCACCATGACTCCAAACACGCCCTCCCCAACCCCCTCCACGCCCGCTGACGAAGCCGCGGGGGCACCTTCCGCCGGCCGTTACCAGGCCATTTTCGCCCTCGCCGGCAGGTCCTTTTTCCCGGTCGCCTTCCTCGCGCGGCTGCCGTTGGCCATGCTGACCGTCGGAGCGCTGACCCTGATCACCGAAGTGTCCGGGTCCTACGCACTTGGCGGGTTCGCCGCCGGCGGAGTGGGAATCGGTTCGGCCGTCGGCGCGCCCCTGCTCGGCTATCTCGCCGACCGGATTGGACAGCGTCCCATCCTGCTCTCCACGGCGGTCCTGAATCCGGTGGCCATTGGACTGTTCCTGCTGACCGCCGCGTTGCTGGACCCTGCCGGCTCTCCCGTCTGGATGCTTATCGCCGCCTTCGCCATGGGCGCCTCCTGCCCGCAGGTCGGACCGATGGCCAGGGTGCGCTGGATGGCTATGACAGCCCGGCGTCCGTGGGGACGCGAAATGGACACTGCCCTGTCCTACGAAGGTACGGCGGATGAGCTCACCTTCGTGCTGGGACCGGCGCTCGTGGGCCTGCTGGCCGCGGCCGTCGCCCCCTGGCTCCCGCTGGCCCTGGCCGCAGTGCTCACAGCCACCATGGTGGCGGCCTTCGCCGTCCACCCCACGGTGGAATACGTGGTTCCGTCCTCCCGCCGCCCGGGCGGCGGGAGGCCAAAAACCGGGCGCGGAACAAAGCAGCAGGACAGGACTTCGGGCAGTGCCCGTCCGCAGTGGCTGCTCATCATGCTGCCGGTGCTGGGCATGGTTGCCATGGGCACTTTCTTCGGCTCCACCCAGACGAGCCTGACGGCATTCGCCGGCAGCTTCGGTGTCGCATCGTCCGCGGGCCTGCTCTATGCGGTCATGGGCCTGAGCTCGGCCGCAGCGGCCCTGTCCGTGGCCTTCTGGCCCGAACGGTTCGGTTCCGCAGCGCGCTGGCTGCTCTGTGCCGGGGCAATGACGGTCCTTGCCCTGCTGTTGTTCCTGCCCGCGGATATTGCCACCATGCTGGTGGTCCTGTTTGTGCTGGGCATCCCTGTGGGGCCGACCATGGTCAGCATCTTCGGCATCGGCGCCATCGTGGCACCGCGGGAACTGATGGGCACCGTTATGACGCTGCTGGCCAGCGGAGTGGTGACGGGCACGGCACTGGGCTCGTCCGTAGCAGGGCGCCTTGCGGATTCAGGCGGCTACCAGCATGCGTTTATTGTTCCGGCCGCTGCCGCCGGAGCGCTGCTGCTGCTGGGGCTGGTGGCGGTTCGCGCAGCCGCCGTGCGGCGGAATGCCTGAGCCCGTACGGGAGCCCGTGCAGGTGTCAGCCGTGCCACAGTTGGCCTAGTATCGAAGGATAGGTCGGGCAGTGAAGCATGAACTATCCGCCGCAGTTACCAGTACCACTAAGGAGACACCATGGGAGAGAAGGAAGCCGGCCAGGATCCGAAGGAGACCGGTTCAAAAGGCCCCGATGGAACCATCCCGCAGAGCGATGACGGTATTGCGGCTGCGAGCACCGAGGAAGCCTCGAACTTTGAACCTGAAGAGGACGAAGCAGCCGGCGACGGCAAGTAGGGCGTCCGGCAGTCCGGATGCAGTCAGGAACTGAAACGGGGCCCGCGGATTACCGCGGGCCCCGTTTTGCTGTCCGCGCCTGGCGGGTTTTTCCTAGCCCAGGCTGGGAGAGTGCAGCGGCGGGGCGGGAATGTAGATGTTGCCCGTGGTGATGCCGCCTGTGGAGTCGCCGGTGACCGGTTCGCGGCCTGCCGAGGCGTCGGCAGATGCCGGCACGGACTCGGGTGTGTCCAGGACGGTGCGTTCCGCCGCAAGGGTGCGCAGCGCTACTGCCACCTCATGGGCTTCGGGGCGGGCATCCACCAGGCGGGCGGTCATGGCGCGCAGGATCTCCGTCCAGTCCGGGCCCACCCACTCGGGGATCTCAGGGTCCCGCAGCAGGCGCGCAACGGCAGCTTCCACAATCGGACCCGGGAAGGCCTTTTCACCGGTCAGGCATTCCAGCAGTACCAGGCCCAGCGAATAAATATCGGTCCGCGGATCCACTGCGGCTCCCTGGGCCTGTTCCGGGCTCAGGTAGTTCGCCGTTCCAATGGTGGCACCGTGGGCGGTGGCAACTGTTGCTTCCACCATCCGCGCAATGCCGAAGTCTGTGAGCCTCGGATACAGGCGGGTGTCCTGCTCTGCCTGCGGAAAGAGCAGGATGTTGGCAGGCTTCACGTCGCGGTGGATGACACCGTTGCTGTGGACGTAGTTCAGTGCATCGGCCAGGTCTGCCCCCAGTGCAGCCGTTGCGGGGGAGGAGAGCGGGCCCTCCTTGAGCTTGCCGCGCAGATCCGGTCCGTCCACCAGTTCCATCACCAGGTAGCTGGACGCCCGGCCTTCCTCGTCCACGCTCACGCCTGCATCGTGCAGGGTGACCAGGCCGGGATGGTTCAGTGTGGCCAGCAGCTGCATTTCGGTCTGCTGGCGGCGCGTCTCGTCATCCTCGTGGAAGCCGGCACTGAAAAGCTTGACGGCTACTTCGCGGCCGAGATTCTCATCGACGGCCCGGTACACCGAAGCTGCACCGCCGGAACCTATGAGTTCAGTGGTGCGGTATCGGTGCCCAAGGAGTACATCCACGGGTGTCCTCCCTACGGGGATAAAAGGTGAAGGCCGGTGGGGCCCGGAATCAGCCGAAAAACAATCAGTAGGCTGATTAAAACCAACCTAGTCCACTAGCCTCTCCATCGTAGCGTGGCGCGGCGTGGTCCCGGTGCAGATTGCCCCCTACGTGACCAACTCGTAACTTTTCGCCCGCTCAGCCCGCCAGGAAGTCCAGTGCGGCGGTCTTAAACGCCCGGGACGTGACGGCATTGGCATGCGTACGGGCGGGGAGGGTGAGCATGTCTGCCTGTCCGCTCAGCGCTGCCAGCTCGGGCGCCGTGGCGGCCAGATCATCCCGCTCGCCGGCTACCAGCAGCAGCGGCATCCCGGGCACGGCGGCTGCGGGGGAGAAGGGCTCCTCCTTGATGGCCTCGACCATACGGAAAAGCGCGGCGAGGTTGTTCTGCGGGACCAGCTGCGCCATCCGGAGCAGCTCGGCGGTACGCGGATCCGCTACCGGCGCTCCGCCTGCGGCAGCCTCCCGGGCGGCGTCCAGATCGAAATCAGCCAGCGGATCACCGCTGCCGGGCCCGCCCAGCACCATCCGGTGCACCAGCTCGGGCTGCGTGGCCCCGAACTCCCATGCCAGCCGGGAGCCCAGGGAATAGCCCACTACGTCCAGCCCGCTCCCCGGGTCGGCGTCGGCCAGCGGCCGGACACCCGCGTCCTGTACCACCTGCAGCAGGTCCGCGCGGATGCGGCTGGGACGGTAGGCGTCGAGGTCCGCCGGCGCGGCGCTGGCGCCGTGGCCGGGCAGGTCCACCGTGATGACCTGCCTGCCGGCGGTGAGCAGGGCATTCACCCAGCCGGAATTGTGCCAGTTCAACTGCGAGTCGGAGGCAAATCCATGCAGCAGCAGGACCGGACGGCGGGAGTCCGCGCCGTCGTCGTCGCCCGCGAACACCTGGACATCCAATCGAGGATCGGTGCCTTCCACCAGGGAGCCGTAGCCGGACACCGGTCAGTCCTCGTCCAGGACGGCGCTCAGCCGGACCCGGCGCTTCGCCGGGGCCTCCTGCGGAACGGTACCGACAATGCCGGCGGTGTTGTCCGGCACTTCGAACACAATAAGCGGCTCGCCCACATTGATCCTGTCGCCGGGTTCCCCGTAGATGCGGGCTACCTTCCCGGCTTGCGGGGAGGGGAGTTCCACTGCGGATTTGGTGGTTTCCACCTCCACCAGCGGTTGGTTGCGCTCCACCTGGTCGCCTTCGGCCACAAGCCATTCCAGGACGGTGGCTTCGATCAGTCCTTCGCCGAGGTCGGGAAGGGGGAAGGAAATTTCAGCCACGCCGGTACTCCAATACTCGCTGGATCCCGAACAGGATGCGGTCGATGTTCGGGATGTATTCGTCTTCAAGGTCTCCTGACGGATACGGTACGTCGAATCCGGTGACCCGCCCAACCGGGGCGCGCAGGGTGTCGAAGCAGTGCTCGGTGATCAGCGCGGCCACCTCGGCGCCCAGGCCGGAGGTCAGCGGCGCCTCATGGACGACGACGGCGCGCCGGGTCCGGCCGACGGATTCGGCCAGGGCGGCGGCGTCGATCGGCTTCAGCCAGCGCAGGTCCAGGACCTCCACCTCAATGCCGTCTTCGGCGGCCAGTTCGGCCACCTGGAGGCAGCGTGCCACCATGGCGCCCCACGCCACGAGGGTGACGTGCCTGCCCGGACGGACCACCTTGGCGCCCTCCACCGGGCCGGCGTGGCCAAGGTTCACTTCGCCCTTCTGCCAGTAGCGGGACTTCGGTTCCATGAAGATCACCGGGTCCGGAACAGCCACCGAATGCCTGAGCAGGTGGTAGGCCTCATGCGGGCTCGAGGGGGAGACGACCTTCAGCCCCGGAACATGGGCGAACAGTGCTTCCAGCGATTCTCCGTGGTGCTCGGGGGCGCGGATTCCGCCGAAGCTGGGTACCCGCAGGGTCACCGGCATGGGCAGGGTGCCGCGGCTGCGGTAGTTCATCCGGGCCAGCTGCGTGATGATCTGGTTGACGGCCGGATAAGCGAACCCGTCAAACTGCACTTCGGGAATGGGGTGGAAGCCTGCCATGGCCAGGCCCACGGACATACCCAGGATGCCGGATTCGGCCAGGGGAGTGTCCATGACCCGGTCGACACCGAAACGCTTCTGCAGGCCGTCCGTGATGCGGAAAACCCCGCCCAGCCGGCCTACGTCCTCGCCCAGGACGAGGGCCTTGGGATCTTCGGCCAGGATTTCGGCCAGGGCACGGTTGAGGGCCTGCTGCATGGAAAGCTGCTCTACCTGGCCGCGGCCGGACGGCGCGGGCGGCGTGGTGGCAGACTGGCGGGTGGCAGCCGTGTCTTCGGTGTTGCGGGCCGCTTCGGCCAGATCGGAGGAGGGTACTGCCTCGGTAAGCTGCTCAGACATGTTCGGATTCCTCCCGCCAGGCACGCGCCTGGGCCTTGAGTGCTTCGGTGGGTTCGGCATAGACAAAGTCGAACATCTCCGTGCCCGGCCGCGGGCCCAGGGCTTCCACGCCTTCGCGGATGCGTTCGGCGTTGTCCTTTGCTTCTTCGAGGGCGGCATCCAGGAAGTCCCGGTCCGCCAGGCCTTCGGCCAGCAGCCGGTCGGCCAGCAGCTGGACGGGGTCCGGGCCGGCGTCGCGGCGTTCCTCATCCAGGCTGCGGTAGCGCCCGGGGTCGTCGCTGGTGGAGTGCGGACCGCGGCGGTAAGTCATGGCCTCGATCAGCACCGGACCATGCCCTGCGCGGGCATGGGCTGCCGCCTCGCGGGTGGCGGAAACGACGGCGGGGGCGTCATTGCCGTCCACAGTGATGGCACGCATGCCGTACCCGGCAGCGCGGGCTGCAACCGTGCCGCCCGCCACCTGTGCCTCGGTGGGCAGCGAAATGGCCCAGCCGTTGTTCTGGACGAAGAAAATCACCGGGGCCTTCAGTACGCCGGCAAAGTTCATGGCCTCATGGACATCACCCTGCGAGCTGGCGCCGTCACCGAAATAGGTCAGTGCCACGCCGCCCGTGCCGCCGTTCAGGGTCTGGCCGTGGGCCCAACCCACCGCGTGCAGCACGGAACCGCCGACCACTGCCTGGATTGGAGCAAATCCGGTGCGCACCGGATCGTAGAGACCGCCATGCCAGCTGGCCTTGTGGGTGGACATGTACTCGGTCATGTCCACGCCCAGGGCCAGTGCCGCACCCATTTCGCGGTAGGTGGGGAAGATAAAGTCGCGTTTAGGGTCCATGGCGAAGGCGCTGCCCACCTGGGCGGCTTCCTGGCCCAGGGCAGGGGCATAGCCGGGAATAATCCCCTGACGCTGCCAGGCCACGGCGGCGAGATCCAGCTGCCGTGCGGCGGTGATCAGGCGGTACAGCCTGCGCAGTTCCTCCGGCGCCAGGGGCGCCGGATCCATAGAGTTATCCATAGGGGCAATCTAGTGGCTTGCATCACGCTGGGCAATTCGTCCCGGAATTGCTGCACATTCTGTACAAACGTTCCATTCCCTCCCGCCTTTGCCTAGGCAATCTGTTCGCAGCCGGTATGCGGCGGTGCTGACATCAGGTTTCGGAAAAGGGCTGGAATCCCTCCGGTATCCGCGTATGGTTTCCAGACATCCATCCCCTTGAGTCAGGAGCCGGACATGTCAGGTAAATCTCCGCAGGGATCCAGTTCAAAGAAGCACGGCAAGGCACTAAAGGAAAAGCGCGCCGAGAAGCGGGCGAAGAGCGCGGTTGACGCAGAATTCCTGCCCAAGCGGCGCAAGGGCCGGTAGCCGGGACGGCTGCCCGGATGGCCGGGCAGCGGCGGGCCGGGGCTATTCTGCCGGGTCCGCCGCTGCTGTCCGGGACCGGCGGGTGGTGCGGCGGTCGAACAGCCAGGCCAGGAGGACCAGCACGGCCGTCAGACCGGCCGTGGCCACCAGCTGCACGCGGACGGCCGCGTCGAAGAAACCAAGCACCACAATCGCCGCCAGCAGTGCCAGGGCAAAGTAGGAGAGCCAGGGGAACGCCCACATCCGGAACGTCAGTTCCACTCCGGCGGCATCGGCCCGGCGGCGCAGGATTATCTGCGAAACAATCGAGATGCCCCACACCACCAGGCAGGTGGAACCCACCAGGTTCAGCAGGATCATCAGCACGGTGTCCGGGTAGAGGTAGTTCAGCACCACGGCAATGAACCCGAAGGCCACCGAGGCCACAACCGCGCGCCGGGGGACCCCGCCGCGGCCCAGCCTCGCCAGGGCGGCCGGTGCGCGACCGCGGTCGCCGAGCGAGTAGATCATCCGTGAGGCCCCGTAGAGATTCGCATTCATGGCCGAGAGCAGGGCGATCACGATCACCACGGCCATCACGGTGTCTGCTCCAGGCACCTGGGCTGCGTGCAGCACAGCCACAAAGGGGCCCGTGTTGAGGGCCTCGTTGTCCCAGGGCAGCACCGTGACCATCACCAGGACAGAACCGATGTAGAAGATCAGGATCCGCCAGATCACCGAGGTGATGGCCCCCGCAATGGATTTGGACGGTTCCTCGGTGTCCGCGGCAGCAATGGTGACAATTTCGGTACCCCCGAACGCGAACACCACGAGCAGCAGGCCCGCGGCCACCCCGGTAATGCCGTTGGGCATAAATCCGCCGTTGTTGAAGAGGTTGTCCACCCCGGGGGAGTCAGCGCCCGGAAGCCAGCCGGCGATGAACGCGGCTCCCACCGCCAGGAAAATGATGATGGCTGCCACCTTCAGGATGGCAAACCAGTACTCAAACTCGCCCAGGCTGGCGGCCCCTGCCAGGTTGATGGCTGTGAAGACAACGATGAAGGCCAGGGCCAGGATCCACTGCTCGACGCCGGGGATCAGGGACGTGACAATGGCGGCGGCCGCCGTGGCCTCGGCCGCAATGACAATGACTATCTGGATCCACCAGAGCCAGCCGACGGTCGTCCCGGCAGTGCGGCCGAGCGCCTTTTCCGCATAAACGGAAAACGCGCCGCTGTTGGGATCCGCAGCGGCCATTTCGCCCATCATGCGCATCACCAGGATCACCATGGTTCCGGCAACCAGGAAGGAGATCAGCACGGCCGGGCCGGCTGCCGCAATGCCTGCGCCGGAGCCGACGAAGAGTCCCGTGCCGATGGCGCTGCCCAGGCTCATCAGAACCAGGTGCCGCGGCTGCATCTTTTTCTGTGACCCGGAGTCTTTCCCGGCCGGAGAAGGCGTATCGGTACGGGACGGGAGGGCGGAACCGGGCATAAAAGGAAAAGGCCTTAGAACGTTGGGGCGGCTGCCGGTGCATCTGCCGGACCGGCGTCAGGCGGCTGGCGGGAATGTACACCGGATTCCATCTTAGGACCGGTTTGTGTCCAGTCATGTCCGACTGTGACCCACGTCGGCTCTACAATTTGTACACTGACAATCATTGTTCACGGCTGCAGACTTCTCTAAGCAAAGGACCCCATGCCAACCGACGCGCTGGACGCCCGCATTGTCACACTCTTTACCGACAACCCCCGGATGTCGGTGCTTGAGGCATCCCGGCGGCTGGAGGTGGCCCGGGCCACTGTGCAGGCGAGGCTGGACAGGATGCAGCAGACGGGCGTGATCGCCGGTTGGGGTCCGCGGATTGATGCCGAAGCCCTCGGCTATGACGTGGTGGCGTACTGCTCCCTGACCATCCGCCAGGATACCGGCCACGACGCGGTGGTGCAGGCACTGTCCCGGATTCCGGAGATCCAGGAAGTGCATACCGTGTCCGGTGAAAGTGATCTCCTGGCCAGGGTGGCGGCGCGGTCCAACTCGGACCTGCAGCGGGTCATCGACGCAATTGTGGCCACCAATACCGTGCTGCGGACGTCCTCGGTGATTGTGCTCAACACGCATTTCGAAGGCCGGATGCTGCCGCTGCTGAACGCGGCAGCCGTCTCGGATCCCTGAGTCCGGCCGGCACCGGGCGCACTGTGATGAAGGCCATCTTTTCGGCCCGGATGAGTTACAGTCATTCTGACTTTTACTAGTGCCCCGGAAAGGGGAGCCGTGTATTCCCCCTACGCCAACGTATCCGAGCGTGAACTGGCACCGCCGTCCCTGGCCATCTCCACCGTCATTTTCGCTCTGCGCCGGGACGGGGACACAGGGCGCCCGGAGCTCTGGCTCCCGCTCGTGCGGCGGATACGGGAACCCTACCGGGACCGGTGGGCACTTCCGGGCGGTCCGCTGGCAGCCCGGGAATCCCTGCAGGACGCAGCCGCCCGGAATCTGGCTGACACCACCGGGCTCACTCCGCGCTATCTGGAGCAGCTCTACGCCTTTGGCGGTCCGGAGCGCTCGCCGTCGCCCCGGGTGGTCTCGATTGTCTACTGGGCGCTGGTCCAGCCGGACGAAGCGGCGCTTGCCAGGGAAAGCGACAACGTGCGCTGGTTCCGGGCCGACGCCGTCGGGGAGCTGGCCTTTGACCACAACACCATCGTGGACTACGCCCTGTGGCGGCTGCGGAACAAAACCGAGTACGGGCAGGCGGCCTATGCCTTTCTGGGGGAGCTGTTTACCCTGGCGCAGCTGCGCGAAGTCTACGAGGCGGTTCTGGGACGCGAACTGGACCCTGGAAATTTCCGCCGCCAGCTGCGGGCAACACCACAGATCTCCGCGACCGAGCACTACCTCGCCGGCGGCCGGCACCGCCCGCCGCGTCTCTACCGCTACACCCCGGACCCGGACACGGTGCCCGGTCCTGTTCCCTCAACACCGCAACGGAGCACCGAATGAGCATGGAAGCTACTCCCGGCGCCAGCGTGGCAACAGCCATTCGGCTGATCAGCCGCGACAAGGCAGCAGCCGCGTCCTCGACCTGCGGGCCCGGCCTGGCCTCGCCGCCCTGGGCGTTCGACGGCGCCGCCCTGCCGCAGTACGGACCAGGGGCCTCTGCCGCTGATCCCGCGCCGGCAGCAACACCGCGCCAGGGTGCGCTGCCCTCGGAATACCTCGAGGCCTCGGACGAGGAACTGGAGGCCAGGATCTCGGCGGCCAAAGCCGGGTTGGGGGACCGCGTGGTGATCCTTGGGCACTTCTACCAGCGGGATGAAGTGGTGCGCCATGCGGATTTCGTGGGGGATTCCTTCCAGCTGGCCCAGGCTGCTGCTTCCCGCCCCGAGGCAGAAGCCATCGTGTTCTGCGGCGTGCACTTTATGGCGGAAACCGCGGACCTGTTGTCCGGGCCGGAGCAGGCAGTACTCCTGCCCAACCTGGCAGCGGGCTGCTCCATGGCGGACATGGCGGACATTGACTCAGTGGAAGAGTGCTGGGAGCAGCTGGAGGCCGTTTTCCGCGGCCGGGAGACTGCCGGAGCGGCGCCCGTCATTCCCGTGACCTACATGAACTCTTCGGCGGCCCTGAAGGCATTCTGCGGCCGGCACGGCGGGATTGTCTGCACCTCCTCCAATGCTGCGGCTGTTCTGGCCTGGGCGTTCGAGCGGGGGCAGCGCGTGCTGTTTTTCCCGGACCAGCACCTGGGCCGCAATACCGCCAAGGCCATGGGCATCCCGCTGGAGGCCATGCCCATGTGGAATCCGCGCCTGCCGCTGGGCGGCAACACGGAAGAACAACTGCGGCACTCCCGGGTCCTGCTCTGGAACGGCTTCTGCTCAGTGCACAAGCGCTTCACCACGGACCAGATCACCGCGGCACGGCAGCAGTTCCCGGGGGTGCGGGTGATCGTGCATCCCGAGTGCCCCATGCCGGTAGTGGATGCAGCTGACGAGTCCGGTTCCACCGACTACATCCGCAAGGCGATCGAGGCCGCCGAACCGGGAAGCACCTTTGCCCTGGGCACGGAGATCAACATGGTCCGCCGGCTCGCCGCCGCCCACCCGGAGCACACCATCTTCTGCCTGGACCCGGTGATCTGCCCCTGCTCCACTATGTACAGGATCCATCCCGGCTACCTGGCGTGGGTGCTGGAGGGTCTGGTCCGCGGTGAGCAGCATAACCGCATCACCGTGCCGGATGACGTCGCCGCCCCCGCACGCACCGCCTTGGAGCGCATGCTGGCAGTCCGCCCGTGACGCTGCCCCTGACGGTTGTGGGCAGCGGAGTTGCCGGGCTCTACACCGCACTGTGTGCCGCGCGCGCCGGGTTGGACGTCGCTCTGGTGACCAAGGGCGAACTGCTCAGCGGTGCCACTCCGTATGCGCAGGGCGGGATTGCCGCTGTGCTCCGGGGTCCGGATTCCGTCCGCCTCCACATCCAGGACACGCTGAAGGCCGGCGCAGGCACCAACACCCCGGAAGCCGTCGCTGCGCTGTGCACCGAGGCGGCCGAACACATTGCCGAACTGGTCCGGCTCGGGGTGGACTTTGATCCCGAACCCGGGCTGGAGGGCGGACACAGTGCCCGGCGCGTGCTGCACGTGAACGGAGACGCCACCGGCGCCGGGATTGCGGTGGCGCTGACGGCTGCGGTGCGTGCCGAACCGAAAATCGGCATCCGCGAGCACACCTTTGCCACGGATATTGTGCTGGCACGCGGGCGGGTTGCGGGGCTTCAGGTGCAGGATCCCGACGGCGTACTGAGCATTCTGCCCGTCACTGCCCTGGTGCTGGCGACCGGTGGTGCGGGGGAGCTCTACGCACAGAGCACCAATCCCGCCTCTGCCACCGGCGACGGTGTTGCGCTCGCCGCCGGTGCGGGGGCAGCGCTGGCGGATCTCGAGTTTTTCCAGTTCCATCCCACGGCACTGGACGTCCCCGGCCATCCGCTGGTGTCCGAGGCTGTGCGCGGCGAGGGTGCGGTACTTCGGGACGTTGCCGGAATCCGGTTCCTCGCGGGGGCAGGCGCCGATACAGGCCTGGTCGCAGGATCCGGCTCCGATACGGACTCGGACATAGGGTCCGGAGCCGGGTCCGGAGCCGAAGCTGGAGCCGAGCTTTCCGGCCGGGATGTGGTGGCCCGCGGCATTGCGCTCCATCTGCAGGAGACAGGAGCGCACCGCGTTTTCCTGGACGCCACCGGCCTCGGGCACCGGCACGGTCCGGGATACCTCGCCCGCCGTTTCCCGGGCCTGGACGCGCTTACCTCAGCCCATGGCTTTGACTGGGAACGGGAGCCGGTACCGGTGGTACCGGCGGCGCACTACTGGATGGGCGGAATCAGTACGGACCTTGCCGGGCGTACCTCGGTCCCCGGTCTCTACGCCGTGGGGGAGAACGCCTGTACCGGCGTGCACGGTGCCAACCGGCTGGCCTCCAACTCACTGCTCGAGGCCCTGGTGTTCGGGGCACGTACCGCTGCCGCAGTCCGGGCCGGCGTGCCCTGGCCCGAAGCCGAAGCCGAAGCCGAAGCCGATGCCGAAGCCGAAACCGGAGCCCAGCAATCCGGACCCCCACAGCCCGGAGCCCTGATGCCCGGAACGGTCGGCCGGCAGGCTTCAGTTCCGCAGGCTTCGGTTCCACAGGCATCAGCTCCACAGGCTTCGGTTCCACAGGCCCCGGTTCTCCCGGCTTCAGTGCTGCAGAGTTTAGCCGCGCAGGGTCCCGCCGGGCCGGAGGGCGGCGGGTATGCAGTGGTTACCCGGGACCGGCTGCAGGCACTGATGTCCGGCTCCGCCGGAGTGCTGCGCAACGCCGACGGCCTGGCCGCTGCTGCCCGGCAGCTGGCGTCCTGGCTGCCGCCGGCAGGAAGCTCCGTGGCGGAGCGGGAAACCGCGAACCTGCTCACCTGCGCCCGGCTGCTGGTGGGTGCTGCCCTGCAGCGGCACACCTCGCTCGGGGCACATTACCGAACGGACAGCCCGCATATCCCTGCGCGGCGGGAGAGAACGGACGTAAGAGTATGAACACCCAGGAGATCCCGGCAGCGGATCCGGCCGCCGTCGAACGCATTGTTACCGCGGCCCTGGCCGAGGACGCACCATGGGGAGACCTGACCAGCACGGCGCTGATCCCGGCGGAGGCTCACGGCACGGCGCAGCTGACCGCACGGGAGGCAGGAGTCTTCTGCGGCAGCCAGGTCCTTGAAGCAGCCTTCCGGGCCACCTCGGCGGAAACCCGTGTGGCGCTCCGGGTCCGGGACGGTGAAGCGTTCGACGCCGGTGCCGTCCTGGCGGAGATCAGCGGCCCGTCGCGCGCCATCCTCACCGCCGAACGGGTGGCACTGAACCTGGCCCAGCGGCTGAGCGGAATCGCCACGGTGACGGCGGCGTTCGTGGCGGAAACCCGTGGTACATCGGCACGGATTACCGATACCCGCAAGACCACCCCCGGGCTGCGTATCCTGGAACGCCATGCCGTCCGCTGCGGCGGGGGCTTCAACCACCGGTTCTCCCTTTCGGACGCCGTGATGGCCAAGGACAACCATCTGGCACTGCTGGGCACCGGCGAGGAGCTCTCCCGGGCGCTGCGCCGGGCCCGCGCGCAGCTCCCGCACACTGTCCATTTTGAGGTGGAGGTGGACCGCCTGGACCAGATCGAGGCAGTCCTGGCCGGAGGAGCGGACACCGTCCTGCTGGATAACTTCACTCCTGCGCAGCTGAGCCGCGCCGTGGAGCTGATCGGTGGCCGGGCCCTGACCGAAGCCAGCGGCAATGTCCGGCTCGACACCGTGGCCGCCATAGCCGCCACCGGAGTGGACCTGATCTCCGCCGGGGCCCTCACCCACAGTGTCCGGGCACTGGACCTTGGACTGGACATGGCGGACACCCGGTGATTTACCTCGATGCCGCGGCCAGCGCTCCGGTGCGCACCGAAATCCTGGAGCTGATCAAGCCGCTCCTGACCACGGAATTCGGTAATCCCTCCAGCCGGCACCTGCGTGGTACGGGTGCTGCGGCCGCCCTGGACTACGCACGAACCACGGCGGCCACGGCGCTGGGCTGCAGGCCCGGCGACATCGTGTTCACCTCCGGTGGAACCGAAGCCGACAACCTGGCGGTCAAGGGGCTGGCGCTTGCCGCACCCCGCGGACGCCATGTTGTGTCCAGCCAGGTGGAACACCCCGCCGTGCTGGAATCCCTGCGCTACCTGGAACGGTCCCACGGATTCCGCCTGACACTCCTGCCCGTGGACGGCGACGGGCGGGTGGACCCGGCGGCAGCCGCCGCGGCCCTGACGCCGGATACCACGCTGTGCACCATCATGTATGCCAACAACGAGGTGGGAACTCTTCAGCCCGTGACCGAAGTCGCCAGTGCCTGCCGGTCCCTGGGCGTCCCGTTCCACACCGATGCGGTGCAGGCGGCCGGCTGGCTGCCGGTACAGGTGAGGGACCTGGGGGTGGACGCCATGAGCATTTCCGGGCACAAACTTGGCGCCCCCGCCGGCTGCGGCCTGCTGTATGTCCGGGGCGCACTGCCGCTGGAACCGCTGCTGCACGGCGGCGGGCAGGAGCGCGGGAAACGGTCGGGGACGGAAAACGTCGCCGGTGCCGTCGCCGTTGCCGCGGCACTGGCGCTCGCCGTCGCCGAACAGGATGCCGCGGCCCGCCGCACCGCCGGGCTGCGCGACCGCTTCATCCGGGAGGTGCTCGGCGGTGTGCCGGGCGCATTACTGACCGGGCCGGCCGTGCAGCGGCTGCCCGGACATGCATCCTTCTGTTTTCCCGGCACCGCAGGTGAGGCCGTGCTGCTGGAGGTGGAGCGCCGCGGAGTGCTGTGCTCCTCCGGCTCGGCCTGCGCGGCGGGTTCCGATGAGCCCTCTGCCGTACTGACCGCCATGGGACTGGACCGGGAAACTGCACAGACAGCCGTGCGCTTCACCCTCTCCCCGCACACCACGCCGGCGGAAATGGAGCACGCAGCCAGCGCCGTCATCGACGCGGTGGCAGCGGTGACAGGGGCAGCAGTGCAGGGACAATAGTGCAGGGACAGCAGTCCAGGGGCAGGGCGACGCCGGGTGCCCGGCAGGCCGCCGTCGTAATGTAGCTGCAGGTTCGCGTCCCGGGCGTGAGCTGCACCACACCGCCGCTACACTCGCCCCATGCACAGCACCATTGACCCGCGGACCGGTTCCGCCGCGCCTGCGCCTTCCGCACTCCGGACCGGCAGGGACGCGGCACCGAAACTGGCCCGGCTCCTGACCTTCCGCACCGTCTCCTCCCGGATCCCGGAGGAGGTGGAAACAGACCAGTTCGACGCGTTTTTCGCCGCCCTGCCCGAACTTTTTCCCCGCGTCGCGGCCGGCTTGGAGCTGGAACGGGTCAACGGGCACGGCCTGCTCTACCGCTGGGCGGGCGGCAACGCGGAAACCGGTGATGCCCGCGGTCCCGCGGTGCTGATGGCCCACTATGACGTGGTCCCGGTGGAGGACCCGGCAGCCTGGGAGCATCCGCCGTTCGCCGGCACCATCACCGACACCTCCATCTGCGGACGAGGGGCCCTGGATGACAAGGGCGCCCTGGCCGCCGTGCTCGAAGCCGCCGAGCAGCTGCTGGCAGAAGGCTTCACCCCGGCACGGGACATCTACTTCTCCTTCGGCAACAACGAGGAAACCGCCGGTGACACGGCCGCCGCGGCCGCAGCCCTGCTCGCCGGGCGCGGCATCCGGCCCTGGCTGGTGCTGGATGAAGGCGGCGCCGTGGCCTCCGGCGCCTTTCCCTTCGTCCAGGCACCGCTGGCCGTGGTGGGCGTGGCCGAAAAGGGGATCCTCGACGTCGAACTGGCCACCGAAGATCCCGGCGGGCACGCATCCACGCCGAACCGGATGGGAGCCACCGCGCGCCTGGCCCGGGCGATCCTCCGCCTGGAGCGCCGCCCCTTCCCCGCAGCCCTGCCCGAGGTGACCGTGGAAATGGTGGAGCGGCTCTCCGCGGCCGCCCCGCTGCTTCCCCGGCTGGTGCTGGGGAATGTGCGCCGGCTGCGGCGTCCGCTGACCCGGGTTTTCGGACTGCTCGGCGGGGAGCCCAATGCCATGACGCGCACCACCGTGGCCATTACCCAGCTGCGCGGCAGCAAGGGATCCAACGTCCTGGCCACCCGCGCCAGCGCCAATGCGAATATCCGGGTAGCCGTGGGCGAGAGCGTGGCATCCACGCTTACCCGCCTCCGCACGGTCATCCGGGACCCCAAAGTGTCCCTGCATGTGGTGGAAGGCAACGAGCCCTCACCGGTCTCGGCCACCACCAACGCCCAGTTTGCGCTGCTGGAAGAGACCATCAGCGGAACGTTCCCGGATGCCGTCCCGGTGCCGTACATCATGCTCGGCGGGACCGATGCCCGCCGCTTTACCACCATCTGCGATGCGGTCTACCGGTTTGCCCCGTTCCGGATGAGTGCAGCGGACCGGGCAAGCATCCATGCCGACAATGAAAAGCTGGGCATTGAAACCTTCGGCGAGGGCATTCTGTTTTACCGCGCCCTGATGGGTGCACTCTGATGACCGCTCTGCCGGCGGCAGGGCTGCGGATGCTCGGACCCGTAGTGGGATTCCTGGTGCTGGTGGAACTGACCAGCGGCATCCTGCAGGGCTACTACACCCCCATGCTCACCGACATCGCCCGGCACCTGGGGATCGACGACGGCGACGTCAACTGGTTCGAATCCGCCCAGCTGATGCTCAGCGCCCTCGCGGTGCCCCTCCTGGCCAAGCTTGGGGATATCTACGGGCACAAGCGCATCCTGCTCGTGTCCACGGTCCTGACGGCCGCCGCCTCCTGGGGCGTGGCCTTCGCGCCCGGCTTCTGGACGTTCCTGGCGGCCTGGTCCCTGCAGGGGTTCTACGTGGTCTGGCTGCCCATGGAAATAGCTCTGATTTTCAGCCGGCTCCGCCACGCCCCGAACCGGGCCGTGCTGACCCGGAAGGCCGCCGGCCTGCTGGTGGGCGCGCTGGAACTGGGGGTGATCGGCGGGGCACTGCTGGGTGGCGTGCTGGTGGAACGGTTCGCGGGGATGCTCTGGCTGACGCTGTCCTTCCCCGCAATGGCCGTGACCCTGTGTATTTTCGCAGTGCACTTCGGCGTCCCGGAGTCCGACTCGCTGGACGGCGGCACCGTGGACCGCACGGGATTTGTGCTGCTGGCTGTTGGGCTGCTGACCCTGACCTCCGGCCTGACGTTCCTGCGGATCAACGGACCCGGTACCTGGTGGGCCTGGGCCGTGCTGGCCGCCGGCGTTGCGGCGTTCATTCCCTTTGTCCGCTACGAGCTCGGCCGCAGGGATCCGCTGGTGGACTTCGCCATGCTGCGCCGCCCGTCCATGTGGCCGGTCCAGCTGACCGCCGGCCTGTTCGGCATCTCGGTGCTGGGTGCGCAGGCGCCCATGTCCACCTTTGCGCGCACCGACCCGGCACAGCACGGCTACGGGCTGGGGCTGGAAGCATCCCAGGTGTCCATCATCATCGGCAGCTATGTGCTGGCCCTGCTGGTGGGTGCACTGCTGTTCCCGGTGGCCGCCCGGCGCACCACCCCGCGCAACACCCTGGTGGGGGCGGCACTGCTGGTCGGCGTCGGATACGCCATGTTCCTGCCCTTCCATGACACGCTGCCGCAGGCGCTGGCCAACATGGTGGTGGCCGGACTCGGCTCCGGAGCCCTGGTGGCGGCGCTTCCGTCGGCTGCGGCAGCGGCCGCGCCGATGAACCGCACCGGCATGGCAACCGGGCTCACCAACACCACCAAGACCATTGGCGGGTCCTTCGCCTCGGCAGTGTTCGGCATCGCCCTGGCCAGCACAGCGGCGAATGCGCTTTCCGGCGGAACCGCAGTGACCGCCGCGCCGCTGGAGGGTTACCTGACGGTGTGGACGGTGTGCTCGGTGACGGCGTTCGTGGCCGCGGCCGTGCTGCTGCTGGTTCCCCGGCTGGCGTTCGCCGACCCGCCGCTGGGTGCGGAGGAGAAAGCCGTCTAGTCCGGGCCGGCAGTGCCCGGGCGGGACCTAATCGGTGAGGCTGGCCAGTACCTTGTCCGTGAGTTCCTTCAGTGTGGCCAGCTCGTCGCGGTCCAGCGCCGGGGTGAGCAGGTCATGGATGCCGCGCACATGGATCCGGCCCAGGCGTTTCTGCACCTCGCGGCCTTCATCGGTGAGGGACAGCTCCACGCCGCGCTGGTCCTGCTCCGCGGGCCGGCGCTTGACCAGGCCGCGGGCTTCGAGCCGGTCCACCATCCGGCTGAGGCTGGGCTGGCTGATCAGCAGGTGCTCGTTGAGCTCGTTCAGCCGGGTCCAGCCGGACGGGCAGCGGGTCAGGTTGAACAGCACATCGTATTCCCGCATGGTCAGGTCCTTGAACTCCGCGTCCTTTTGCAGCCGGCGCATCACGCCTACCTGTACGCGGAACAGGGATTCCCACGCTTCGGCTGCCTGCTTGGGGGTCGGGTTGTTCGAGGAGTGCATGGTTCCAGCCTACTGAACGGCGGAGGCTGTTGCGGGCACCCCGGCCCCGGCATGACGGGCGGCGTCGCGTGCGGCAACGCGGCCGGCATGCGTGGGACCGTCCGGAACGTCCTTCGGGCGGCGGGAATCGAATTCCCTGCGCAGCTCCGGGAGCACATACTCGCCGAACAGATCCAGCTGCTCCAGCACCGTCTTAAGCGGCAGGCCGGCATGGTCGATCAGGAAGAGCTGGCGCTGGTAGTCGCCGAAGTACTCCTGGAAACTCAGGGTTTTCTCCAGCACCTCCTGCGGGCTGCCCACGGTCAGCGGGGTCTGCGCGGTGAAGTCCTCCATGCTCGGCCCGTGCCCGTAGACCGGGGCGTTGTCGAAGTAGGGGCGGAATTCGTTCACCGCGTCCTGGGAGTTCTTCCGCATAAAGAACTGTCCGCCAAGGCCCACAATGGCCTGGTCGGCACGGCCGTGGCCGTAGTGCTCGTACCGTTCCCGGTAGAGCCCGATCAGCTGCATGTAGTGCTCCTTGGGCCAGAAGATGTTGTTGGCGAAGAATCCGTCACCGAAGTAGGCGGCAATTTCCGCCACCTGCGGCGTGCGGATGGAGCCGTGCCAGACAAAGGGGGCGACGCCGTCGAGCGGGCGGGGCGTGGCCGTGAAGTTGCGCAGCGGGGTGCGGAACTTGCCTTCCCAGTTCACTGTCTCCTTGTCCCAGAGCTGGCGGAGCAGGTTGTAGTTCTCCACCGTCAGTTCCACCGAGTCCTGCGGGTCCTTGCCGAACCAGGGGTAGACCGGGGCGGTGTTGCCGCGGCCCAGGACCAGATCCACGCGGCCGTCGGAGACGTGCTGGAGCATGGCGAAGTCCTCGGCGATCTTCACCGGGTCATTGGTGGTGATCAGCGTGGTGGTCGTGGAGAGGATGATCCGCTCGGTCTGCGCGGCAATGTAACCCAGCAGGGTGGTGGGGGAGCTGGCGTAGAAGGGCGGGTTGTGGTGCTCGCCGGTGGCGTAGACATCCATCCCGATGTCCTCGACCTTTTTGGCGATGGCCACGGCGGCCTTGATTCGCTCGCCCTCGGTGGGGATGCGGCCGGTGACCGGGTCCCGGGTGATGTCGCTGACGCTGAAGACGCCGATCTGCATGCTGGCCTCCGATGTTGGAATGTTCTTAAAGTATATGCATATGCATAGACTTTTGTTCCAACCGTTGCCGGCCCCGGTTCATTCCCGGGACCGGCTAACGCAGCAGGGGCCTAGGCATCGGCCGCAGCAGGGACCTGTTCCTTGCGCTGCGCCCGCTTTTCCCTGGATCCTTCCACCAGCCGGTACAGCACAGGTACCAGGATCAGGGTCAGGGCCGTGGAGGAGATCAGCCCGCCGATCACCACCACTGCCAGCGGCCGGGAAATAAAGCCGCCTTCACCGGTCACGCCGAGCGCCATGGGCGTCAGGGCGAAGATGGTGGCCAGCGCCGTCATCAGGATGGGGCGCAGGCGCTGGCGTGCCCCGCGGAAGATGGCGTCCTCCACGTTCATGCCGGGTTCGCTGCCCCGCGGACGGCGGTACTGGTTGATCAGGTCCATCAGCACAATGGCGTTGGTCACCACAATGCCCACCAGCATCAGCATGCCCACCAGGGACGGCAGCCCCAGCGGGATGCCGCTGATCAGCAGCAGCAGGATCGCGCCGGTGGCCGCGAAGGGAATGGACACCAGCAGGATCAGCGGCTGCAGGAGGGACTTGAACGTGGCCACCATAATCACGTACACAATGGCGATGGCGGCCAGCAGGGCCAGGCCCAGCTGGGTGAAGGACTCGTTCTGCTGGGTGGCGGCGCCGCTGAGTTCGGCGGTGACGCTGGCCGGCAGGTCAACATCGGCCAGCCGCGCCTGGACCTCGGTAATGGTGGCGCCCAGGTTGTCGCCGTCCGGGGAGACGGACACAATGGCGGTGCGTTCACCGCCTGAGGAGGAGACCGACGTCGGCACGGAGACCTCCTCCACGGTGGCCAGCTCGCTCAGCGGCACCGAGCCGGCGCCTGCGGGCACCGAGACGGCATTGAGCTGTTCCAGGGACGTGATGGGGGTACCCTCACCGATCAGCACGGGCAGGTCGTCAGTGCCCAGCCGGACCGAACCGGCCGGCAGGGGGCTGATGGTGGAGGCAACCAGGCCGGCGATCTGCTGCTCGTTCAGACCCGCCGCCACGGCCTTGGCACGGTCAATGGTCACCTGGACCACCGGCTGCGAGGAGGAGAGGTTGCTGCTGGCCTGGGCGACGCCGGGAAGATCGGACATGGCTTCCACCAGTGCGTCGCTGGCCGGCTGCAGCTCCGCGGGATCCCCGGCGGAGAGGTTGATGTCCACGGTGTTCGAGGTACCGAAACCGCCGCCGGTGCTGCCCAGGGTGACGTCGCCGGCGTCGTCGAGGTCCTCAATGGCCGCCCGGACAGCGTCCCGCAGGGCCACCTGGTCCTCGCCTTCCTCGGTAATTACGGTGAAGTTGGCCACCGAGGACCCGCCGGCGGTGAATGCCGCAATGCCGGAGGTGGAAGTGCCCATGGTGACCTGGACATCCTTGACCCCGTCCACGCCGGACAGTGCTTCCTCGACCTGTTCGGCTGCTTCGGACGTGCGTTCCAGCGAGGTGCCGGCAGGCAGTTCCTGCCGCACGCTGAACGTGTTCTGTCCGGTGTCGCCGAGCAGGTTGGTGGGCAGCAGGGGTGTCATGGCGGCGGTGGCGAGGAGGATGATCAGCCCGGCCACCACCGTGTAGACGGGGTGGCGCTGCGTGCCGCGCAGGATGGGGAGGTAGCCGCGCTGCAGGAAGCTGCGGGTCTCCTTTTCCTCGGCTTCGGCCCGGTAGGCCTCCGGATCCGCCACCGGCGGAGAGGACTTCAGGAACCAGTACGCCAGCACCGGAACAATGGTCAGAGACACCAGCAGCGAGGCCAGCAGGGCCAGGGACGTGGTGACGGCGAAGGGTCGGAACAGTTCCCCGGCCAGGCCGCCCACAAAGGCGATGGGTGCAAACACGGCCACCGTGGTGAGGGTGGAGGCGGTGACGGCACCGGCCACCTCGCGCACGGCGGTGAGGATGGCGGTGCGTTTGTCCTCGCCGTAGCCCAGATGCCGCTTGATGTTCTCGATGACGACAATCGAGTCATCCACCACCCGGCCGATGGCGATGGTCAGCGCGCCGAGGGTGAGGATGTTCAGGGAATAGCCGAAGGCCAGCAGCCCGATGAAGGTCACCAGCAGGGACAGCGGGATTGAGACGGCGGTGACCAGGGTGGAACGGACCGAGAGCAGGAAGACCAGGATGACCAGGACGGCGAAGCCCAGTCCCAGCAGCCCCTCGGTGGTGAGGTCCGAAATGGATTTTTCGATGAAGGGCGCCTGGTCGAAGATCACGGTGAATTTCGCACCGTTGCCCAACTCGTCCTGGAGGGAAGGCAACAGGTCCGTGACCTCGTGTGAAATGCCCACGGTGTCCCCGGCAGGGGTCTTTGTGATGGAGACGGCCAGGGTGGCCTGTCCGTTGGTGCGTGTGATGGAGGTGGCTTCGTCCTCCGTGATCTCCACGGAGGCGACGTCGCCAATGGTTACCGGCGTGGCGCTGTCGGAGGAGGATTCAATCGGCAGGGCGGAAATTTTCTCCAGGCTGTCCAGCGGTGCTCCCACCTGGATGGACAGCGTCCGGCTTTCCTCATCCACCGTGCCCGCGGGAAGCAGGGCGCCGCTGTTTTCCAGGGCATCCACAATCGACGACGGCGTGGCACCCTGGGCGGCCAGCGCGGCAGGGTCGGGGAGGATGGCCACATGGCGGGTGGATCCGCCGGTGACCTCGGCCGTCCGCACGCCTTCGATCTTCTGCAGGCGGGGAACGGTCAGCCGCTGCAGGTCCGCATTCAGCTCGGCCAGCGGCTCATCGGAGGAGACGGCGAGGTAAACGATGGGGAAGTCGCTGATGCTGCCGGCAAGGGACTGTGGATTCGTATCCTCGGGCAGGAGCTGCCGGGCGTTGGAAATGGCACGGTCCACCTGGCCGCGGGCCCGGTCCAGATCGGTGCCGTAGGCAAAGGTGAGGGCGATGGTCGAAATGCCTGAGCGCGACGTCGCCGAGGAGGACTCGAGTCCCTCCACCGCTGTCAGGGCACCTTCGAGGGGTTCGCTCACCTGCGCGTCCACCACCTCGGGGGAGGCGCCGGGCAGTGCCGTTATGACGCTGATCTGCGGGAACTCCAGCGACGGGATCAGTTCCTGTTTGAGGGAGCTCATGGAGATCACCCCGAAAACAGCTACAAACACGGTGATCAGGGCAATGAGGGCCCTGTTCGAGAGGGACAGCTTGGCCAAACGATCCATGATCCTGCCTTAAGGAAGGGCGGTGCGCAACGGAGCGGCGCCGGAAACCGGCGGTATAACTGGTTCGCGGCGCAGACCTGCCGGAGGAGCAGGTCTGCGCCGCGTAAAACGGTAAGCCGCGTTAAGCGGAGACTAGGACAGGCCCAGAACCCGGCTGGTATCGGCTTCAATCTCTTCAGCCAGGCGTTCATTTTCGTTCAGCTTCACGCCGTAGCCCGGGATCATTTCCTTGATCTTCGGCTCCCAGCCGTCAAACTGCCGGGGGAAGGCCCGCTTGAGCAGATTGATCATGATGGGCGGCGCAGTGGAAGCACCCGGTGACGCGCCCAGCAGGGCTCCGATGGAGCCGTCGGCGGCGGTGATGAGTTCGGTGCCGAACTGCAGCACACCGCCCTTCTTCGGGTCCTTCTTGATGACCTGGACGCGCTGACCGGCGGTGATGAGGTCCCAGCCTTCGGTCTGTGCCTGCGGCATGAATTCCTGCAGCGCTGCGGTCTTGCCTTCCCGGGTCTTCAGAACCTCGGTGACCAGGTACTTGACCAGGCTCATGTTGTCCTTCGCCACGGCCAGCATGGGCACGAGGTTGGTGGGACGGACCGAGAGCGGCAGGTCCAGGAGGGAGCCGGTCTTCAGGAACTTCGGCGAGAAGCCGCCGTACGGGCCGAACAGCAGGGAGCGCTTGCCGTTGACGAAGCGTGTATCCAGGTGCGGCACGGACATGGGCGGGGCGCCGACGGAAGCCTGGCCGTAGACCTTGGCATTGTGCCGGGAAATGATGGATTCATCCGTGGCACGCAGGAACTGGCCGGAGACGGGGAAGCCGCCAAAGCCCTTGCCCTCGGGGATGCCCGAGGCCTGCAGCAGGTGCAGGGCACCGCCGCCGCCGCCGATGAACACGAACTTGGCGGACACGGTGCTGGTAGTTCCGGTTGCCCGGTCCTTGACCTTGACGTCCCAGCCGCCGTTGGAGGAGCGGGTAACGTTGCCGACCTCGTGGCCGAAGTTCAGGTGCACGCCGTTGGCACCCATGTAGTTGGTCAGCTGCCGGGTCAGGTTGCCGAAGTCGACGTCGGTTCCGCCGGCCACGCGGGAGGCGGCCACCCGCTGCCCGGGATCGCGGCCTTCCATGATGAGCGGAGCCCATTCGGCCAGCTTGGCCGGATCCTCGGAGAACTCCATGGTCTTGAACAGCGGCTGGGCGCTCAGGGATTCGTGCCGGCGGCGCAGGTATTCCGAATGTGCATCGCCCCAGACAAAGCTCATGTGCGGCAGCGGGTTGATGAAGTCATTGCCAATATGGCCCTCGGAGACCAGGTGTGACCAGAACTGGCGGGAGACCTGGAACTGCTCGTTGATTCCCACCGCCTTGGCCGGGTCCACGGAGCCGTCGGCCGCGGCCGGGCTGTAGTTCAGTTCGCAGAGGGCGGCATGGCCGGTACCCGCGTTGTTCCAGGGATCGGAGCTTTCCAGCCCCGCGCGATCGAGGCGCTCGTAGAGGGAAATGTCCCAGTCCGGAGCCAGCTGCTTCAGGAACGCCCCAAGGGTAGCGCTCATGATGCCTCCGCCGATCAGCAGTACATCAGTTTTCGTTGCGGAATTCTCCGCCGGGCTATTAGCAGTCAACTTCTTCTCCAGTCGCGTGGGCGCTAGCCATAGAAGCGTATCCCCGAGCGGGTGCCTTCCTAAAATTATCGCAGTACGAATACTGCTTTTGGAGGTCGGGGCCGATTGCTGTTCGAAGCCGGCTCAGCGGTCCGTGAGGCTGACCCGGTTAAAGACCTCGTGCAGAACCGGGCTTGTGGGGTAGGAGGAAACCCGGGGCGAGAGGGCCAGGGCGGAAATCGGGAAGGCCAGCGGCACGGCCGGAACGCGCTGGGAAATGCGGTCGGAGACGGCATGGTAGGCGTCGGTCTGGTCCTGGCCTTCCGGCAGGCGGGCGGCCTTTTCAATGCCGGTGAAGACCTCGGGGTCATTAAAGGAGAACTCTTCGGTGTAGCGGCCGAACAGCGTGCTTAGGAAGTTGTCTCCGCCTTCGTAGCTGCCGGCGAGGCCGAGCAGGTGGAATGCCCGGTCCTCCTTGCCCTGCACCTTTTCCAGGTATCCCTCGGACCAGTCCACGGGCACCGGGCGGATGTTGAATCCGGCGGCGGTGAGTTGTGCGCTGAGCCGGGCGTAGACCTTCTCCGGTGCGGGCAGGTAGCTGCGGGTGACGCGCCGGGGGTAGTAGAAGGGCAGTTCGCGCCCGTCGTAGCCGGCTTCTTCCAGCAGTTCCCGGGCCTTCTCCGGATCGTAGCCGTAGCCGGTGACCGAATCCGAGGTGAGCCCCAGCTTTTCCGGCATGAACTGATTGGCGGGTTTGGTGCCGTTGAGGAACAGTCCGTCCAGGACGGCGGGCTTGTCGATGGCGTGGGCTACTGCCTGGCGCATCAGGACGCTGTCCAGCCCCGGGAAGTTCTGGTTGATGCCCAGATACAGTACGGAATACGGGTCGCGCTGCTGGATCCGCTGCCCGTTGCGGGCCAGGTCGCCCACGTCGTTGACGGTAACCAGGTCATAGCCGTCCACCTCGCCCTTCTTCAGGGCACGCAGCCGGCCCTCGGGGCTGGAAATGGTGCGGAAGACCACCGAACCGATCTGTCCCTTTTCACCCCAGTACCCGGGGTTGGCGGCGAGTTCCACGGTGTCTTCATTCCAGGCCACAAAGCGGAAGGGCCCGGTACCCACAGGGTGGACGCCGTACCCGGAGACTCTGCGGCCGTTGAGTTCCCGGGTCAGGGAATCCGCACCGGCCTCGGCCAGTGCCTTGGGGGAGGAGATGGCGAACGGAGGCGCGGCGAGCGCAGCGATGAAACTTTCCATCGGAGTGTTCAGCTCCACCCGCACGGTGTATTCGTCCTCCACCTCGCAGCTCTTGTAGACGGCGGTGGCCGGCGTGTCCGAGTAGCCCCGGAACACGGACTTGTACATCAGGGAGCCGCCGCTCCGCACCGATTCGGGCAGGTGGTACCAGCGTTCGAAGTTCCGCCGGACCGCTTCCGCGTTGAAGGGTTCACCATCGTGGAACATGACGTCGCGGCGCAATTCGAAGGTGTAGGTCTTGCGGTCCTCGGACTGGGTCCATCCGGTGGCCAGGAGGGGCACCGGCGCGGAGGTCAGGGCGTCTACGCCCACCAGGCCTTCCAATACCTGGCGGCTGACCCGGAAGGATTCGGTGTCGGAGGCGAGAGCGGGGTCCAAGGTGACCGGGCGGGCCGCCGTCGCAAAGGTGAAGCGGGCCGTGGGTCCGCTTCCGCCGGTGGCGGATGGTCCCGCAGTGGGGTCCTCGCCGGCGGCTTCGGCCGTGCAGCCGGCGAGCATCAAGGCTGCGGCGGCCGCGCCTGCGCGGATGAGGGAACGGCGGGAAAGTGCGGGACGGTCCGGGCCGGGGGCGGGGTTTGCTGCGCCGGATTGTGCTGCGCCGGATCGTGTCACCGTGATACTCCTCCGGGACGCTCCATCCCTCTGTTTCGTGGATTTTCCATTCTAAATGATTAAAAACAGGTAAACAGCGCAGAGACACGCGTCACATGGGGCCAGAGTGGGGCAGGATGGGGAAATGACTGATTTGAGCACTGATTCCCCCCTGCTCGAGGTGAGCAACCTCGCGGTGAAATTCCGTACCATGGACGGCGAAGTGGCCGCGGTGCGGAATGCCGGATTCTCGCTTCCCGCCGGGGAGACCCTGGCCATTGTGGGCGAGTCGGGATCCGGAAAATCCACTACGGCCATGGCCGTGATCGGCCTGCTGCCCGGCAACGGCAAGGTGGCCTCCGGCAGTATCCGCTTCGACGGGCAGGAACTCGTAGGGCTGCCGGAAGCAAAGATGCGCGCCATCCGCGGCCGGTCCATCGGCCTGGTACCGCAGGACCCCATGTCCAACCTCAACCCGGTAACCCGGATCGGGACCCAGGTAGCCGAAACGCTGCTGGTGCACGGGATGGCCACATCCAAGGACGTGGACCGGAAAGTGGTGGAGGTCCTGACCGCGGCCGGGCTGCCCAATGCCAAGGAACGTGCCAAGCAGTATCCGCATGAGTTTTCCGGCGGTATGCGCCAGCGCGCCCTGATCGCCATTGGCCTGGCCTGCCGCCCGCGGCTGCTCATTGCCGACGAACCCACCAGCGCCCTGGACGTGACCGTGCAGCGGACCATCCTGGACCAGATCGACCGCATGACCGAAGAGCTGGGGACCTCGGTCCTTTTGATTACCCATGACCTGGGCCTTGCCGCAGAGCGTGCGTCTCAGCTGGTGGTGATGCACCGCGGTGAAGTGGTGGAAACCGGTCCGGCGCGGCAGCTGCTGGAGGACCCGCAGCATCCCTACACCCAGTCCCTGGTCCGGGCAGCGCCCAGTGTTGCCGCCGTCCGGCTGCGGCCCGGTGCCTTCGCCGGAGCTCCCGGAACGGCAGACCTGCCCGCCGCCGCGGAAGCGGAGGACAAGGCAACGGACACCGCAGCCGTGGACAACATTGTGGAGTTCCGCGACCTGACCAAGGTCTTCAAGATCCGCGGACGTGCCGATGATTTCTATGCCGCAAAGAACGTCACCCTGGATATCCCGCGCGGCAAGACCGTAGCCATTGTGGGGGAGTCCGGTTCGGGCAAAACCACCACCGCCCGCATGCTGCTCAAGCTGATCGAGCCCACGTCCGGATCCATGACCTTTGACGGAATGGACGTTGCGAAGCTGGACAAGGTCCAGCTTCGGGACTTCCGGCAGCGGGTGCAGCCGATCTTCCAGGACCCGTACTCCTCCCTTGATCCCATGTACACCATTGAGCGGATCCTGGAGGAACCGCTGAAGACGTACAAGCGCGGGGACCGGGCGGAGCGCCGTCGCCGCGTCCTGGAGCTGATGGACCAGGTGGCACTGCCGCATGACATGCTGCACCGCTATCCTGCCGAGCTTTCCGGCGGCCAGCGCCAGCGTGTGGCGATTGCACGTGCCCTGGCCCTGAAGCCGGAGCTGATTGTCTGCGACGAACCGGTCTCGGCGCTGGACGTGCTGGTCCAGGCGCAGATCCTGCAACTGCTCGGGGACCTGCAGCGCGAGTTCGGGCTGAGCTACCTCTTTATCTCCCATGACCTGGCAGTGGTCCGCCTGATTTCGGACTATGTCTGCGTGATGAAGGACGGCGAACTGGTGGAGGCGGCCACATCGGAGGAAGTCTTCTCCAATCCCCGCCACCCGTATACCCGCAAGCTGCTGGCCTCCATCCCCGGTAATGAACTGAACATCCAGGGCGACGCAGAGCTTGACGGCGAGCTGGCCTCCTAGTCATGATGCCGACGTCGGGTCCGGCGGGGGACCGGGCGCCGGAGAAACCGGCCGGGGAGCCAACAGATCGGCCGGCCGGGGCGCCGGCGGAGGACCTGGACGGTGCCCTGGAAGCCGAGCTGGACGGGTTGTTCGCGGCCCGGGACCGGGCGGACATGGCGCCGACCATTACCGCCCTTCTGGGCGTACTGCGGCGGCACCCGGGCAACGCCCGGGTCCTCTATGAGGTCGGCGGGGCGCATGACACCGCCGGGCGGGAGGAGGAAGCCGCCGGGTACTACGAACAGGCCCTGGCGGCAGGCCTCTCGGGGGACGTATTGCGCAGGTGCTGCCTTCAGTACGGCAGCACCCTGCGGAACCTGGGGCGCATGGAGGAGTCCCTGGCCGTTTTTGCCCGTGCCCGGCAGGAGTTTCCCGGCTCGGTGTCGCTGGGGGTCTTCGAGGCCCTGACCCTGCACGCAGCAGGCCGCGCGGACCGTGCCCTGGCCGGCCTGCTGTTCCTGATGGCCGAGCATGTCGATTCCCCGGAACTGCAGCGGTATGTGCCGGCCATCCGGGGAAACGCCGAGTACCTCGTGTCGCTCGACGAAAAACCGCCCCATTAAGAAGAACCGCCCATTAAAAAGGGAAGGTCCCCTCGAGCGGGAGGGGACCTTCCCTTTTAATACCCGGGACCGGCCCGGCGCGTGCTGTTACTTGCGCCGGGTCTTTGGATCCAGAGCTTCACGCAGTGACTCACCCAGCAGGGTGAAGCCAAGCGCGGTAATGGCGATGCAAATGCCGGGCAGGAACGCCAGCTGCGGGGCTACGGCCAGTTCAGCCTGGGCGTAGGTAAGCATCCGGCCCCACTCGGCGGTCTGCGGCAGTCCGCCGCCGAGGCCGAGGAAGGACAGGGCTGCGGCGTCAATGACGGCCGTTGCCAGCGTCAGCGTGGCCTGCACAATCAGCGGACCCGTGCTGTTGGGCAGCAGGTGGCTCATGGTGATGGTCCGCCGGCTCAGGCCGAGGGTCTGCGCGGAGAGGATGTAGTCCGCGCTGCGCTGGGAAATCATCGACGAACGCAGCAGGCGGGCGAAGATCGGCACCTGGGAAACGCCGATGGCGATCATGATCGCCATGGAGCTTTGGCCCATCAGCGCGGCAATGCTTACTGCGAGCAGCAGGTTCGGCACGGAGAGCAGGATGTCCACAAAACGCATGATAACGCTGTCCACCCAGCCGCCCAGGCCGCCGGCAATGACGCCCAGGAGCATTCCGCCCAGCAGGCCGAGTGCCGTGGAGACCACGCCGATGATCAGCGATGCCCGGGCGCCCCAGATGAGCTTGGAGAGCACGTCTCCGCCGAAGCGGTCCAGGCCCAGCGGATATCCGTCGATATCACCTGGTCCCGGAATGCTGGTAGGCGTGATTTCGGTCCGGCCGGGCAAGTCATTGCCGCCGTACGGGGCCAGCAGCGGGGCAAGAATGGCCACGAGGACAAACAGGCCAACAATGACGGCACCGGCAATAGCGGCCGGGTTGCGGCGCAGCCTGCGGAAGGCATCCTTCCACATGCCGCTTCCGGTGGCCGGCTTGGCGGTGGGTGCGCCTTCGGGAAGAACGGACCCGCCCGCGGCGGGAGGCAGAGTAG
The DNA here is from genome assembly GCF_059090685.1 of Arthrobacter sp. Y3225209. Classification (NCBI taxonomy): domain Bacteria; kingdom Bacillati; phylum Actinomycetota; class Actinomycetes; order Micrococcales; family Micrococcaceae; genus Arthrobacter; species Arthrobacter sp. Y3225209. The sequence continues at coordinate 30,681 of NZ_JBNHFW010000031.1, forward strand.
TACTCACTGGACACGCACCCTAGGATCGATGAAGCCATAGGACACATCAACCAGCAGGTTGATAAGTGAATACGCTATGGCGATAAAGACGATGAAGCCCTGCAGGACGGGATAGTCGAGGGCGAAAATGGCATCCCGCAGGAACCGGCCTATACCGCTGAACGCGAAGACTGTCTCGGTGAGCACCGCCCCCGAGATCAGGAGCCCGGTCTGCAGGCCGATGGTGGTGGTCACCGGCAGCATGGCGTTGCGCAGGACAAACCGGCCGCGGATGGTTTTTTCCATCAGGCCCTTGGCCCGGGCGGTACGGACGTAGTCGGCACCCTGGACTTCCAGGACTGAAGCACGCGTAATACGCACGATGATCGCCAGCGGGATGGTACCCAGGGCAATGGCCGGAAGCACCAGGTGCATAATGGCGTCCCAGGAGGCGTCCCATTCCCGGGTCAGTAAACCGTCGAGCACATAAAAGTCCGTCACATGGGTGGCGTTGATACGCGGATCCTGGCGTCCGTCGGTGGGGAACCAGCCGAGCTGAATGGCCAGTACCCATTTGAGGATGAAGGCGAGGAAGAACACCGGAACGGTGATTCCGATCAGGGACAGGACCACCGAGCCGTGGTCCCAGAAGCGGCCGTAATGCCGGGCTGCCAGGTAGCCGAGGGGAATGCCGATGCCGATCGCGAAGATCAGGGCTACGACCGCCAGTTCCACGGTGGCCGGGAAGCGTGTGGCGAATTCCTCCAGGACGGGGCGGCCGGTGACGATGGACGTGCCGAAATCGCCCTGCAGGAGCTTCCCCACGTAAGTGAAGTACTGCTCGATCAGGGGGCGGTCGAATCCGTAGGCCTTATTGATGTTGGCGATGGCTTCAGGTGAGGCCTTATCGCCGAGCAGGGCGGTGGCCGGCCCGCCGGGCAGGTTGCGCACCCACAGGAACAGCAGGATGGAGAGGCCTATCAGGGTGGGAATCAGCATAAGCAGGCGTTTGCCGATGACTCGTAGCACGAGCGTCCTTTCCCAGCCGTGGGAGCTGGAGGATCTGGTGGGGAAAAAGACTGGAACACGCATAAAGGCCGGGGACCGCTGGGGTCCCCGGCCTTCGCTGCGCTACTTGTTGAGCTTGATCTGGTTGAACACTTCGTCATTCACGGGGCTGGCCGGGTAGGAATCCACCCGCTCAGAGAACGCGAGCGACGGCGCCGGGTGGGCCAGCGGTACTGCCGGCACGAACTGGGCGATGTCTTCATTGATCTGCTCGTAGAGCGGGGTCTGCTCTTCGAGCTTGGACACCTGGCGAGCTTCTTCCAGTGAGGCGAAGATTTCCGGGTTGTTGAAGCCGAATTCGGGCTTCTCCTGGCCGAAGAACACGCCAACAAAGTTGTCGGTGTCGTTGTAGTCGCCGGTCCAGCCCAGCAGGTGCAGGCCGTGATCGGGTCCGGCCTGGACCCGGTCAAGGTAGTCCGGGGACCACTTGTTCGGCAGCGGGTTGACCTTGATGCCTACCTCGCCCAGCTGGGCGCTGAGGTTGGTGAATACCTGCTCCGGGGTGGGCATGTACGGACGGGAGACGCCGGTGGGGTAGTTGAAGTCGATGGTGAAACCGTCAGGGTAACCGGCTTCGGCCAGGAGCGACTTGGCCTTCTCGGGATCGTATTCGTAGGTGGTGACGTCCTCGTTGTAGCCGTTGACTACCTCGGGGATGAACTGCGTGGCCACCTTGGTGCCTTCGGGAAGGGTCTGGGAGACCAGGGCGTCCTTGTCGATGGCGTGGGAGATGGCCTGGCGGACCTTTACATCAGCCAGTTCCGGTACCTGCTGGTTCATGCCCAGGTAAAGGATGGTGAAGGGATCCCGGGGGACAACCTTGAAACCGGCCGCGGCCAGGGATTCGGTGTCAGCCGGTGCCACCAGGTCGTAGCCGTCAATGTCGCCGGATTCCAGCGACTGGCGGCGGGCCTGCGGATCATCGATCACGCGGAAGATGATGTCGGTGACCTGGGCTTCTTCCCCGCCCCAGTAATCCTCGTTCAGGGAAAGCGTCAGCTGGCTGCCGACATCCCACTTATCGAACTTGTACGGCCCGGTGCCGGTGGGGTGGTTCTTGGCATATTCGGTCAGCTCGGGAGCCTCAGCGGTGCCCGAGGATTCGTTGGCGCCGAATTCCTCCATGGCAGCAGGGCTCTGCATCGAGAAAGCCGGCAGGGACAGGGCGGCGACGAACCCGGCGAACGGCTTGTTCAGGGTAATAACGGCCTCGGTATCCGAGGGCGCCTCGCAGGACTTGTACGTAGCCGTTTCGGGGGAATCCGAGAAGCCCTTGAAGAGCATGCCGTAGTAGTACGCCTGGCTTTCCGCCTGCTGGATGCCGCTGAAGTTGTACCAGCGCTCGAAGTTGGCGCAGACGGCTTCGGCGTTGAAGTCGGTGCCGTCATGGAACGTGACGCCTTCTTCAAGGTCAAAGGTGTAGGTCATGCCGTCTTCGGAGTTTTCCCACGACTTGGCCAGCAGCGGTGCCGGGTCAGCCGTTCCGGGCTCCACGCCCACCAGCCCTTCGAAGATCTGGCGGCTGACGCGGAAGGACTCGCCGTCGGAGGCGAAAGCGGGGTCCAGGGACTTGGGGTCCGAGGACGCGGCGAAAACGAAGGTGCCGTCAACGTCGCCGGAGTTGCCGGCGTCGCCTTCTTCACGGTTGCTTTGGGCACAGCCGGAGAGCACAAGAGCGCTCAGGGCCAGGCCTGCGGTCAGGGCGGACGCGCGTTTCTTCGCGGAACGGCCTTTCCGGACTCTGTCTGCTGGGAACATATTCGGTACTCCTCTAGGGCGGGTAAACGCTAAGGCGAGTGTTGCCTGCGGCCGGCATACCGGCCGAATGTGTCCTCGGACACAAACGTATGGACAGAGCCTAATGGCGAAGTGTTTCTGTTACGTGAAATACGACACCCCCGGCGCGGTCACGATTTGGTCACGCCTTTGCAGTTCGGGTGCGGCAGGGCTGGCGGAGGGCAGCAAAAAAGCCCCGGTCCGAAGACCGGGGCTTTTGCTGGTGCGCGAGGAGGGACTTGAACCCACACGTCCGAAGACACTGGAACCTAAATCCAGCGCGTCTGCCAATTTCGCCACTCGCGCGTGGTCGCCGGCCTGCCGCAGGCGCGGCCGGGAAACCAGCCTCCAGTGTACCCGAGGTTAATCGAGCCCCAGATCACGGCGCAGCTTGGAAACATGTCCGGTGGCTTTGACGTTGTACTGGGCGAGGGAAACCTTTCCCTCGGGATCCACCACCACCGTTGACCTGATCAGACCCTCGTAGGTGCGGCCATAGTTCTTTTTCTCGCCCCAGGCGCCGTACGCTTCGGCGACGGCGTGGTCCTCGTCGGAGAGCAGCGGGAAGTTCAGCCCCTCGGAGTCGGCGAACTTCGCCAGCTTATCCACCGGGTCGGGTGAGATGCCCAGGACGGTGTAGCCGGCGCTCTTGAGGCTGTTCAGGTTGTCGCGGAAATCGCACGCCTCGGTAGTGCAGCCGGGAGTGGCGGCGGCAGGGTAGAAGTACACAATGGTGTTGCTGCCGCGCATATCGGCCAGCGAGACGGTGCTTCCGTCGGAGGCGGACAGGGTGAAATCCGGTGCTGTTTCGGCCGGGCTGAGGCGGGGCATTGTGTCTCTCCTAAGATCTAGATTTCGTGTTCGGTGCGTCCGAACGCGACATTCCAACGCAGGGTGGCTATCCTAGTCTGTGGATCCGCGCGTTATCAGCAAACTGACTGTTACTGCGAGTCCGAAGCCGAGAGGAAGAGTTTTATTTTATGCCGGATATGGAGCGTTGGCCCACCGGTCGCCTGCTGTCTACAGCAGCACGCCTCGTAGAGCACGCCTGGAATGAACGTTTGGTCAGCATCGGACTGACCCATGCAGGTGTCATCGCGTTGGGTGTTCTGGAGACGCAGGGACCAATGACACAGGCACGTCTGGCGCAGCTGGTGCGTGTTCAGGCGCAGACCATGGGGAAAACCCTGGCACGCCTTGAAGCCCACGGCCACGTGACGCGCGTACGCAATGACCTGGACAAGCGCAGTCACATGGTGACCATTACTGCTCAGGGCAAAGAAGCACTGACCGAGGCCCAGAACATTGAGCGGACGCTGCTCGATGACGGTGAGCTTATGTCCGAGGACCTGCGGAGCCAGCTGCGCAAGGTGATCAGAGAGCTGGGCAGCCCGCGCTGGCAGGTTGCGGTGGATGTCCCCGGGCTTCCCCTCCCGCCCGGCGCCGGCCTGGAGATTATTCCCGAGGCCGCAGCCGAGAGCCGCTGACTCCACGGGCACCTATGTTTATAGGAGGCACATCCGCCGGATGTGCCTCCTTTGCTTTAAGCCGTAGCCCTGATCCGGAAGGCGGTTCATGGAACAGAGAATCAGCGAAAAGTACCTGAACTTTGCCAGTGTCATTGACGAGGCAACGCTGGCACAGAACAGGCTGACCGCTCAGATGCCGTTTATCTATCCGCACCTGGCCTCCATGCCGGACGCGCATCTGGGCAAGGGCGCGGCCGTGGGATCCGTTATCCCTGCACTGGGTGCTGTCATTCCGGCCGCCGTCGGCGTCGATATCGGCTGCGGCATGATTGCGGTCCGGACCGGACACCGGGCTTCGGACATAGCGGGCCTGGACCGCCGGAAACTGCGGGAGGCCATTGAACGGGCCGTTCCGCTTTCCGCCGGACATAACAACAAGGTCCTCACCGCATCCGCCGGGATCCGGACAGGGGAACTGGCCGACGACGCCGCCGCGGCCGGGTTTGATCCTGCAGCTTATCTCCGGGACTGGCGCCTGCAGCTGGGCAGCCTCGGCTCCGGCAACCACTTCATCGAGGTATCCCTGGACGAGGAAGGGTCGGTCTGGCTGTTCCTGCACTCGGGATCCCGCGGGGTGGGAAACAAAATCGCACAGCGGCACATCAAGGCTGCACAGACCTACTGCACCGGACGCTCCATTGAGCTGCCCGACCGGGACCTTGCCTACCTGGAGGAAAGCACCCCGGAGTTTGACCGCTACATAGCGGAACTGATGTGGGCGCAGAAATTCGCCCTCCTGAACCGGGAGGAAATGATGGACCGCGTCCTGGCGTGCTTCGGTGCGTGGACGGGGGAGCGGGTGCTGGAGCGGGAGCGGATCAACTGCCACCACAATTACACGGAAGTGGAAGAACACTACGGCAGGAAGGTCTGGCTCTCACGCAAGGGCGCCATTGACGCCTCGCCCGGCCGTGCCGGCCTGATCCCCGGCTCCATGGGCACGGCGTCGTACGTGGTGGAAGGCAAGGGCTATGCTCCGTCCCTGAACTCGGCCCCGCACGGAGCGGGCCGGCAGTTTTCGCGCACCCGGGCGCGCAGGACGTTCAGCCGGGACCAGCTGCGGGAGGCCATGGCCGGCATTGAATACCGTGACACTGCCGCCTTCATTGACGAAATCCCGGCTGCGTACAAGGACATCGATACGGTGATGGCGGATGCGGAGGACCTGGTGTCGGTACGGCACGTGCTGCGGCAGATCGTGAGCGTAAAAGGCGACTAGGGTTCGGCACCCGGCGCCGGACAACAGAAAACCCCGCCTGGCCGGGCACTGGGCCTGGCCGGACGGGGTTTCTCGCTGTGCACCCCCCGGGACTTGAACCCGGAACCCATTGATTAAGAGTCAATTGCTCTGCCAATTGAGCTAGAGGTGCATCTTCACAGAGACGAACTCGCTGCGCCGTGAAGCGCGGTTCGATCTCCGCAACGACATGAAACACTACCACGTCCTGACCCGGAGCGCGAAACCGCCGCAGACCTCGGGACAGCAGTGGCGAAGCACAAAAAACCCCGCCCGTTCAGGCGAATAACCTGATCGGACGGGGCAGTTGGTGCACCCCCCGGGACTTGAACCCGGAACCCATTGATTAAGAGTCAATTGCTCTGCCAATTGAGCTAGAGGTGCGCATTCGATGCCGTGTAAACCGCGGATATTCCTCCGTGGCTGCATCAGCAACGACATGAAACACTACCAGCAGTTTTGCCGAAGAATGAAATCCGGACCCGTTTTGTGGGCTGTTTCACTTGGATTCGTGGCCCCGGGCAGTCCGGTTGCAGGGGAGGATAACCAGTTCGCCGGGATTCCCGTCCCAATCCGAGCCGTTATCCACCACCCAGGTCCGGGCCGGCAGGTTCGAGGCGGGATCCCCGGTGGTCACGGTGGTGACCGGGGGTGCACCGTCGTTTGCCGCCGCCGGTGCGGTCCGTTCGGCTTCCGGACCGGGGGCGGGGCCCGCGGCCATCTGCACCGCGCCGTGTGCCAGCAGCATGCGCAGCCGGCGGGCCGTCCAAACGGTGGCGGCTGATCCGAGTCCAAGGGCGGTGAAAAGAACCGATTTCCGAGCCACGGGGCCTCCTTCGGTCGGCGGAAGGCACAATTCGACGTTACGGCCGGTGGCCGGCCGTGTCCATAGCCGGTGATGAAGGGCATCCGGCTAGGCTGGCACGCATGGCCGACGTCGAATCCCGCCCCGTACGTGTGCTCACCGTTCCCAGCGCTGAACTGCTCTCCGCCCTGCAGCCCCTGCCGGAGGGAATCCGCGCGGTGCTCTGGGATCTGGACGGTGAGCCCGAGGGTGCGGAGTACTCGGAGATTGACGCCGTGGTCTTTCCCTACCTTCCGGGCAACTACGGTGCCGCACTGTCCCGGGTTCCGGACCTTGCCCTGCTCCAGGCACAGTCCACCGGGTATGACGGCCTGCCCGAACTGGTGGAACCGGGCACTGCCATTGCCAGCGCCGCAGGCGTGCACGCCGCTGCCACGGCTGAAATGGCACTCACGCTGATGCTCGCGTCCCAACGGGGAATCGACGAGGCCGTCCGGGCACAGTCAGAGGGACGCTGGGAAGCCATTCGCTGGCCCGGACTGGCGGACCGCCGGGTACTGCTGGTGGGCGTCGGCGGCATCGGGAATGAGATTGCTGCCCGCCTTCGGCCCTTCGAGGTTGAACTGACCCGGGTGGGCCGGAGCGCACGCACTGATGAGGACGGGAAGGTTCACGGCACCGACGAACTGATCGACCTCGCTGCGGGCGCGGACATCCTGGTGGTGATCACGCCCCTGAACGGCCAGACCCGGCACCTCGTGGATGCCCGCGTGCTGGCGGCACTGCCGGACGGCGCCCTCGTAGTGAACGTGGCACGCGGGGCGGTGGTGGACAGTGAAGCACTGACCAAGGAGGTGTCCTCCGGCCGGCTGCGGGCCGCCCTGGATGTTTTTGATCCTGAACCCATGCCCTCGGACCATCCGCTCCGAAGTGCGCCGGGAGCCATCATCACCCCGCACTGGGGCGGGAACACGGGAGCCTTCCAGCCGCGGATCGAGGCCTTTTTGCGTAAGCAGGTCGCCTTGCTGGCTCAGGGCCGGGAACCAATGAACCTGGTCCGGCGCGGTCCGTGGGAATAGCTTCCGAAGATCCGGTCCGCGGGCAGCGGACCGCAGCCGGTCAGTGGTCGCGGTGCTACGCGAGGTCCAGGTAGGACTGTACAAATGAACGGAAATCGGTCCAGTCAGCAGCCTGCTCCAGCAGGGTGGATGAGCCTTCGGCCGGGAGCGCGGCCTGCGGAAGGACGCTGAAGCGGAAGATGCGTCCGGTGTTGGTGCCCACCTCGTACGCATCCGTGCCGAGTTCATCAGTGTGGGACAGATTCGTAGTGTTGATGGCTGTGGGTGCTTCAAGCGCCGCGAGGGAGTCGACGTCGAACGGGGCAAAGACCAGTTCCGCCGGGCGCCAGCGGTAGCCCAGCACATAAAACCCGGTCTCGCCGTCGAGCCCCGGGGTGGCGCAGACCAGGTTGTAGTCACCGTAATTCGGAATCTGGGTTTCGAAGACGCGGCGGAGGACGAGCTTGAGCTGATCGCTGGCTCCCGTATCCGCCTGGGCGTCCGGACTGCTGGATTCTCTATCCGATGTCATTTCCCCAGTCTATGAACACGCTCCCCCTATCCGGGAACCCCGCCCCGGCGGGTGCCGGGAACTTCATCTCCTGTTCACGGGCCGTAACAAGGGGAGCACGCGCCCGTCACAGAGCGAACGCCGCCGGCTTAAGTCCTAGGATTTAGCTATGAGCGTGGAAAATACACCGGATATCAAGCCCCGCAGCCGTGTCGTCACGGACGGGATTCATGCAGCACCCGCCCGCGGTATGTTCCGAGCCGTCGGTATGGGCGACGATGATTTCGCCAAACCGCAGATCGGCATCGCCAGTTCCTGGAACGAAATCACCCCCTGCAACCTCTCCCTGAACCGGCTGGCCCAGGGCGCCAAGGAAGGCGTCCATGCCGGCGGCGGGTTCCCCATGCAGTTCGGAACCATCTCCGTTTCGGACGGCATCTCCATGGGCCATGAAGGCATGCATTTCTCCCTGGTCTCCCGCGAAGTCATTGCCGACTCCGTGGAAACCGTGATGATGGCCGAGCGTCTCGACGGCTCGGTGCTCCTGGCCGGCTGCGACAAGTCCCTGCCGGGCATGCTGATGGCCGCAGCGCGCCTGGATCTCTCCAGCGTTTTCCTCTACGCGGGTTCCATCATGCCCGGCTTCGCCAAGATGGAAGACGGCACCGAGCGTGAAGTCACCCTTATTGACGCCTTCGAAGCCGTCGGCGCCTGCGCCGCGGGAAAGATGAGCCTCAAGGACCTGGACACCATTGAGCGTGCCATCTGCCCGGGTGAAGGTGCCTGCGGCGGCATGTACACGGCGAACACCATGGCCTGCATCGGCGAGGCGCTGGGCATGTCCCTGCCAGGTTCCGCCGCACCGCCCTCGGCCGACCGCCGCCGTGACGAATTCGCCCGCAAATCCGGCGAAGCCGTGGTCAACCTGCTGCGCAAGGGCATCACCGCCCGGGACATCATGACCAAGAAGGCCTTCGAAAACGCCATCGCGGTCACCATGGCCTTCGGCGGCTCCACAAACGCGGTCCTGCATCTGCTCGCCATCGCCCGCGAGGCTGAAGTGGACCTCACGCTGGACGACTTCAACCGCATCGGCGACAAGATCCCGCACCTGGGGGACCTGAAGCCGTTCGGCCGCTACGTGATGTTCGACGTCGACAAGATCGGCGGCGTGCCGGTGATCATGAAGGCACTGCTCGACGCCGGCCTGATTCACGGCGACTGCCTCACCGTCACCGGCAAGACCGTCGCGGAGAACCTCGCATCGATCAATCCGCCGGATCCGGACGGCAAGGTGCTCCGCGCCATGGACAACCCCATCCACAAGACCGGCGGCATCACAGTGCTGAAGGGCTCCATGGCTCCCGAAGGCGCCGTCGTTAAGTCAGCCGGCTTCGACGCGGACGTCTTCGAGGGTACCGCCCGCGTCTTCGAACGCGAACAGGGCGCCCTGGATGCCCTGGACGCCGGACAGATCCACGCCGGCGACGTCGTCGTGATCCGCTACGAAGGCCCCAAGGGCGGCCCGGGCATGCGCGAGATGCTCGCCATCACCGGTGCCATCAAGGGCGCCGGCCTGGGCAAGGATGTCCTGCTGCTCACCGACGGCCGGTTCTCCGGCGGCACCACAGGCCTGTGCATCGGCCACGTGGCGCCGGAAGCGGTCGACGGCGGTCCCATCGCCTTCGTGAAGGACGGCGACCGGATCCGCGTGGACATTGCCGCCCGCAGCTTCGATCTGCTGGTGGAGCCGGAGGAGCTCGAGGCCCGCAAGGTCGGCTGGCAGCCGCTGCCGGCCAAGTTCACCAAGGGTGTCCTGGCCAAGTACGCCAAGATGGTCAACTCCGCCTCCACGGGCGCTTATTGCGGCTGATAGGCCTCCCCGGTGGTGGGGGGGGGGGGGGGCGGGGCCCCCCGGGGCCGGGGGCGGGGGGGCCGGGGGATTACCCGGCCCCGGCGGGGGGGGGGGGGGCCCGGGGG
>NZ_JBNHFW010000032.1:0-38274 GCF_059090685.1 Arthrobacter sp. Y3225209
CTGCCGGCTGCGGCGGGCATTCCGGCAGTACCTGCACTGTCGGTCCCGCCGGACCGCCCTGCAGCATGCTGAGCCGCCCGGTAGCCGAAGACGACGGCGGGGGCGATGGTGGCCCCCGCTCCGGGATAGGTGCGGCCCATCACCGACGCCGTGGTGTTGCCGGCGGCGTACAGCCCCGGGATCACGCTGCCGTCCTCCCGCAGGACCCGCGCGTCAGCATCCGTGACCAGGCCGCCTTTGGTGCCAAGATCCCCCGGATAGAGGCGGACAGCCGAGAACGGGCCCTTTTCCAGCGGGCCAAGGTTCGGGTTGGGCTTCACGCGAGGATCGCTGTAATAGGTGTCGTACACCGTGTCGCCGCGGTGGAAGTCCTCATCAATCCCGGTCTTCGCGAAACCGTTGAACCGCTCCACCGTGGCCTGCAGGGCGGCCGGCGGGACGCCCATTTTTCCGGCCAGCCCGGTCAGCGATTCATCCTGCAGCAGCAGCCCCTGGTTCTTCCATTCCTTGCGGCCCTGCAGCAGGGCGTTGAACAGGTAGCGGCGGGCGTGCCGGGCATCGAACACCAGCCATGCCGGATCCCCGGGGACCTTGCGGTTGTTTTCGAGCATGTGGTGGCCGAAGTCCACATAGGATTCGGACTCGTTCAGGAAGCGTTTGCCGGCGGCGTCAACCACCAGGGAAAACGGCATGGACCGTTCGGCCAGGGTAAACGTGACCGCGCCCTTCGGTCCCACGGTGGTTGGCCCCCACCACGCGTCATCCATCAGGGCGAGGGCTCCCCCGCGTGCGGCCACTATGTCGATAGCCTGGCCCAGGTCTCCGTCCGGTGCCGAGGAGTACTCCTTTTCCAGGCCCTGGTACTTCTCGCGCCACTCGGCGTTGCGGGCAAAGCCGCCGGCCCCCAGCACCACGCCCCTGCGGGCCCGGATCCGGATGTCCCGGCCGTCCCGGCGGACCACCGCTCCGAGCACGGCGCCGTCGTCGTCCTGCACCAGATCCGTCAGCGGCGCCGACAGCCAGACGGGCGTCTGCTGGTTGCGCACGATGTACATCAGCGAGGAGGCCAGTGCGCCACCCAGCCCGTAGAGCCGCTTGCCGCGCAGCAGGCCGCCGACGGTGCGGAAGACAAACCGGGCACCGCGGATAAAGCCGCTGGGAGTGGACCAGGCCCGGGAAAGCTCCCAGACATCATCGGTGGCCAGCGGTGCCGGGATGCCGGAGGCCGCCGGCCGGGACTGCTTAAACCAAGGGCCCAGCAGCTTGGTATCAAAGGCCTTCACCTCGAGGGAACGCCCCACCATGCCGCCGGGCCGGTCCGGGTAGTAATCCGGATAGTCCTTGGACCGCATCCACTGCACGCCCAGGTTTCCCAGGAACGTCACCACCTCAGGGATGGTGTCCAGGAACGCCAGCTTGCGTTCGCGCGAGGAGACCGGCCCGACGTCGGCAATCACCTCTTCCATATAGGTGAGCGCATTCTGCCGGCTGTCCTGCACACCCGCTTTTTTCATCAGCGGATTATTGGGCATCCAGAGCCCTCCGCCGGAAATGGACGTGGTGCCGCCCCAGAGTTTGGTGCTCTCCACCACCAGGACGTCCAGGCCCTCGTCGGCGGCCTTGATCGCCGCTGTCAGGGCGGCTGCGCCGGTTCCCACCACCAGGACATCGACTATCCGGTCCCAGTCCTGCTGCCCCTGCGCTGACCGTGCCCGGGTCCCGGCGGACGGCTTCGCTGCCGCCTGCCCGTTGCCGTTACTTCCGTTGCTTCCGTTGCCTTCGCTTACCGCTGCTTCTGCCACTTCTACACATCCCCGCCTCGTGCCGCGCCCGTTCCCGGCTCGCCCGGCGAAAACCGGGACCGTTCGGGCCTGTCGCGGGCCGTCGGCCCGTGTGCGGGAGACTAGCAGCGGGATCTGCGGAAGTACATAGTTTTCTTAGGCAGCGGCTAAGTAAGTGTGGCGGCTAATCCTCGCAGCCGTCCGGGCAGCGCAGGGTGGACGGATCGGAGGCGCACTCGGCGCAGTACAGTGTGAGCTTGCGGCAGGACGGGTTGGAGCAGTTCTCGAACTTGCTGGTGGGCGCCTCGCAGCGGACGCAGCGGCCGATGGTCACGGCCTCATCAGTGAACTCGGTGTGCATCCGCTTGTCGAAGACGTACAGGGAACCTTCCCACAGGCCCTTGTCACCGTAGGTTTCCCCATACCGGACAATGCCGCCCTTCATCTGGTAAACCTCTTTGAATCCCCGGTTCACCATCAGGCTGGAAAGCACCTCGCAGCGGATCCCGCCGGTGCAGTAGGTGACCACGGGCTTGTCCTTGAGATCGTCATACTTCCCGGACTCCAGCTCGCTGATGAAGTCGTGCGTGGTGGACACATCCGGAACCACAGCGCCCTTGAACTTGCCGATCTGCGCTTCGAAGGCGTTGCGGCCGTCGAAGAACACCACTTCCTCCCCGGCCTTTTCCTTCTCAGCCACCAGATCATGCAGTTCCTCCGGCCGCAGGTGGGTGCCGCCGCCAACCACGCCGTTTTCGTCCACCTTCAACTCGCCGGGTGCACCGAAGCTCACGATTTCCTCGCGGACCTTCACGCTCAGCCGGGGGAAATCCTCCGCCGAGCCCTCGGAGTACTTCACATCCATCTTCTTGAAGGCGGGGTATTCGCGCGTCGCCTTTACGTAGGCCTTCACGGCGTCGAGGGGGCCGCCCACGGTTCCGTTGATGCCGTCCCGGGAGATCAGGATCCGTCCGCGCAGGCCCAGCTTCTCGCACAGGGTGCGCTGCCAGAGCCGGACGGCGTCGGGGTCGGAGAGGGGGGTGAAAGCGTAATACAGTGCGATTCGGTTCAGTGCCACATCACTAGGGTAGACCGCTGCGCAGGACGTGCATTTCACCCGGCATCCATACCTTTACCCCCGAAGGCACCGTTAGGGTTCACCTATGAGAGCGCTGGACGATGATCTGCTGGAGACCTGGGTCAGGGGCTGGGCACAGGCACGTGGCTACCGGATGCGGCGCGAGGGACGTTTTCCGGCAGCACTGCTGCATGACCGGACCAATGACTGGGAGTACTTCGCCCTCGAGCCCTCGCACGACGAATTCGCCGCCCTGGCCTCGTCCGCCCGGCACAGCTCCACCCGGCTGTTCACTATCGTGACCACGCGCGCCAATGAAATATACGGCGCCGCCACCGTCTACGGGCTCCAGGTCCGTTCCACCGATGAGGTGCTGATGGTGGCCGATATGTCCGGCCAGGATGTGGAGGCACCAGTGCAGCCGTGGGACGACTTCTCCACCGAGACCAGCCACGCAAACAACATCGGATCTGTGACCGTTCTCTCGGGGGGCACGCCGGTTGCGCAGGGCAGCGTGGCGGTGGTCAACGGGTACGCCGTCTTTGACCGCATCCTCACCGAGCCGGCCTTCCGCCGCCGCGGCCTTGGCAGCTACGTGATGCGCGCCCTGACCGCCGTGGCCCTGGAGGACGACGCCGAGGCCGGGCTGCTTGTCGCCTCGGTGGACGGGCAGGAACTGTACCGGTATCTGGGGTGGGAATCCCTGGCCAGCGTGGTGATGTTCGAGCCCCGAATGTGAGCTTTTGCCGGGAGCCGTTGACATGGTTTCCCCCGCAGTGAACATGGCCCGGGGCCGTTTTGCCGGTGGGAGAATGGGCACGTGGCCCTACATGATTCCCTGATCCCGCTGCTTGGCGGCGGCGCCGAGCCGGAGCAGCTGATGCACGTCCATCAGATCCCTGCCCGCCGCGCCGTCACGGCGCCGTGGCCCCGGTGGGCCCACCCCGACGTCGTTGCCGCCTACCGGAATCTGGGCATCCAGGAACCCTGGGCGCACCAGATGGAGGCGGCCGAAGCTGCGCATAGCGGCAGCCACACGATCATTGCCACCGGCACCGCGTCCGGAAAGTCGCTCGCCTATCAGCTGCCGGTACTGGACGCCATCCACCGGACGTCCCTCGATGACCGGGCGACGCTGGAACCCAGCGGCGCCGTCGCGCTCTATCTTGCCCCTACCAAGGCGCTGGCCGCGGACCAGCTGGCGGCAGTCAATTCGCTGAAGCTGCCAACGGTCCGGGCGGAAACGTACGACGGCGACACGGACACCGGTGCGCGGCGCTGGATCCGGGACCACGCCAACCTGGTCCTGGCCAACCCGGACATGCTGCACTTCGGTGTGCTGCCCAACCACACCTGGTGGGCCCGCTTCTTCCGGCGGCTGAAATACGTCATCATCGACGAGGCGCACAGCTACCGCGGGGTGTTCGGCTCCAACGTTGCCAACCTCATGCGACGGCTGCGGCGGATCTGCCGGTATTACGGGGCCGACCCGGTGTTCATCGGCGCCTCGGCAACCTCCGCCGACCCGGAACAGTCCTTCAGCCGGCTGATCGGCGCTCCCGTGACCTCCGTGACGGAGGACCGGTCACCGCACGGCTCCACCACCGTGGCCCTGTGGGAGCCGCAGCTGACTGAGCTCAAGGGTGAGAACGGTGCCCGGTCCCGGCGCACCGTGGTGGCCGAGACCGCGGACCTGCTCGCGAATCTGGTGGCCGCACAGGTGCGCACCATCGCGTTCATCAAGTCCCGCCGCGGTGCGGAAACCATTTCCACCATCACCCGCCGCCTGCTGGACGAGGTGCATCCTTCCCTGCCCGGCCGCGTGGCCGCCTACCGTTCGGGCTACCTGCCGGAAGAACGGCGGGAGCTGGAACGGCGGCTGCGCAGCGGGGAGCTGCTGGGCATTGCCAGCACCTCCGCCTTGGAGCTGGGCATTGATATTTCCGGACTGGACGCCGTACTGGTGGCGGGCTGGCCCGGAACCCGGGCATCCCTCTTCCAGCAGATCGGCCGGGCCGGGCGGTCCGGCCAGGATGCGCTGGCCGCGTTTGTGGCCAGTGACGACCCGCTGGATACCTACCTGGTGCACCATCCCGAAGCCATCTTCGACATTTCCGTGGAAGCGACGGTTTTTGACCCGTCCAATCCCTACGTCCTGGGGCCGCATCTCTGCGCCGCGGCCGCCGAGCTGCCCGTGACGCCCGACGAGCGTGAGCTGTTCGGTCCGGCTGCGGCCGGGCTGCTGGGCCAGCTGGTGGCGCAGGGATACCTGCGCAAACGGCCGTCCGGCTGGTTCTGGACGCACCCCGAAAGCGCCGCATCGATGGTGAACCTGCGCGCCGCCGGTGGTGGGCCGATCAACATTGTGGAATCCGAAACCGGCACCCTGCTGGGCACCATGGACTCCCCGCAGGCCCAGTACCAGGCCCACACCGGGGCAATTTACGTTCATCAGGGCACCACCTATCTGGTGGACGAACTGAACGAAGCCGACCACTGCGCCATGGTGACCCGGACCAACCCCGAGTTCTACACCCAGGCCCGGGACATCACCCAGGTTGCGGTGCTGGAGACCGAACGCACCGAGGAGTGGAACGGCATCCAGGCCTGTTTCGGCACGGTGAAAGTCACCACTCAGGTGGTCTCCTACCAGCGCAAGGCCCTCATATCCAACGAAATCCTTGGGGAGGAGCCGCTGGAGCTGGAGGCCAAGGAACTCTTCACCAAGGCGGTCTGGTTTGTCATTGACGAGAAGTTCCTCGTCTCGGCCGGACTGGCCCCGGCGGACTTCCCCGGTTCCCTGCATGCCGCCGAACACGCGTCCATCGGCATGCTGCCGCTGGTGGCCACCAGCGACCGCTGGGACATCGGCGGGGTGTCCACTGCCCTGCATGCGGACACCGAGAAGCCGACCATCTTTGTCTACGACGGGCATCCGGGCGGTGCCGGTTTTGCCGAACGCGGTTACGAGGCCGCCCGGACCTGGCTGACAGCGACCCGGGATGCAATCCGTGCCTGCGAATGTGAGGGCGGCTGTCCGTCCTGCGTTCAGTCCCCGAAGTGCGGCAACAAAAACAATCCGCTGGACAAGAAGGGGGCCGTTACGCTGCTCAACGTTCTGTTGGAGCATGCCCCTGATGCCGTGGCGCTGACTTCCTAGGCACAGGCCCGGCGCCGGGCAGGTGGCGGGCTTGCTGGCCTGGCCCGCCACCTGCCGGGCTCGCAAGTGCCTGCCCGCCGGTGAAATTGCCGTCTTGGAGCCTCATGCGCCCGATTCTCACATCACCGGGTCCCCGGCAGCCCGCCCGACGGCTCAGCCGGGCGGACCCGCCCGCGCCCTGCCGGTCGCCGGAACCGGCAAGGCAGGGATGGCCACCTCCGTTTCGACCCTGAGGATGCCTGTTGCCTCATCGGCGGCACAGGTGCTGACCACCCCGCCGTTCCGCAGGGCTACGCGACGTGCCACACCGCACCCATCATCACCTCCCCCGCGCACGTGGGCACTGGCCAGTGCGCCGGTTTCCGTCAACCTGTCTCCGCCGGGGGGACTCCCGGACAGCATTGCGATTCCCGGCACGCTCCGTCCCGAAAGCGGTGTGGCACCGCCCGGCCCCAACCCGCGCAGCGCATCCGCTCCCGCGAGCGCTGCCAGGTCGGCAGCGGTGGCGGCACGTACAGCAGCAACGGAGGCCTGGGCCAGTATGAGGCCAGCCATGGAAAACCCCAGCAGCGCCAGGCAGATCCCCATTGCGGCGATTGTCCCTGCTCCCCTCTCGTTCATTCCCCTGTCATTCGCTCCCCTGTTGTTCACGTCCTTTACCGGCCGGACATGCGGCGTATCAGCAGGTTTCTGCTTTCCTTCCTCAGCGGGACTTTCACCGGGCCGGAGTGCCAACGGGATAACCTCCGTCCCCCGGGAAGGCCACGGCGTCCGCGGTTAGTTCCAGGGGCAGCAGGCTCAGCACCGGAAGCGACAGGGAACTGCGCACCTCCACTACCGTCCACTCCCCGTCCCGGGTCAGCACCAGCTGAGCTGATCCGCCTGCCAGACGCTGAACTGCAGCCTCCGCCGCCGTGGTGTCAGCCCGCATCACCTCCCGTGCTGCCGCGCGGGCCGCTTCTTCCAACCGCAGCTGGGTAATGCCTGCGGATATCCCGGTTAGCCCGAACACCAGCACCAAAACGATGGCCGGCAATGCCGTCGCGAACTCGGCCGTCACGGCACCCCTCTCCGGCGGATCCAAGCCTGCCGGGCGGCCCCCAACTACCCGGCGCTCCCGGTGCACCCGTTGCTCCCGGCTTTCCCGGCGCTCCCGGTTTGCCCGGAACTCCCGGTGCTTCCTGCCTGCGGGTCCGCCCCGGCCTGTCCGGTGTCCCCGCATTCCCGACATGTCCCGCATTCCCGACGTGTCCACAAGGGTTATCCCTATCCCAATGTCAGCGCGGAACGAATCAACGAGATCAGCATGGCGCGGACTTCGTCGCCGCCGAGGATAACCGCCAGCAATCCCGCAAAAGCAACGGCTGCAAGGGTTGCGATGGCGTATTCGGCGGTGGCCATGCCTGCTTCCCGGTCGGAACCGGCCAACGGCTCCGGCCGGAACTCAGGAACTGTGCCGCAAGACGGCTTTTGCTCCCGCGGCGGCCGGAGCCGGCCCGGCCTTTTTTCCGGTAACGGGGACGGCAGCGTCCCCGTCAGCAGGGCCCGCCGGGCCGCACCGGAACGTGCCGTCAGACCATGCAGCCCGTGGGTTCCGTCCGATTCCGGATTGGGGCAATAGGCGCGCTCTGGGTGCTTGCGGTTCGGTTCCCGGGCCCCTTCTGCCAGCGGGATATGGCCGGACTGCTGGCTGGGCGGAAACGGTTGCACAGCCGGATTCGGCTCGGCGGGGCGGTGCTTGTCGAGCCTGGTGTTTGTTTGCATGGGCTTTTCCTCCTAATGAAAAGGTCCGGAACCTGATCCTGTCCGGTTATGCCGGCTCCCGGCCCCTGGAGCAGGGAAGCCGGGGACAAGGCCGGGCGCGCAGCGGCCTGTGGAGGGAGCATGGGGGCGGGCTCGGTTCCGTCATGCCGGAAGCAGTCACAACCGGCCCGGCAACAGGGACATCAGCAGCGGAACGACAGTCAGTGCCACAAATGCCGGAAGGGAGCACAACCCCAGCGGTACCACCAGGCGGACCCCAAGGGCGGCAGCCCTGCGTCTCCCCTCCGCCTGCCGGCGCCGGCGGAGGGCATCCGCCTGGGAATGCAGCACAGCTGCCGATGGGGCCCCCGTCAGTGCCGTGAACCGCAGTGCCGGACCCAGCGCCCTGAACGCCGCCGAAGAAGGTACAACCACACCAGTCACATCCGATGCCGGTAGATCGGCCGGTGTGCCGGACGCTGGCGGCTCGGTCGTGTGCGGGTGCTGGCGGAGCCGCTGTCTCCGACTCTGCAACGGGACGCGCCCGGTACCGGCGCCGGCGGATAACTGCCAGGCGGCGTCCCATGGCATCCCCAGTTCCAGTGCCCGCAGCAAACGCTCGAGTCCCCGGGCAGTGCCCGGGTCCACTCCCTCCCGGAGTATCCCCAGGGCGGACACAAGTGGTTGACCGGCTTCAAGCATCGCGGCGACCAGGTCCAGCATCAGCGCCGGGTCTCCGATCGATCCTTCTTCCTGCGGTTCGCTGCGCGGCCCGGAATCCTGCAGCGGAGCGATTCTGCCGGCGCCACCGAATAAAAGGGCAGATGCGGAGAGCAACCCAAAGACCAGCAACCCAGTCATCCCGGTACGTCCTCAGCCGGCTTTGCGGCGTCCCTGACCAGCCGCCCGGACCAGACGCGGCCTGCCAGCCAGAACCCGCCTCCGGCTGCGGCGGCGGACCAGCCAAGCGGCGTCGCTGTCAGAATCTGCAGCGGGTTGCCGCCCAGCAGGTACCCGAGGATGATCCCGCCACCGGGCAGCCAGGTCAGCAGGCGCATGGTTGCCCGCGGCCCCGCCAATGCGCTCTCTCGGTCCGAGGCTGCATCGCGGGCAGCGTCCAGCTGACCGGCGTAGCGGGTGAGCACTCGGGACAAGGGTGCTCCGCTGCGCTCGGACACGCGGACACAGACGGCCAGGCCCGCCCATAGCTCCCGCAGCAACGGATCCGGCGCGCCGTCATCTGCCCGCCCCGCTGCCGCCAGCACCGGAACGGGACTGAGTCCCAGGGCAGCCGACGCCGCAGCTGCCTGCAGCACGGCAGCAAAGGGATGAGCCGGTGCGTTCCGCGGCGCCCCGGCCGCGTAGAGCGTAGCCGCGTCGGCCCAGATCCGGTACGCCGGACGGCCTGCCGCCAGCAGGCCGGCAAGTTCGCGGACCAGCAGCGCCGGCGCATCCGCATCCGTCCTGTCCCTGCGTTTTCGGGCTTTGCCCGGGGAAGGACCATTTGGGCCTCTTCCCCGGCGGCGAATCTGCCGGTCCGGTCTCCTGCCGAACATCAGCACTGCAGCTGCGGCGAGCAGCATGGTGATGGTCAGGCCTGCCATGCCGTCACGCGTGGTCCTTCCGTTGCGGGTCTGTCCGCTGCAGGTCCATCCGCAGCAGGTCCATCATCGGCTTCCGCCGCAGCGCGCAGCTGAAGCCGGCGTTCGAGTTCCGCCCACCCACTCTCTCGCCGGTAGGTCGCTCCTTCGCGCCGGAGGGCCGGGACAGCGGTCAGCTGACCGTTCGAAAGCATCAGGACGGCAACTTCGGAGATAGTGCGGACACCGGCCGCCCGGTGCAGGTGGATCACAACGTCCAGCGCTGCCGCAGCCTGCAATGCCACCGCTTCCGGGCTCATTCCCGCGAGCGCTCCCAGCGCCGCCAGTCGTGCCGGAACACCTGATGCCGAGTTCGCGTGGATGGTCCCGCCCGCTCCGTCGTGGCCGGTGTTCAGTGCCGCCAGCAGTTCACGGACTTCAGCTCCCCGGCATTCCCCGACCACCAGCCGGTCCGGCCGCATCCGAAGAGCCTGCCGGACCAGCTCGGTTTGATCCAGCACCCCGGTGCCTTCCACGTTCCCATGCCGGGTCTGCAGGCCCACCACGTGGGGATGGTCCGGTTCCAGTTCCGCTGCGTCCTCCACCAGCACCAGCCGTTCCCGGGGTCCGCTGAGTGAGAGAAGCGTCGAGAGGAGCGTGGTTTTGCCGGTGCCCGTTGCGCCGCTGACCATGAAGTTCAAGCGGTGTCTGATGATTGAGCGGAGCACCCGTTCGCACTCAATATCCAGTGTTCCGGTCCGCGTCAGCTCGGCAAGGGTGAAGGTCCGGGTCCGGTGAATCCGGATGGAGAGGAGCGTGGACCCGGTGGACACGGGACGAAGCACTGCGTGCACCCGATATCCCGGCAGCTGCACATCAACGCAGGGGCAGGAGTCGTCCAGACGCCGGCCCCCGGCCGCGACCAGACGGGTTGCCAGTGACTGGACTTCGGCGTCACCGGCAAACCGGATACCGGTGAGTTCCAGGCCGTGGCCGCTGTCCACCCACACCCGGTCCGGGCCGTTGACCAGGATGTCGCTGACCCCCGGGTGCAGCGCCAGTGGCTGCAAAGGCCCAAGCCCCTGCAGTTCGGCGCGCATCCGGTCCACTGCATGGAGCGTTCCTTCGGACCCCAGCAGGCGTCCGCTGGCCTGCACTGCGGCGGCCAGCCGTGCCCCGGTCACCGGCTCCGGGTGTGCCAGCATCCGGTCCCGGACCCGGGCCAGCAGAGGGTCGGCGCCCGGCAGCTGCCGGGCCCCGCGGGGCGGACCGCCGTTCTCCCCGACGCTCACGTCACCTCCCCTGCCGGGGCCGGCGATACTTTGGCCAGGATCCGCTGCGCAGCCCGCCGGATCCGCGGGCGTCCGGCGTCGGCCAGCACCCTGCCGGAACCCTCTGAGCGGGCAGTGGCGCGCAGGAAGGGAAGATACCCTGCCAGCGGGAGTCCAAGGGCATTGGCCACCAGGAGCTCATCCAACCCGTCTCCGAGCGGTCCCCGCACCACCGCGTGAGGTTTCGCACTGCCAAGGCGGAGCAGCAGGGACCGGGCGCCGAGGACGCCGCTGACCCGGCCGGGCACCACCAGTAAAAGCTCCTCACAGAGGTGCAGCAGCGGCTCGGTACCGGTGCTGCTGCCCAGATCCACGATGGTCAGCTCAAATCCGCTGCGCGCGGCGTCAAGGACTGCACCGGTCACCGCTTCATCCGCGGGAAGCAGTCCCGGCCCTCGTGCCAGCAGGGAAAAACCGCCCAGAGCCGGCAGGCCGGCGGCCAGCTGCACAGGGTTCAGGCTGCCACTGATTCCCTCCAGGTCCGGCCATCGAACACCTTGCAGGTCGCCGGCATCCAGTGCCCACTCAAGTCCGGCACCCCACGGGTCTGCTTCCAACAGCAGAACTGATACTCCCGTTTCGACGGCGGCGGCGGCCAGCCAGCAGGCCGTTGTGGACGCGCCGGCGCCGCCGCTTCCCAGCACGCCGAGCACCGTTCCCCCGCCGGAGCTGTTGCGCCGGCGGCCCAGATAACCCGCAAGCCAGCCCGCCGCGGCGGGCAGGACAGCAACCCGCGCCGCGGAACTGTAGGCCGCAACATCCCAGACAGCCGTGTCCCCGGCCAGCCCTATGACTATGACGTCAGGGGTTCCCGCCCCGCTTCCGGCCGTTGCACCGCCCCTGCCGGGCAGGAGACGGAGCCGGCCGCTGTCCAGCAGCAGCACTTCGGGTCGCATCGCGAGGGCGGTACCGATATCCACGGCCAGTGAGATTTCCACTCCCGCTGCTGCGCCCACCCGTGCCACTTCGTCCTGCACCCCCTGGTCCCCGGACACGAGGACCGCTGCCACCGCTGGCCGGCCACCGTCGCCCTGGAGCGTTCTCCGGCCCTGCCTTCCCGTGAGCCGTCCGGAAACGGTGCCCCCGGCGTCTGTATACCTGTCTCCCGGCGGCGCCGTATGCCCAGCGCCATGTTCTAGGTTCATCAGCCCACCCTGACAGGCAGCACCGCGCCGCCCACGCCCTCGACAGGGAATGCGGACAACCCGGCGCCGGTGACCCGGTGTGGAGGGAAAGAGCCGCACACCGTCCGGTGCTGACAAAACCCGGTGAGTGGCGGGTGAAACGTTAGACCAACCGGATAACGTGGGAGGGTTCCGATAGGGTCGCGGTAACCGGGCATAAAGGCGTGCCCGCAGAGGAAACGGGGAGTCATGGATTCGGGCGTGGAACATCTGGACGTGTTGATCATCGGCGCCGGGCTCAGCGGCATTGGGGTCGCCTGCCGTCTGCGCGAAGACCACCCGGGCCGTTCCGTCGCCCTCCTGGAAACCCGGGGCCGCCCGGGCGGGACCTGGGACCTGTTCCGCTATCCCGGCGTCCGTTCCGACTCAGACCTGTACACCTTCGGTTATGACTTCCGTCCTTGGCGGGAAGAGAAGGCCATAGCCGACGGCGCCAGCATTCTGGAATATCTGAAGGGCACTGCCGCCGAGTACGGCGTGGATGCCCTGATTCGCTACCACCACAAGGTGCTTTCCGCTGACTGGTCCACCAGGGATGCGCGCTGGACCGTGACCGTGGAGCGCACCCGCACCCCGGAAGCCGGCCCGGACGGTGCCGCCGCCGAGCCAGTGGAAAGCGGAGAGATCCTTCATCTGACAGCCAACTGGATCTTCAACGCCGCCGGCTATTACCGCTACGACCAGGGGTATGCCCCCGATTTACCCGGCAGGGAACAGTTCACCGGGCCGGTGGTGCATCCGCAGCACTGGCCCGAAGACCTGGAGGTCGCCGGCAGGCGGATCGCCGTCATCGGCAGCGGAGCCACCGCCGTCACTCTGGTTCCGGCCCTGGCGGAACTGGGTGCGCAGGTCACCATGGTCCAGCGCACCCCCACCTACATCCTCCCCGTTCCCGCAACGGACCCGGTGGCCCGGCGGCTACGCGGCGTCGTCGGCCCCGAACGCACCGGCCGGATCATGGCCGAGGTCAGCGCCCGCCGCCAGCTGGCCATCTGGTCCTTCTGCCGGCGCTGGCCGAAGCTGGCACGCAAGGTCATCCGCGGCATCCAGTCCCGTGCCGTTCCGGAGGGTTTCGAGCGGGAGCACCTGAACCCGCCGTATCAGCCGTGGGACCAGCGCTTATGCGCCGTTCCGGACGGCGATTTCTTTGCCGCACTGCGCAGCGGCAAAGCCACCATGGTCACCGGACAGACCACAGGATTCACCGAACGCGGCCTCCGTCTGGCCTCAGGGGCGGAAGTGGAAGCCGACGTCGTAGTGACTGCCACGGGATTCACTGTGCAGGTCTTCGGCGGCATGGACCTTCGCCTGGACGGCACGCCGGTGGACCTGACCGACCACGTTGCCTACCGCGGAGTGATGCTCAGCGGTATCCCGAACATGGCATTCGCCATCGGTTACACCAATGCCTCCTGGACCTTGAAGATCGGGCTGGTGACCAGATGGTTCTCCCGTCTGCTCACGGCTATGGACCGGCAGGAGTACGCCGCGGCCGTGCCGGTGGCGCCTTCTGGCATGCCCACCAGGCCGCTGTTGGATTTCGGCGCCGGGTACGTCCAGCGCAGCCTGGCGGAACTCCCCCGGCAGGGAATGGCGGCGCCATGGCTGATGACAATGAACTTCCTGGCCGACCGCCGGGACCTGCAAAAAGGTGCATTGGTGGACAAATACCTGCAGTTCAGCGGGCCGCAGGGCCAGGTGCCCGGCGAGGTGCCGGACGGTACCGACCGCTTCGTCACGCTGGAGTCGGGGCTGCGCCTCTGCTACCGCGCGGAAGGCCCCGAGGGCGGTGAGCGGGTAGTTTTGCTATCCGGTCTGGGACTGGACCTGACCGCGTGGCCCGCCCCGTTCGTGGCGGGCCTTACCTCGGCCGGTCACCGCGTGATCCGCCTGGACAACCGCGACGCCGGGCGTTCCGACCGGATGGATACGCCCACCCCCACGGTGCTGCATCAGGCTCTGGCCCGGCCAATGCCCGGCGCCTACCTGATTGAGGACATGGCCGACGACGTCATCGGGCTGCTGGATCATCTGCAGGTGGAGCGGGCGCATGTGGTGGGAATGTCGCTGGGCGGGATGATTGCCCAGTCGGTTGCCGCCCACCACCCGGACCGGGTGCTCACGCTGACCTCGCTGATCTCCACAACCGGTGCCCGGCACGTCGGCGCCGCGGCGTTCTCCACCAAGCGCCGGTTCGCAGCCCGTCCGCCGCGGACCCGCGAGGAATTCATCCGGGCCCGGGTGGGAATGATGCGGCATCTTTCCGGGCGGGCCAACCCGGCGGACCCGTCCACCGAAGCGGAGCTGGCCGGCCAGGTCTGGGACCGCGGTGCCTACCCGGACGGCGGAACTGCCCGCGCCCGGCAGCTGGGTGCGATCAATGCCTCGGCAGACCGCACCGGCGATCTCGCTCGGATCAAGGCTCCCACGCTGGTAATCCACGGCGACAAGGACCCGATTGTGCATCCAAGCGGAGGCGCGGCAACAGCTGCGGCCATCCCGGGCGCACGCTCGCTGACGATCCCGGGCATGGGGCACTACTTCCATCCGGCAGTGGTGCCCGATCTGCTGCGGCATGTCTCCGGGCATCTGGGCGCCGACGCATCCGCTGCTTCCTCCGGCTGAAACTGCGTCATTCCGGCTGAGCCTGTTTTCATCCGGCAGCCCCTGGGGCCCAGCCGAGCGAGGGTCCCGGCTGCCGGGGCCCCTCCCGGCGGCCCCGGGGACGCTTACTTCCCCATGTCGGGGGAAACCGGAACCGCATTGATCTTGGCATTCCGGGGCAGCTTGGCCGTCCGGGAGAAGCCCTTGGCGTCCAAATGGTTCTTTGCGCGGAACACGGCCACTGCGTCGTCGTACGCCCGATTCACCCGCGCGCCGGTGAACACCCCGGTGCTTCCGTCGCTGAAGCTGATCCGGATGCTTGCGGACAGGGGAAAGTGCCGCTCCATCCGGATGAAGCCGTCATTGTCCTGCGCAAGAGTGATCACGTGGTTTCCGCCCTGAGAGTTGGTGAGCTACCAGTCTCCCCCATTACGGGACCCGCCGGTGCACCGCCGGCGGGAACCACCGGAGCCCGGTTCCGGGTGAGAATAGAGGCATGTATATCATCCTCGCTCCCGGTCCGGCATCGGGCCGGCTGCCGGAGGGTGACTGGACGCTTCAGGAAACGGACGACGCCGGGGCCCCGTTGGCGCCGGCGGTCACCGTGCCGGCCAGGGACCTGCCCGATGCCGTCAGGCACTACGAGCAGCGTCCCGTCCGCTGGGTGTGGGAATCTGCCCGCCGCACCTATGCTCCGTTGCTGGCCGCGGGGATCACGGTCGAGCGGTGCCATGACCTGGACCTCGTCCGAGGCATCCTCCGCTTCGCCGAGTCCGCCCCGCCGACTCCGTACATCGAAAAACTCCGGGCCGAGGCACCGGACGTGGAAGCGGACCTGGCGCCCCGGCAGCTGCCGCCGCTGCGGCAGTCACCGAACCAGACCTCCATCTTCGACACCCTGGATGCCCCGGATGATGTGTCCGCGGGTCCGCGCCGGAACGGCATCGCCGAGCTCACGGCGGAGCTGGCCGACCAGCTTCACGCCGTGGCCCGCTCCGAGGCCCCGGCGAAGCTCACCCTGCTCACGGTCGCTGAGTCCACCGGCGGCATGATCGCGGTGGAAATGGAGCACGCCGGCATTCCCTGGCGGCGTGACCTCCACGAGGCCATGCTCATGGACGCGCTCGGTCCGCGTCCGCCGGAAGGACGGCGCCCGGAGAAACTTGAAGATCTTGCGAACGAGCTGCGCCGGCTGCTGGGCAACCCCGGGTTCAACCCGGATTCCCCGCAGGAGCTTCTGCGCGCCCTGCACCGGGCCGGTATAGAAGTGCGCAGCACACGCTCGTGGGAACTGCAGCAGCACCACCATCCGGCTATCGGGCCGCTGCTGGAATACAAGAAGCTCGCCAGGCTGCTCACGGCCAATGGATGGACCTGGCTGGATGCCTGGGTGGAGGGCGGCCGGTTCCGCACCGAGTATGTGGTGGGCGGGGTGGTGTCGGGGCGGTGGGCCTCCCGCGGCGGAGGCGCCCTGCAGATTCCCAAAACCGTACGCGATGCCGTCCGTCCCGATCCCGGACACCGGTTTGTGGTGGCCGACGCCGCCCAGCTGGAGCCCCGGGTGCTTGCTGCCCTGGGGCAGGATTCGGCGCTGGCAGCGGCCGCCCGCGGCAAGGACCTCTATCAGGGAATCGCGGACGTTAATTTCGACGGCGACCGGGCCAAGGCCAAAATGGCGATGCTGGGTGCCATGTACGGTGCTACGAGCGGCGAATCCGGGCGCCTGATGCCCGTGCTGACCCGTGCCTACCCCCAGGCCATCGGCGTGGTGGAGCGCGGCGCCCGGGCCGGGGAGGCCGGACGGGTCGTCAGCAGTCATCTCGGGCGCAGCTGTCCGCCGCCGTCGGAGCGCTGGCTGCAGACCCAGCGCAGCGCCAGCGCGGAGGAACAGCGCCGCGCGGAATCCCTGGCCCGCTCCCGCGGACGGTTCACCCGCAACTTCGTCGTCCAGGCCAGCGCCGCGGAATGGGCGTTGTGCTGGCTGGCAGAGATCCGGCGCCGGCTGCGCGCGGCCTCTTCCGCCTCCCCCGCGGGAGAACTGGTCTTTTTCCTGCATGACGAAGTGATGCTCCACGTCCCGGCGGACCGGGTGGAGGAAGTCAGCGCCCTGGTGTCCGACGCCGCCGCCGCGGCGACCAGGCTGCTTTTCGGTTCCATTCCGCTGGAGTTTCCCGTACTCGTCACTCCCGTGGATTCCTACGCCGACGCCAAGTAACCCGGGTCAGTCCAAGACCGTTGCAATATGGGGGGCAAGCTGACGTGAGTACTGTGCGTTCATATGGTTGCCGTCGAAGTAGACGGACATGCCTCCCACGGCTGCATAGCAATTGCGCAAATCGCAGAAGAAATCGGTCAGGTCGACAGGTCTGACGTTCTCGCTTCCCATCCGTTCTGCCGCCCCTGCGAAGGGGTTCGCGCTCACCGCTTGCTCCCTCGGGGCCGCACATTCAAGGGGAGTGGTGGAGTTCAGGGAAAGACACATAGGGTCCCGGACCATTCCATTGAGCGGCGGGTCTGCAAGGGGAATCACGACGGACCCTGCATCGACCCAGCGTTGCCAGTCCCGGCTCAGCGCCTGGATGTACTGCTCGTTCTGTGAAGCCCCGGTCCCGTCATCAATGACCTCCCCGGCTACGAACATGCTCACAAACACCCTGTCGGGTGCGTCTTCCTCGATGGTATCGGTAACGTAGCGACCCCATTTCTGGCAGTACTCCACATAAGCCGGGTGCGTATTCTTGCCTTGGTAGGACACGATGGGTGCGTCCAGGAGAGGACAGGCGCCGAGGTAGCTGATGTTGACCTTCCAACCGTGTTCCTTCCCCAGCATCAGCACCGGCTCCTGCCAGTGCTGGGCGTGGGAATCTCCCACCAACCAGGCGGTTTCAGCTTCGGGATTGCCTCCCGAAAAATCACAGACTACGGGGCCGCCGCCCTCCTTCATTTTGTCTTCGGTTCCAGCGCACTCCGTAGGGAGTGTCCAGTACTCGTTTTCCTTACCCATATGGGGAACGGCTACCGGAATGGCGAAAGGGTTGCTGCACTCCCGGTTCTCCAGGGCTGCGACGCCGTAGCACGGGCCGGAAGCTCCGGCGGCAGCGAGTTCCAGGGCTTGTTCCTCTTTCGTGTCACCGACGACGCCTAAAAGTGCTGCTGCAACCGCGACAGCAGCCATACCGGCGACCGGTGCCCGGAATCCCGGGACCTGTGCAGCGTGGCGCCCAATATGCCGACGGGTCCGTCCGGAGCCCGGCTTGATCCAGGTGTCTTCCACCCACCGCTTAGTGCCCCAGGCCAGCAGGATGGCGGCGGCCAGGATGCCCAGTTTGTATGGGGCCGTCGGTACGACTCCAAGTGCGTAAGGTGCCACCACGATCAGCGGCCAGTGCCAAAGGTAAAGCGAGTAGGAAATCTTGCCGACAAACTGCACGGGTGGCAGAGCCGTCAGGACATCGTGAATGAGCCCTCGGCGGCCAGCCCCTGCGAGGATCACCAAGGCCGAGCCCAGTACGGGCGCCAGCGCAGTCCAGCCCGGAAACGGTGTTTCGGCATCGAAGGTGAGGGCGCTTGCCAGGATCAGGCCGAAGCCCGCGATAGCCAGCACATTGCGGAAGACAATAGAGCGTAGCTGCACAGCGGCCAAGCCCACCCCAGCTCCGACGGCAAACTCCCATACCCTGGCAGGAGTCACGAAGTATGCCTGTTCCGGAGAACTCACCGTGACATAGACGCTGTAAAGAAGGGACATAGCCGCCACGCCGAAAACCGCTAGAAGCAGCACATTACGGACGTGACGCCCACGGCGCCGGGCCAAGGCTGCAAACAGAATCAGGGCCAAAGGCCACAACAGGTAGAACTGCTCTTCCACCGAGAGGGACCAGTAATGCTGAACGGCGGAGGCGGCCTCCGTCATGGCTGAATAGTCCACACTCTTAGCGGCAAGCAACCAGTTCTCGGCATAGAAAACGCTGGCCAGGACTTCCTGCGCCGTGGCCATCCATTGGGGGTAGGGGAGGAACAGCAAGGTCAGCAGCATGGATGCGGCGAGGACCAGGAAGGCAGCAGGAAACAGGCGGCGTGCACGGCGCGCGTAAAATGCGCCGAGCCTCAAACGGCCCGTGGCCTCAATCTCGCGCACCAGGTGGGAGGAAATGAGGAACCCGGAAATCACAAAGAACACGTCAACGCCAACATAGCCGCCGGGGAGTCTCTGGGGCCACAGATGGTTCAGTACGACCAGGACCACGGCAAGGGCACGCATGGCCTGGATGTCGGTGCGGAACCGTTTACCCGCCGGTGGTGCCGCTTTGCTCCGGTGCCGCGCTCGTGTGGCCGCCACGGCCATAGTTTCCCCCTGATAGCCGGACGGCATTCCCCTGGACGGGGCGGATCGCTTCTCTGCCCGATTTTTCGGGCATCTAAAGAATAGCCCTGCCCGGGAGGGTACGCGGGCCCCGACACAGAGTTGTGACGGGATGAAGGGGTTGGCCTCTTACAGAGCCGGGACGATCTCCCGGGTCTCGTCCCAGGGCTGTGCCCAGCCGAGTTCATCCAGGACGCTGGAAAGGATGATGCCGGTGAAGCCCCATACGAGGACGTCATTGACCAGGAAGGCAGGGGTGCCTGTTGACCGGCCCTGGCCCGGGAGGACTGCGGTCCGGCGGTTTTCGGGATTGATCAGGTCCGCCACGGGGACCCGGAAAACCGCTGCCGATTCGCCGTAGTCCACCACATCCACAGGAGTGGGTTTGTCCCACCAGCCCAGCACCGGGGTCACCAGGAAGTTGCTGAACGGCAGTCCGATCTGGGGCAGCGACCCGAGGACCCGGACGCCGGCGGGGTCCAGGCCGGTTTCCTCGCGTGCCTCACGGAGGGCGGCGTCCACCGCACTGGCGTCCTCCGCGTCCACCGATCCGCCGGGGAACGCGACCTGTCCGGGGTGGTCGTTCAGGGTAGCGGCCCGCTCGATCAGCAGGACGTCGACGTCGGCCGGTACCGCGTCTGCGGAAAAGTCCGCCGGCCGGTCATCCAGCACGCCGAAGAGGATCAGCACGGCGGCCGGACGTGCGGTTGCCGGGTCGACGCTGCGGCGCAGCAGGTTGATGTTGGCGTTGAAGGATGTGGTGCCGGCAGCGACAGCAGCGGCCAGCGTTTCCAGGTCCGTTACGGCGCTCATGCTTCCAGTCCGTATCCGGCAGCACGCAGCTGCGCGCGGGTTTCGGCCGCCATCATCCGGGCGTGCAGTTCCTCGCGTCCCGGGGCCAGCTCGTATTTGAGGAGCTTTCGTGCCTTCTCGGGATCGGTTTCGCCCTCCCCGTAGGAGGGACAAAGCTGGGCGACGGCGCACGCGCCGCAGGCAGGTTTTTTGGCATGGCAGACCCGACGTCCGTGAAAGACCACCCGGTTGGACAGCGGGGTCCAGTCCTTGGGCTCGAACAGCGCCGCCACGTCCTCTTCCACCTTGACCGGGTCCTTGGACGTGGTCCACCCGAACCGGCGCGCCAGCCGCCCGAAGTGTGTATCCACCGTGATCCCCGGAATACCGAAGGCGTTGCCCAGCACCACATTGGCCGTTTTCCGGCCGACGCCGGGCAGTGTCACCAGGTCCTCAAGCCGGTTCGGCACCTCGCCGTCGTACTCATCCACCAGCCGGGCGGACAGCGCCTTCACGCTCGCCGCCTTCGCCCGGAAGAACCCGGTGGGTCGGATGATCTCCTGCAGCGTCTCCTCGTCTGCCTCGGAGAGTGCCCTGGCATCCGGGTACCGGGCAAACAGGATCGGCGTCACCGCATTCACCCGGATGTCCGTGGTCTGCGCCGACAGCACCGTGGCGACGAGGAGTTCAAACGCGTTCCCAAAGTCCAGCTCGGCCACCGCATACGGGTAAACCTCGCCCAGCATCCGGTTGATCCGCCGGGCCCTCCGCTTCAGGGCGAGGAGGGACGGATCATTACCGGTTGCCTTAGCCAATGCTGCTGTCCTTCTGCTGACGGTTGTGCGCTGCTGGCAGCGCGTTGCTGATGCCGGTGCCGGCAGGAGCCGCTTTACTGGTCGGTGTCCACGCGCTCGATGTTGCTCAGGTCCCGCAACACGCCAATCCGGCCGGTGCGCTTGTCCTGGACCAGGAATTCGTCGCCGCGGTCTTCCAGTCCCAGTTCCCAGTCTCCGGGGTGGAACATAAACAGCGGCAGGCCGGTGCGCTCATCAACAATCTGCCGCGGTGTTCCCACGGCGAACCAGAAGGCCTCCACGACAGACTCGGACTCATCCCGGGTGGCGGTGATGGGTTCGGCATCGCTTTCCCCGGCCGCAGGCGCTGCAGGCTCCGAGCTGCTCACGACTGGGTTGACGGTGGTCGCTGCCAGCGGCTCTGAACTTCCGCCGGAAGGCGCGGCGGGCGCCTGGACATCCTGTGCCTGAGTGGCCGGGGCGGCCGCGGGCTGTTCAGCGGCCGGTGCCGTGACGTTGCCCGGCTGCGCAGGCTGCGGCTGGCTTCCCTGCGCCTTGGTGGCGCCTGCAGTACCAACGACGGCGGTTCCGGCGGCGGAGGCGGCTGCCGCGGTGCCGGCAGAAGCACCGGTGCCGCGTTCGGTTACCGGGCCATCGGTTCCCGCTCCGCTGTGACGGCGGAGGGGGTTCTCGAAGCGGCGGGGTGCCGGCGATGATGCGTTGGCGGACTCGGTCCTGGGGCGGGCCGGACGCTGCCGCAGCGGCAGGGTTTCACGTGCAGCCGGAACAGCGGGAACCTCGGGACGTTCCTTGAACTCCGCGGCAAAGAACGGAAGGTGCGGAGCCAGCGTGGTCGCAACCACCATGCCCAGGGACCCGATGAGGGCAATCATCGGACCGACGGCGAAGTCCGTCACCGTCTGGATGAAGAAGAAGGCGAGCGCCAGGACGGCCGAGACCGAGGCGAACTGGTCGAGGGATAGCGATCCCACGCGCAGCTTCGTCCCGGGAGCCAGCCGGCGTGCGGCGAACAGGCCGGCGACCAGCAGCGGCAGCAGGATGCCGATGCCGACGAAGAACAGGGAGAACCCGTTCCACAGGTTCAGGTTGCGCACAATGCCCAGGTTGAAAACGGTGATGAACGGCAGCACGCTGCCCACAAGCATCACGAGTGCGGAAGCACCCACCACAATGTCGCGGAGTCCGAACGGTCCGGCGAGCGCCTCGCGCGCGCTGCGGCCGGCGGTCCCGGCATGCGGCTGCGCCGCGGAACCGGGTGCCGTTGCGGAGGGATGGCCGCCGGTTTCCGAAGAGCCGGCCGTGCTGCTGGTCTCGTTCTCAACAGGTGGGTTATTCATACTGATCTCCATTCACGACCTCCGCGCCGGGACCCTGCGGGCCTGCGGATAACGGGAGGTGCGCATATACGGCACAAAAGCGGTTACTTCCTTCAGACAGCCTAAATCAACGACGGCGAGGCAGACTAGCCGAGCAACGGCGCGCCCCGAGGCAGTGACATACCGCTCACCGCATAATCAGGCCGTTTTGTAACTCTTTGTGTGACCGCTGCCACAACAGCGGAAAACCGGCGTTAGTGTGGATGCCAGCCATCCACCATCACCATGTGATGGATTGACGCGAAGTGAAAGGGTTCAACTATGTCTGATCAGTCCCCTGCAAAGAAGCACGGAGACGCCTTCGAGAACCTGCTGCACGAAAGCCGAAGCTTCCCGCCCAGCGCCGAATTCGCGGCCGCTGCGGTGGCGCAGCCGTCCCTGTACGAGGATGCGGCTGACGGTCCGGAGTTCTGGGCCCGGCAGGCCCGCAGCATTCTGGCCTGGGACCAGGACTTCGACCAGGCCCTGGACTGGTCCGATGCCCCGTTTGCCAAGTGGTTTGTAGGCGGGAAGCTCAACGCCGCCTACAACGCCCTGGACCGGCATGTGGAGGAGGGCCGCGGTGACCGGGTTGCTATCTACTTTGAAGGTGAACCGGGCGATACCCGCACCTACACGTACGCAGCCCTCACGGAAGAGGTCAAGAAGGCAGCCAATGCCTTTGAGTCCCTGGGCGTGGCCAAGGGCGACCGGGTCGCGGTGTACCTCCCGATGATTCCCGAAGCCGTGATCACCATGCTGGCATGTGCCCGGATCGGTGCAGTGCACTCGGTGGTCTTCGGCGGTTTCTCGGCGGACGCCCTTCGCAGCCGAATTGACGATGCGGAAGCCAAACTGGTGGTCACCGCCGACGGTTCCTACCGCCGCGGCAAGCCCAGCGCACTCAAGCCCGCCGTTGACGCAGCCCTCGCCGCGCCCGGCCACACCGTGGAAAACGTGCTGGTGGTCCGCCGCAACGGCGAACCCGTGGAGTGGACCGACGGCCTGGACCGCTGGTGGCACGAGGTCGTGGATACCGCGGACACGGAACACACCGCCGTCGGACACGACTCGGAGCATCCGC
Source organism: Arthrobacter sp. Y3225209 (assembly GCF_059090685.1). Lineage (NCBI taxonomy): Bacteria > Bacillati > Actinomycetota > Actinomycetes > Micrococcales > Micrococcaceae > Arthrobacter > Arthrobacter sp. Y3225209. Next base: position 22,871 of record NZ_JBNHFW010000032.1, read on the forward strand.
TGTTCATCCTCTACACCTCCGGCACCACCGGCAAGCCCAAGGGCATCCTGCACACCACCGGCGGCTTCCTGACCCAGACGGCATTCACCCACCGGAATACCTTTGACCTGCAGCCGGAGACGGACGTGTACTGGTGCACCGCGGATATCGGCTGGGTCACCGGGCACAGCTACGTGGCCTATGCACCGCTGATTAACGGAGCCACCCAGCTGATGTACGAGGGGACACCGGACACCCCGCATCAGGGCCGCTGGTGGGAGTTGGTGGAAAAGTACAAGGTCTCCATCCTTTACACCGCCCCCACCGCCATCCGCACCTGCATGAAATGGGGCCGGGACATCCCGCAGAAATTCAACCTGGATTCCATCCGGGTGCTGGGGACCGTGGGCGAGCCCATCAACCCGGAGGCCTGGATGTGGTACCGGAACGTCATTGGCGCGAACGGCGGAAAGAAGGAGAACCCGGCTCCGATCGTGGACACCTGGTGGCAGACCGAAACCGGCGGGCACATGATCGCCCCCATGCCGGGGGTCACGGCCACCAAGCCTGGCTCGGCCCAGGTAGCCGTGCCGGGCATCTCGGTGGACGTGGTGGACGAAATGGGCGAACCGGTTCCGAACGGTTCCGGCGGCTTCCTGGTGGTCAAGGAGCCGTGGCCGTCCATGCTGCGCGGCATCTGGGGAGATCCGGAGCGGTTCAAGGAAACCTACTGGTCCCGGTTCGACAACATGTATTTCGCCGGCGACGGTGCCAAGAAGGATGAGGACGGCGACATCTGGCTGCTGGGCCGCGTGGATGACGTGATGAACGTGTCCGGGCACCGGCTCTCCACCACCGAGATTGAATCGGCACTGGTGAGCCACCCGTCGGTGGCCGAGGCCGCCGTCGTCGGCGCGGCGGATGACACCACCGGCGAGGCCGTGGTGGCGTTCGTGATCCTGCGCGGCAGCGCCAAGGACGACGACGATATTGTCACCACCCTCCGCAACCATGTGGGCAAGGAGATTGGCCCCATTGCCAAGCCGCGGCACATCCTGGTGGTTCCCGAACTGCCCAAGACCCGCAGCGGAAAGATCATGCGGCGTCTCCTCAAGGATGTGGCGGAAGGTCGCGAAGCCGGGGACTCGAGCACCCTGGCCGACAACACGGTGATGCAGCAGATCGCCGAATCACTGCGGAAGTAACCGCTCCCGGCATAACAGCACAGGCGCCCTCCCCCGGACCGGGGAGGGCGCCTGTGGCGTTTATGGCAGTTGCCGGTGATTAGCCGACAGTGACGTCCAGCTCCACCTCAATGTTGCCGCGGGTGGCATTGGAGTAAGGGCAGACCTGGTGCGCGGCCTGGACCAGCTTGTCCGCCGTCGCCTCGTCCACGCCGGACATCTCCACGTGCAGGGCCACGCCGAGCTTGAAGCCGCCTTCGTCCTGCTTGTAGATGCTGACGTCCGCTGTCACTGCGGCATCTGCGATGGCTGCCTTCTCCATCCGGGCAACCATCTTCAGGGCCGAGAGGAAGCAGGCTGCGTAACCGGTGGCAAAAAGCTGCTCGGGGTTGGTGCCCTCACCGGAACCGCCCATTTCGGTAGGAGTGGAGAGGTTGACCTCAAGCTTGCCGTCGCTGGTGCGGGCTTCGCCGTTGCGTCCGTCTCCGGTGGCGGTGGCAGCTGCGGTGTACAAAGCGCTCATGGGAACTCCTTCGTGATGGAAAACTCGGTCCCCTTCAAGGTAGACTAACTAGTACGTCTACCGCAACAGATGGACACAAGAGGTGGACACAGCAGGTCACAGCAGCAGCGGAAGCAGGGGAACAGGAAATGGCAGCCAAACCGTCGGATGTGCGCGAACGAATCCTTCGCCGGGCCTCAAGCCTCTTCTACACCGAGGGCGTACGCGCCGTCAGCGCGGACAAGATCATTGCCGCAGCCGGCACCACGAAGGTCACCTTTTACCGTCACTTCCGGTCCAAGGACGATCTGGTGGTTGCCTACCTGCAGGACCAGTCCGAAGGCATGCGCCGGCAGGCCGAGCAGCTGGATCCGGATCCATGCACCGGCCTGCGCCAGCTCGCAGAAGCCATGGGCACCGAAGCCTGCACTCCGGACTTCCGCGGCTGTCCCTTCATAAATGCGGCCGCCGAATATCCGGATCCGGAGCATCCGGTCCGTGCTGTGGTCTCCGCGCACCGCCAATGGCTGCACGGCCTGGTTGCCGGCCGGCTCGCCCGGCTGGGGATCCGGGACCCGGAGCAGCTGGCGGACCAGCTGCTGATGCTGCGCGACGGTGCCATGGTGCACGGGTACGTGCAGGACGCAGCGGCCGTGGGTCCGGCGCTGACCGCTGCGGGCCGCACCTTGGTCCTCGGCCGGTTACCGGAGGATTCCCCCGACCGCGCCCGGATTTCCGGGGAGTAGGGGGCAGCTTCCGCTTGGCGGAACGGCGCGGATGTGACCTTGGACTCAGGAACTTGGCGAAAGTGACGGCGGATAGGACAATTCCTTTCCGTGTCTACTTCACTCACACCGGCCACACCGGACGCCCCCTCATCAGCCAAGATGGCCCGCAAGGTTGCCGGCGCATCTTTCCTAGGCACCGCACTGGAGTCCTATGACTTCTATGTCTTCGGCACCGCCGCAGCGCTGATCCTCAACCGGATTTTCTTCCCGGACGTGGATCCCCTGACCGGCACACTGCTCTCCTTCCTCACGCTGGGCATGGGCTTCGTGGCCCGTCCGCTCGGAGCCATTCTGTTCGGACACATCGGTGACCGGGTGGGTCGGAAAACCTCCCTGATCGGCACCATTGTCCTGATGGGTGTTGCCACCGGTGCCGTGGGCCTGCTCCCGGACTACAACACCATCGGCGTCTGGGCCCCGCTGCTGCTCGTCCTGCTCCGCCTCCTGCAGGGCCTGGCCGTAGGCGGTGAATGGGGCGGTTCCATCCTGATCGCCACCGAGCACGCAGCACCCCGGAAGCGTGCCCTGTACGCAGCCATCCCGCAGATCGGCTCCCCGGTAGGCACCATCATGGTCACCGGCATTTTCCTGCTGCTGGCCCAGGTCTCCGATGAAGCCATGGAAGCGGGGGTCTGGCGGATTCCGTTCCTGCTCGCCTTCCCCTTTATGGGCATTGCCCTGTACATGCGGTTGGCCATTGATGAGACCCCCGTCTTCAAGGGCGTAGCCAAGGCACACCAGGTCATCCGCGTTCCTGTCCTGGAAGTGCTGCGCACGCAGTGGCTGGCGCTGCTGGTGGCCGCCTCAGCCGCCCTGCTGGGCATCGGCTCCTACTTCCTGATGACCACCTACACCCAGTCCTACGGGATCACTGAGCTGGGGCTGTCCCAATCCACGGTCCTGAACGCTGCGCTGGTGGGTTCGGTGCTGCAACTGGCAACCATCCCCGCCTTCGGCTTCCTGGCCAACCGGATCGGCTCAGCCCGCATGGTCCTGGCCGGCGCGGTGGCCACCCTGCTGATTTCCTTCCCGCTGTACTTCATCATCAGCAAGGCCAACGAGCCGGTGTACATCCTCACCATCCTGATCGGCGGTATTGCCCCGACAGCAGCCTGGGCCGCCCTGGGCGGGCTGATGGCCGACCTGTTCCCGGCCCGCACCGGGTTCACGGCCATGTCCCTGGCCTACAGTTTCGCCGGCATCCTGTCCGGGTTCACCCCGTCCATCACCGCGTGGTTCGGCATCCAAACCGACGGCGCCTGGTGGCATCCCGGCGTCGTCCTGGCCGCGATGTCCCTGATCACCATCGCCGGCGCGCTCCTTTCGCGGCGGATGACACCGCGTAACACAGCCGACCTGCCGTCTTCAGAGGTATCTGCTCCGGCATAGTTAAGCCATGACTACAGCGCAGACCCGCAACCTCCTGATCGTCAACGGACCCAACCTGAACCTGCTGGGCACCCGTGAGCCGGCCATCTACGGCAGCGACACGCTGGAGGACGTCGAGGCGGCGGCGCTGGCCGCCGCCTCAGCCCACGGCTGGACAGTGGACTGCGTGCAGTCCAACCACGAAGGCGACCTGATCGACGCGATCCACAGCGCCCGGGGCACTGCTGACGGCATTGTCATCAACCCGGCCGGGTACAGCCACACGTCCGTGGCCATCGCCGATGCCCTGTCCGGTGTGGAGCTGCCCGTAGTGGAAGTACACCTGAGCAACATCCACCGGCGCGAGGAGTTCCGGCACCACTCGTTCGTCTCGGCGGTGGCCCGCGTGGTTATCTGCGGTGCAGGGATCAGCGGCTACCGGATGGGCGTGGACTACCTGATTGAAACCCTCTCCGCGGCCAAAGCCTAGGATCCGGCTGCGGCCCGCTGCCACAGGGGCAGACCCTGGACTGGCTCAGCTAACCGGCTATTTGCTGGTGCACTGGCCCGCGGAGACAGGCTCGCTGTAACCGGGAGCAGCCTCGATAACGGGGCCTGCTTCAGCCAGTGAGAGGGCGTAGCCGATGGGCTGGTCCCCCGTGGTCTTGGCAAAGATCACGCCGGCTATGCGCCCGTCGATGTCCAGCAGCGGCCCGCCGGAGTTGCCCTGCTGCACGTTCGCGGCCAGGGTATAGACCTCCAGCACCTCGGGCGCGGTTCCATAGATGTCCCGCACGGCGACGTCGGAGAGTCCCTCAACACTGGCGGCCTGCAGCCGGAAGGGGCCGCCGGCCGGATACCCGGCAAAGGCCGCCGTGGCGCCCGCGGCCAGCTCCTCGCCCACCGGCAGCGCCGCGGCATCCAGGTTGTCCACGGCAAGAACCGCCAGATCCCGGGCCGAATCGAAATACACTACCCGGCCGGGAAGCACGCTTCCGTCCGGCACTTCCACCACGGGTTCATTCACGCCGGCCACCACGTGGGCGTTGGTAACCACCCTGTCATCGGCCACCACGAAACCGGACCCCGTCTGGTTCTGCCCGCACTGGTACGCCGTGCCGGTGATCTTCAGTACCGAGGCGGACGCCGTCCGCAAAGCCGGGGAATCCACTTCTGCGCTGGGCGGGACCACCGATTGGGGAGCCGCACTGTCCAGGATGGTCGGCAGCCCCTCGGAGACCGTGAAGGAGCGGATCTGTGCACTCCAGGCCTTCACCTGTTCCGGTGTGGCGTCGTCAATGGTGCCCAGTACCCTGGACGCGGCGATCTGCTGCGATAGGAAGGGCACACCCAGCGTGGTCACGCTGAACGCCAGCATTGCCATCACCAGGGCCGCGACCACCAGGTTCACCGCACCGCCAAGCAGGCGGTCCAGGAAGCGCAGCGGCGGGAAATTCAGCCAGCGCCGGATCATGCCGCCCAGCGCCGCGCCTGCGGCATGCCCCACCAGCACCAGGACCACCGCCGTGGCAATCACCACGGTCAGCCGCCAGCCGTTGTCGGGCACCCAGCCCGCGACAAGGGGGATGGCGAAAAACGCCGCCACTGCGCCCGCAACAAATCCCACGATTCCGCCGAGGGTCACTACCAGTCCGTTACGCAGACCGGCCAGCAGGTAAAAGAGCAGGACAAGGAGCAGAATGATGTCCAGAAGTGTCAATCCGAGCACAAAGAGCTCCAAAAGTTCAGTCGAGGCGTCCCGGCGGAGGGTAGGCCGCTCGGTGTTGACGAGTTTATCCGGACAACCTGAAGAACCCGCTATCCGCCTCCACCCGCCATACGCGTGCTGAGGCTCTTTTTCTCATCCATCGGCGAACAAACGTGCTTTAGGTGTCACAAGGGAGTGACGTGCGGCAAGATAATAGGTAGAGAACACTATTTACAGGAGATTTCATGGATATCGAGGTACTGCGCCGCGCGCCGTTGTTCGCCTCTCTGGGAGACGACGTCTTCGCCGCTCTGACCGAAGAGCTCACTGAGGTCGACCTCTCACGCGGGGCCTCCGTTTTCCGGGAAGGCGACCAGGGCGACCAGCTGTATTTCATCGTCTCCGGCAAGATCAAGCTGGGGCGGTCCGCCCCGGACGGCCGTGAGAACCTGCTGGCCATCCTGGGTCCGGGTGAACTGTTCGGCGAGATGGCACTCTTTGATCCCTCGCCCCGCAACGCCACGGCCACCGCGGTCTCTGAAACCCGTCTTGCCGGCCTGCGGCACGAGAACCTCCGCGCTCTGATTGAAACCCGCCCCGAGGTTTCCGTGCAGCTGCTGCAGGCACTGGCCCGCCGCCTGCGCCGCACCAACGAGTCGCTGGCGGACCTCGTCTTCTCCGACGTTCCCGGCCGCGTTGCGAAGGCTCTGCTGGATCTGGCGGACCGCTTCGGCCGTCCCGCCACCGATGGCATCCTTGTGGCACACGAGCTCACCCAGGAAGAGCTGGCCCAGCTGGTCGGCGCTTCGCGTGAAACGGTCAACAAGGCCCTTGCAGAGTTTGTCCAGCGCGGCTGGCTGCGCCTGGAAGCCCGTGCCGTGGTGATCCTGGATGTACAGCGGCTGCGGCAGCGTTCCCGCTAACTGTCAGTAATAACAGCACACGACGACGGCGCCGGCTCCCCTGGGGGATCCGGCGCCGTTGTTGTTTGTGTCACCGTCATTTCCGGGCGGCGGGCAACCTCAGCGTCCGTGCTGGGACGACCCTTCGGCCGCACCGCCCGGGCTGACCGCCAGGCGCGGCTCGCCGTCGATGTCCACCAGCTCGGGCCGGTACACCGTTGCCGGCCGGCGGCTGGAGAGGTAGGCAATGCAGCCGCGCGCCGAGGCAAGCTTCTCCAAGGTGATCTCCACCGGCGGCACCACCAGCTCCCCCAGGGTCAGTCCCTGGGTGTCCGGGCGTCCGATTTCGTCGCCCAGCTCCGGGGTGTCCCGCGCCGCAATGACGTCTCCGGCAGGTTTCCAGGCTGCCCAGACGCCTTTGCCCTCAAGCAGTGTGGCGTCCTGGCCCAGCGGCTGGACCGCGGCGAAATAACGGGTATCAAAACGCCGAAGGGCGAAATCCGGGCTGTGCCAGTTGGACAGCGGCCGCAGCAGGTCAGTCCGCAGGCCAAGGCCCCGCTTGCCCAGCATTTCGAGGAAGGACGCATCCTGGGCGGCAATGGCTGTGCGCGCCGCCATCCACTCGGGCGCGCGGTTGCTTTCCAGCAGCGTTGATTCATCCGGACCGGCGAGCAGGATGCCGGTCTCTTCGAAAAGCTCCCGAATGGCGGCCACAACGTGCCGGCGGGCCAGGCGGGCATCGCTGATCCCCATCGACTTGGCCCAGGCCGACGGTGCCGGGCCGTACCAGGTTCCCTGCGCGTCGTCGTTCTCCTCAACGCTTCCGCCCGGGAAAGCGACCTTGCCCAGCGGCGACTCACCGCGGCGGTAGGCAAGATAGGTTTCCGTCCCGCGCGGAGAGTCCCGCAACAGCACCACTGAGGACGCCAGCCGCGGTTTGCGGGGCGTCCGGTCAGGGCGTTCGAACCAGCTTTGCGCGGCTACCCGCTGGTCCGGGGCAACGGGAAAAAGCCGGACGGTGGAGCTAGGCAAATTCCACGATCATTTCTACTTCGACGGGCGCATCCAGCGGCAGGACGGCAACGCCGACGGCGGAGCGGGCATGGCTTCCGGCCTCTCCGAATACCTTCCCAAGCAGTTCCGAGGCACCATTGATTACGGCAGGCTGTCCGGTGAAGGAGGGATCCGACGCAACAAAGCCCACCAGTTTCACCACCCGGCTGATGCGATCAAGATCACCTATTTGTGACTTCACCGCGGCCAGGGCGTTGATGGCGCAGATGGCGGCGTAAGAGGCGGCGTCCGCGGGATCCACGGACGCTCCGACTTTGCCCGTGGCCGGCAGCGCACCGTCCACGAACGGGAGCTGGCCCGAGGTGTGCACCAGGTTCCCCGTGATGACCGCAGGGACGTAGGCAGCCACCGGAGCCGCGACGGCGGGCAGGGTCAGGCCCAGCTCCCGCAGCCGGATCTCAACGGCCGAAACTGCCCCGGCAGTCGCGCTCACGACGTTTTTTCGCGTTTCATGTAGGCCACGGAGCCGGTCCCGTTGGGCGCCGGAGCGATCTGGACCAGTTCCCATCCCTCATCGCCGTGCATATTCAGCACCTGCCCGGGTGTGTGAAGTGGAAGTGGTGTAATGAAGTATTCCCATTTGGTCATAAGGGAAAGGGTAACGTGCTTGTAGACTGTCACGCATGGCAGCACGCAAATCACCGTTCTTCGACACGGCGACCACTCTCGGAAAGCTCGTCGCGTTCTTCGGCATCAGTGCTCTTTGCGGAGTTCTGGCAGCCGGTCTCCTGGTTCCGGCGGCCGCAGCAACCGGCACCGCCGCTTCCGGCTCCATCCAGTTCTTCGACCAGCTTCCCTCGGAACTGGAGCGGGGCGCACTGGCCACCCCGTCGAAGATCTACGCGAATGACGGTTCGCTGATCGCCACCCTGTATGAGGAAAACCGCCAGCCGGTGACCCTCGAAGAGGTTTCGCCCAACATGGTGGACGCGATGCTGGCCATCGAGGATGACCGCTTCTACGAGCACGGCGGCGTGGACCTGCAGGGCATCATGGGCGCCCTGGTCTCCAACGCCACCAGTGACAGCACCCGCGGTGCTTCCACCATCACCCAGCAGTACGTGAACAACGTCATCATCGACACCAACCTGCAGAACGACGAGGAAGTTGTTTTCAGCGGCGGTAAAACGGTCGGTGACAAGCTGCGCGAAATGAAGCTTGCCATTGCGGTGGAAAAGGAGCTCAGCAAGGAGGAAATCCTTGAGGGCTACTTCAACATTGTCCCGTTCAGCGGCACAACGTACGGCGTCCAGGCAGCAGCGCGCTACTTCTTCAACGTGGATGCCAAGGACCTGAATATCGCCCAGTCGGCACTGCTGGCCGGCGTGGTCAACGGACCCACCTTCTACAGCCCGGAGCTGAACCCGGAACGCGCCCTGGAACGCCGCAACCTGGTGCTGGCGGCCATGCTGGACAAGGGCCGCATCACGCAGGAGGACTACGACGCCGCGGTGGCCACCGACCTGGGCCTGCAGATCACCCCCGTGCCCAGCAACTGCGTCGGCGCCGAACAGGCACCGTACTTCTGCGACTACATCACACATCTGATCCTGAACGATGAAAACTTCGGCGCCACCGACGAAGACCGTACCAAGCTGCTCTACCGCGGCGGACTGAGCATCAAGACCACTCTGAACCCGACGTTCCAGAACGCCGCGCAGACGGCAATCAACGAGACGGCCAACCCGGACACTACCGACGCTGAGATCGGCCACTCCATGGTCAGCGTGGAGCCGGGCACCGGCAAGATCCTCGTGATGGCCCAGAACACCCGCTACACACCGGAAATTGCCGCAGGCAACTCGGTCCAGAACTTCAACGTGGACGTGAACCAGAACGGCGACCCGAACAAGTACCTCAACGGGCTGGGCGGCTTCCAGCCTGGCTCCACCTACAAGCCGTTCACGGTCGCGGCCTGGCTCGACGCCGGCAAAACGCTGAACACCACACTGAACGGCTCCAAGCGGACCTACCCTGCCGGGCACACGTGGAACGCCAGCTGCCTGCCGGGCGGCCGGTATGTGGCGCTGGAGCCGTGGACGCCGATCAACTACGGCGACACCAACTACAAGACCACAACGGTTCTGGACGGCCTGGCCCAGTCCTACAACACGATTACCCTGGCTGAGATCAACCAGCTGGATCTGTGCTCCTTCCAGAAGCTGGCCTTCGCTGCCGGCATCCACAACGGCAAGAGCGCCGACGGCGAGCGGCAAATGCTCTCCATCGACCCGCCGTCGACCTTCGGCGGCGGCGGCGATGCCTCTCCGCTGTCCATGGCCACCGGTTTCGCCACTTTCGCCGCAGAGGGCCTGAAGTGCGAGCCCATCGCGCTTGAATCCGTGACCGGCGCCGACGGCACGGAGTACCCGGTGCCGCAGCAGTCCTGCGAACAGGTGATGAAGAAGGAAGTTGCCCAGGGCGTCAACATGGCGACCCAGCGCGTAATGACCAACGGCTCCGGCCTGAACCTGCAGGTCGGTGTGCCCACTGCAGGCAAGACCGGAACCAATGACTACCGTTCCCAGACCTGGTTCATGGGCTACAGCACCGGCATGGCGACCGCCTCCTGGATCGGCAACTGGAAGGCCAACAACACCACCATGTCGGACAAGCTGATCGGTGGCCGGGTTTACCCGGAAATTGACGGTTCACTCATTGCGGGGCCCTCATGGAAGAACTACGTCCAGCGCATCGCCGGCCAGTACGAGGCCAACGCGTTCACCGCACCGCCGCCCAGCATCATCGGTAATACCGCGCCGCCGCCCCGGGCTACTCCGCCGGAGAAACCGGCCGCGGACAAGGATGATAAGCCCGGTAACAGCGGCAGCGAGGGCAACAACGGAGGCGGAGCTCCCGCCGGAGATGCCGGAAACAACGCGGGCGGCGCCCCCGGTGGGGATGCCGGAAACAACGGCGGCGGTGAAGGCGGCGCCAACAACGGCGGAGGGAACGGTTAGTGGCTGATTCAGCACTTGCCTCCGCTGCACGGAAGTCGGCCTGGCTGGCCGGCGGCGTAGCCGGGGCGGGCGCAGCCGCGCTTGCCTACGGATCCCTGATCGAGCGCAATCTGTTCGGCCTGCGGGAAGAAACCGTCCGGGTGCTTCCTGCAGGAAGCAGTCCGTTACGGATCCTGCACCTCTCCGACATCCACTTCGTTCCCGGCCAGGAGCGCAAGGTCCGGTGGCTGCAGAGCCTGGCAGATCTTGAACCCGATCTGGTGGTAAACACCGGGGACAACCTCAGCCACCCGCATGCCGTCCCGCCGGTGCTGGAGGCGCTGAAGCCGCTGATGCGGTTCCAGGGTGTGTTTGTTCCCGGGTCCAATGATTACTACGCACCGGTGCTGAAGAACCCGTTCACGTATTTCACCGGCCCGTCCAAGCACAAGCACACCCCCCGGGAGCTGCCGTGGAACCTGCTGTTTACGGCCTTTCGTGATGCCGGCTGGCAGGACCTGACCAACACCACGGCCCTGATGGAGCTGGGCGGGCTGCGGCTGAACTTTTCCGGCGTGGATGATCCGCACCTGTCGCGTGACGAATACCCCGGCTTTGACGACCTCCCGGCCGGAACGGATTCCTCCGCTCCCGAGGTTCGGATCGGAGTTGCGCACGCACCGTATCAGCGGGTACTCAACCAGTTCACCGACGGCGGCGCGGAGATTATCCTGGCAGGCCACACGCACGGCGGCCAGGTGTGCATTCCCGGGTACGGAGCGTTGGTCAGCAACTGTGACCTGCCCACGTGGCAGGCGCGCGGCCTAACGTCCTGGGCGCACGGCGGACGGCGCATCCCGCTGAACGTGTCGGCCGGCATCGGTACTTCCCGGTTCGCCCCGGTCCGGTTCGCCTGCCGGCCGGAAGCTGTCCTGCTGACCCTCGCAGCCCGGGATTCCTGACTCCGGCAGCACCCGCCCGGCGCCCGGTTTCGGGACGCCAGGCAGCGGGAAAACGACTGTGACGTAACCGCCGCTGGGGCCGGTTTCGCGGAATCGGGGTTTCTCTAGTATCCTTGTAAAGTTGCTTCGCGAGGTGGTCAAACACTCGGGAAACAATGGTTACGGGGTGTGGCGCAGCTTGGTAGCGCGCGTCGTTCGGGACGACGAGGTCGCAGGTTCAAATCCTGTCACCCCGACCAGCAAGGCTCCGGTCAGAGAAATCTGGCCGGAGCCTTTTGCGTTTAACTCCGCAAGACAAAGTGACCCGCCGACAAAGAGATTCGCAGGACAAAAACAAAAGAAAGGGGTGCCGCGGCTTTACCGCCGCAGCACCCCTTTCGTCGTTTCCCGCCTCAGCCGGTGTTAGACAAACGCCTGTCCGGTAAGCCGCTCATAGGCTTCCACGTAGCGCTCACGGGTGCGGTGCACGACGTCGTCGGGCAGCGCAGGCGGCGGCGCGTCGGAGGCCTTGTCCCAGCCCGAGGCCGGGGACGTGAGCCAGTCGCGCACGTACTGCTTGTCAAAGGACGGCTGAGCCCTGCCCGGTGAGTACAGGGCCGCATCCCAGAAGCGCGAGGAATCAGGGGTCAGCACCTCATCCCCCAGCGTGACATCCCCGGTTTCCGGATCCAGCCCGAACTCCACCTTGGTATCCGCCAGGATAATGCCGCGCTGCCGGGCAATGGCCTCGGCGCGGGTATAGATATCCAGGGTCAGCGTGCGCAGCTGTTCGGCGGTGTCTGCGCCTACGGTCTGTTCGACGGCTTCGTAGGTGATGTTCTCGTCGTGCTCGCCCTGTTCAGCCTTGGCCGAGGGGGTGAAGATGGCCGGCTCAATCCGGGAACCGTCCACCAGCCCGGCGGGCAGCGGCAGGGAGCAGACCGTCTGCGAGGACCGGTATTCCGCCAGACCGGATCCGGTGAGGTAACCGCGGGCAATGCACTCCACCGGATACATCTCCAGCTTTTTGCAGATCATGGCCCGCCCGGCCACCGCGGCCGGGATGCCCTCCCGGGCGGAAATGACGTGGTTGGGGATTTCCCCCAGCTGATCAAACCACCAGAGGCTGAGCTGCGTGAGGATCCGGCCCTTGTCCGGGATGATGCTGGATAGCACGTGGTCATAGGCGCTGATCCGGTCGCTGGCGACAACCAGCACCCGGTTGCCGGCGCCGTCGTCCCCCGCCGGCACGTACAGGTCCCGGACCTTGCCCGAGTAAACGTGCCGCCACCCGGGCAGTTCCGGTGCCGTGCCGATGCCGCTCATGCCAGGTCCTTTTCACTCGGTTCGCCCGCCAGGCCGGTACCTGCGCTGCCCTGGGGCACCCGGACTTCTCCGCGTGCGGCCTGCAGGGCAATGTCGGTGCGGTGCTGTGAGCCTTCCAGGCTGATCAGGTCCACACCGGCATACGCACGGTCCCTGGCCTGGACCAGGTCCTCCCCCAGTCCGACGACGGCGAGTACCCGGCCGCCGGCGCTGCGGACCTTGTCCTTTTCCAACCGGGTGCCTGCGTGCAGCACATGCACACCGTCCAGGCGGCCGGCCTTCTTCAGCCCGCGGACCCTGTCACCGGTGCGGGGCGTGTCGGGATAGTTTTCCGCCGCCACCACTACGGCGACGGCAGGGCGCGGATCCCACTTCAGCTGTTCCATGGCATCCAGTTCGCCCTTCGCAGCGGCCATCAGCAGCCCGCCGAGCGGGGTTTTGAGCCGGGCCAGCACTGCCTGCGTCTCGGGGTCACCGAACCGCGCGTTGAACTCGATAACGCGCATGCCCCGGGTAGTCAGTGCCAGTCCGCAGTACAGCACCCCAACAAACGGGGTGCCCCGCGAGGCCATTTCGTCGATGGTCGGCTGCGCTACGCGGCGGACAACGTCTTCCACCAGACCTGCCGGCGCCCAGTCCAGCGGCGAGTAGGCGCCCATGCCGCCCGTGTTGGGGCCGGCGTCGCCGTCGTAAATCCGTTTGAAGTCCTGGGCAGGGGCCAGCGGCACCGCATGGCGGCCGTCCGAAATCACAAAGAGGGAGACCTCCGGGCCGTCCAAAAACTCTTCGATAACCACACTGCCGCCTGCATCGAAGCAGGCCCGGGCATGATCCAGCGCCTGGTCCCGGTCATCGGTGACCACCACGCCTTTGCCTGCGGCCAGCCCGTCATCCTTGACCACGTACGGGGCGCCGAAGGTATCCAGGGCGTCAGCCGCTTCCTCCGGTGTTTTTGCCACGCGTGCCATGGCTGTGGGGACGTTGGCTGCGGCCATGACCTGTTTGGCGAATGCCTTGGAGGCCTCCAGCCGGGCGGCAGCCCTGGACGGACCGAACACGGCAATGCCGGCCTCCCGCAGGGCGTCCGCCACGCCTGCGGCGAGCGGGGCTTCCGGACCGATCACCACCAGGTCGGACCCGAGCGAGGTGGCAAGTTCGGTCACCGCTTCCGGCGAGCCTGCGTCGACGGGGTGCACGGGAACCAGCTCTGCAATCCCTGCGTTACCGGGGGCCGCGTGGACCTCCCGGACATAGGGATCGGCCAGGAGTGCTCGGACAAGGGCGTGTTCGCGGCCGCCTGGGCCAACAACGAGTACCTTCACAGTAGTTCAGGGTACTTGCTGGCCGGGAGGGCCTGAAAGCATCACCGCTTACATGACGCGGTGGCGCGGGACCGGCCCGGTTACCTGGGCCCTGCCCGGTTCCGGAGAAGGTGTGCCGTATTTACAGGTGTTTTGGGCCGAACAGTACCCGCACGGCAGCACAGCATTGCAGGTAACCGGCCGGTAGCCCGATAGTGGAACTGCGGACGCCGGGCCAGGCAGCAGGGCGCCGCAGGCCAGCGGGGGGCGGCAGATCGACGGCGGTGCCGGGGCCGCCATCGCCGGTTCGTCCCCCGCGGTCCGCCGCCCTTTAGACTGAATGACATGCCCGCAACTTTTACCGCATCCGATGCCGTTGAACTGGCCGTGCTCGAACGCAACGGCTTCATAGAATCCCGCCACATCGGCTCTGCCGTTGTGATGGCCGCAGACGGCACCGTGGTCACGGAACTCGGCGACATCACCGCGCCCATCTTCCCGCGCTCCACCCTCAAGCCGTTCCAGGCGGTTGCCGCCATGCAGTCAGGGGTGCCGCTGCGCGGCCCGCAGGTGGCACTGGCCGCCGCGAGCCATGTCGGTTCGCGCGAGCACATGGACGTGGTGCGGGGCATGCTCTCCGCCGCGGGTGTCACCGAGGGGCACCTGCAGTGCCCGGAAGACTGGCCGCAGGACACCGAGGCGCGCAACGAACTGATCCGTGAGGGCAAGGGCCCGCAGCGGGTGGCCTTCAACTGTTCAGGCAAGCACGCCGCGTTCCTTTGGGCCTGCACCGAAAACAACTGGGATCATGCCACCTATCTGGACCCGGAGCACCCGCTGCAGCGCCGGATAGCCGAGGTGATCGAGGAATTCACCGGCGAAAGCATCCAGCACTGGGCCGTGGACGGCTGCGGCGCCCCGCTGGCGGCGGTGTCCCTCACCGGACTGGCACGCGGTATCGGCCGGCTCGCCAAGGCGCCCTCGGGAAAGCACGGCAACGCCCGCGCGGCAACCGTGGCCACCGCCATGCTTGACTACCCCTGGGCCGTCCACGGCCACGGCCGGGAGAACTCCGTTGTGATGGAAGATCTCGGGATCATTGCCAAGAACGGAGCCGAAGGAGTCCTGGTGCTGGGCACCGGGACGGGCGCGTCCGTGGCACTGAAGATCCTGGACGGCAACACCCGGGCCGCGTCGCTGGTGGGCCTGACCCTGCTGGCAGCCAGCGGTGCCGTGGACCCGCTGGCAGTAGAGAAGGTGCTGGACAAAATCGTCCAGCCTGTCCTGGGCGGCGGACAGCCGGTAGGGAGCCTGCGGCTGGGCGCGCCGGTCACGGCGCTGCTGGGTTAACCCGATGGCCCGGCGCCGGATTTCCGCAGCGGATGGACGCGC
>NZ_JBNHFW010000033.1:0-34227 GCF_059090685.1 Arthrobacter sp. Y3225209
TCGCCCGCCGTGGCGGGAACTGCGTTGAAGGCGGCGACCAGAAGGGCCAGCGCGCCCCCCATCAGGACGGCGTTGAGGCCCAGCAGTGCCCGGACGCCGGTGCGGCGCCGCCGGCGCATCAGCATCACGGCACCCGCGGTCAGTAGGACGGTCAGGATCAGGACCAGCGGAATGCTGGCAAACCAGGGATTCACGGCAGGTGCCTTTCAGCAGGGGCGGTAGGGGTAACAGCGGCGTTGGCAGCCGGTCCCGTGGCGGGGGTCCACGGCCGGAACCGGCGCCCCTCCTCGAGGAAAATGCGGGAAAAGAGTTCGTAGTACTCCAGCCGCAGCGCCTGGATGCCGGCCACCAGACCCTCCAGGGCGAAGGTGAGAATGTTGCCCACCAGAAACATCAGGATGGCCGGGATGATCCGCCAGTTCGGCTCCCAGATGGCCGTTGTAGCCTGCCAGACCACCATCATGAGTGCGGCGTGGGTGAGTCCGAAGGCGGCCAGACGGGTGAAGGACACCAGGTTGGAACCCAGCTGCACCACCGTGTCCATCAGCTCCACCGAGGCCTGCAGTCCGCCGGTGGGCCCGCCACCGGCTTCGACGAACAGGCCGATGAAAATGAACACCAGCGCCACCAGTGCGGCTGCACCGGCAAATACCAGCACAATCGTGTTCCCGGTCAGCAGCCCCCAGGCGGCCAGTCCAACGGCAACAAAGAGCAGGGACCCGGCCAGCCCGGAGCGGGCGTAGAGCGCGTATCCCCAGCCGCCCTCCCGCACCCGGTTGATGGTGCCCAGCACGTAGGAACCCGCCAGCAGCACCGCGCCGAAGGCCAGCGCCGCGATGATCAATGTGATGGGTTCCTCCAGCGGCTCCAGCCAGAGCACCGGGAGCACGCCGGTAGGGCCGAAGAACTCCCCGTACAGGAAACCGAAGACCACCGCAGCGAACCCGGCTCCGGCGATGAACAGCCACGTCCGCCGGTAGCGGTCCAGCCAGGGGACCTTCAGGAAACGGATCAGCAGCCCGGCGATCAGCAGCAGCGCCCCCTGGCCGGCGTCGCCGAACATCATCCCGAACATCACCACGTACGCGACGCCGGCTATCCGCGCCGGATCGAGGTTGGAGTACGGGACGGTGGTGTAGGTATCCACCAGCAGGCGGGAAAGCCGGGGCACCTGCCGTGACCGGTCTTCACCGGTGAGCCGGGTGGGCGGCTGGACACCGCGGGGCCGGCGCAGCGGGACCGCTGAGGCGCCGTGCGGTTCCAGGGCCTTCCGCAGGGCGGGAAGGTCGGCGGTGGGTGCCCAGCCGGCGAGGGCGGCTACCGGGCCGTGGACGACGGCGGCTTCGGCCGCACGCTGAACCTCCTCGGGTCCGTCGCCGGGCTCGTAGGGCAGATCCAGTTCGACGGCGGCACTGGCCGCAACTTCAGTGAGCATGGGTTCGCGGGCATCCAGCGGGCAGACCAGGGCGATGCGCTCCATCCGGACCGGGCTCAGGCTCTCACGCCACGGCATCGAGCACCTCGCTTCCGCCACCGCCGGAGCCCGCCGCAGCCAAGGCGGCACGCACCCGCCAGGCATCAGCGGCAAGCACTGCCGCCGCGCCCAGCACCACTCCGGGTCCGGGGAGACCGGCGCGCAGCAGGGAGAAGCCGTCCGTTTCCACGCGGCCTGCCAGGGCAGCTTCGGCCCGCCATAATTCCCGGGGATCCTGAACTCCCGCCAATGCCTGCCCGGCCCCCGGGCTGAGGGCCAGGAGAAGTTCCGACAGGGAGGACGCTTCCGCCCACCCGGTGCCGATCAGCGGACGCAGCAGGGATACCTGGCGCTCGGTTGGACGGCCACCATCCACCAGCAGCAGCCGGGCCACCAACAGGACGGCAGCGGCAACTGCCCACGGCCGCGCCTCCGGGGCAGCGGAGGCCACCCGGCGCAGCCACACTGCCGCCAGGGTGTCCGGCAGTGTCGCACTCAGGCTGTCGGCCGGTCCCGGACTGCCCCAGGGTGAGGCGGCGAGCATGGGCTGGAGGGTATCCAGGGATTCGGCGGTCCTAAGCCGTGGCCAGGCCGTGGCGAGGCCGCCAAGGTCAAAAGGGGTAGAGGCGCTGGTGCCGGAACGTCCGGAATGCCCGGAAGGTCCGGGCGTCCGGTCCGGTGCCTCGTCCGGCGGGGTGCCTGCGGAGAGCGCGGCGGCAAGGGCCACGATGTTATCCGCTTCGAACCGCGCTGCGACGGCGCGGACAAGCGGGGTGCCGCTGGCCGGCAGCCAGCCCGCCAGCACACGCAGCTGCCACAGCACGGTACGCCGGGTAGCCAGCTGGGCCTCCTGCAGGGTCCGGGAGGCAGCCAGCTCCCCGGCGTAGACGGACCCGGCGAGGGCCTCCACCGCAGCGGGCAGGTTCGGCAGGGTGGACAGGCTGCGGCAGGCACCGGCGCCGAGCCGGCGCTGTGCCATGGACCGTCCCCGGACCGTCGCCGCCACCCAGTCCGCCTGCATCAGCCGCTGCCCGTTCCGCGTCCCAGCAGGTCCTGAACCAGGTCCGCCACGATGGCGGAAGCGAGTTCGGGCACCCTGGATTCACCCCTGCGCCGCAACTCGGCGGCTTCCTGCCTCGCCTCGGAAAGCAGAGCCTCGTCCTGCCGGGACACCTCGGCCGAGACCTGGGCAGCGGCCTCGGCACGGGCCGCGGCACTGTCCATCCGTGCCTGTTCCAGAAGGGCGGCGGCCTGGCGGCGGGCCGCAGCGACGCTCTCGCGTGCCTGTTCGGCCGCGTTCCCGGCAGTAGCCTGCGCTGCCTCAATCTGCGGGTCGAGGGCTTCGAAGACGGGAATCAGTTCAGCGGCCGGACCCTCGTCATCCTGGGCCGGAACACCGGCAGGGCCGGCGGGCCCCGGTGCCCCGACGGGCCGGAAGCGGTCCAGCAGGCTGTTGCGTGCCATGCGGTACCTCCCTGTTGAAAAGGAGTGACTTGTACAGGAATGGACGTGTGCAGGATCCGATTTGTGCAGGATCCGATTTATGCAGCAGCGGACGGGTACAGGACTCAGTCCCCGGTGGCCCGGGCCTCGGAATCCTCGCCGTGCTGCACTATGTCCCCGTCGGTGAACAGAATGCCCCGCGCAATTTCCCGCCAGAGCGGGGTGCGGCGCAGCAGGAATTCCAATTCCATGCTGAAGTGCTTGAATTCCTCGCCGAGGGAATCGTGCATGATGGCGCGCGACTCGGCGTCGGGTTCCACGGCCATCCGCTGTACGTACCAGCCAATGGCTTCGGCTTCCTCGCTGAGGCTGGCGCACATGCGTGCGAAGGTTCGGGTTTCGGCGGGAAGTTCGGACGGTGGCTCGTGGTACTGCTCGGTGCCCATACGTGTCTCCTGACGGACCGGTGGTTCCGCAGCCGCTGAGGGCCGGAACGGTTTTCCCCGTTCCTCGAGGTTACGTTTGGGCCGGGAGCGGCACAATGGTCCCCGGACCCAACGGCGCCGGGAGGGCTGAGCTCTTTGGGGGGAGCGGTACTAGCGGCGGGGCAGAGTCAGGATCTCGGCGCCGTCGTCGGTGATGGCAATGGTGTGCTCGCTGTGCGCGGTCCGGCTGCCGGTGGCGCTGCGCAGGGTCCAGCCGTCAGGATCCATGGCCAGTTCCGCGGTGTCGGCCATAATCCACGGTTCAAGGGCGAGGAGCAGCCCGGGGCGCAGCTTGTATCCGCGACCGGCGCGGCCGGTGTTGGGGATGTGCGGGTCCTGGTGCATGGTGGACCCGATACCGTGTCCGCCGAAGTCGGTGTTGACCGGGTAGCCGGCAGCGCTCAGGCTGGCGCCGATGGCATGGGAAATGTCGCCGATCCTGGCACCCGGACCGGCGGCTGCGATGCCGGCTTGGAGCGCCTGTTCGGTAGCGCGGATCATGGCGGTACTCGCCGGATCCGGTGTTCCGACCACAAAGCTGATGGCCGAATCCGCGGCGATGCCGTTTTTGATGACGGCCAGATCCAGGCTCACCAGGTCGCCGTCGGCCAGCGCATAGTCGTGCGGGAGGCCGTGCAGGACGGCGTCGTTGACGGAGGTGCAGATGTAGTGGCCGAAGGGCCCGCGCCCGAAGGACGGTGCGTAGTCCACATAGCAGGACTGCGCTCCGGCGTCCCGGATCATTTCCGCCACCCAGCGGTCAATCTCGAGCAGGTTCGTGCCCAGCGTGCTGCGCTGTTTCATGGTCTGCAGGATCTCGGCCACCAGTGCTCCGGTAACGCTGGCTCGCGCCATTTCGTCCGGGGTCAGAATCTCGATCATGGTGCCTTCCTACCGCAGTTGTTCAACGGGCCAGCCTGCCGTACGCCGAGGCAAAGTGGATCAGGGGGTCCGACTCGTCGTCGGCGGAGGCCCGGCGTCCCATCGACACTACCTCTCCGACGATCAGTTCATGCGTAGCCGCCGTCGTTACCGAGGTGGTGCGGACCTCAAACCAGGCGATGGCGCCGTCAATAATGGCGGCACCTGTTTCCGGGCCCCTGCCGTAGTCCACCTGGTTCAGTAGTCCCTCCAGGGGTGAGCCGGGGCTTGCCAGCCAGTTCGCGGTGCCGCGCAGCCGCGCCGGCAGCAGGCTCAGCGCCCAGCTGCCGGCGTCGAGCACCGCCTCCGCGATGCGTGCCTCGGCGTACAGGCTGACCAGGAGGGTGGGCGGATCATAGGAGACGGAGAGGAAACCGCTGACCGTGGCCGCGTAGTCACGCCCGCGCAGCCGGGTGGAGACCACGCCGACGCCGGAGGCAATGTCCGCGCTCAGCTCGCGGTAGCGGTCAACCACCTCGTCCGGGACGTCCGGTCCTTCGACGGCGTCTCCCGGGAATACCCCGTGCTCCAAGGGGATCCGTTATTCCGCAGCGGCGCCGGCGGTTTCGCCGGGAACCAGCTTCACGGAAATGGAGTTGATGCAGAACCGCTGGTCGGTAGGGGTGTCGAAACCCTCGCCCTCGAACAGGTGTCCCATATGCGAATCACAGTTGGCGCAGCGGACCTCAATGCGGTCCATGCCCATGCTGCGGTCGTGCAGGTAACGCACCTTTCCCTCGGCCAGCGGCGCAAAGAAGGACGGCCAGCCGCAATGCGAGTCGAACTTCTCGTTGCTGGTGAACAGCTCGCTGCCGCAGGCGCGGCACTGGTAGACGCCGGCGGTCTTGGTGTCCCAGTATTCACCGGTGTACGGGCGTTCGGTGCCGGCCTGGCGCAGCACGGCGAACTCCTGCGGTGTCAGTTCTTCACGCCACTGCTCATCGGACTTCTGGACAGGGATGGTTCCGGCATTCTCTTCGGTAGTCATATCCGCCTCAACGCTTAAGAGCCGCCAATAAATCCCGAGCCGCTGTACAGGTGCAGCACCGGCACACCGAGCCGGTCCTGCGCCTCATTGGCCCAGTCGGTGCGGAACGTATCCTCGATGGCGTGCGGAGTGGTGATGACCACCACCTGGCTGGCACCGGTGCGCTTGGCGGTTTCGACGACGGCGGCCACCGGGTCCTCGCCGGTCACGCTGCCGGTGGCTTCCAGCCCGGCTGCCTGCAGTGCTTCCAGGGATTCGGCGAGCTCGGTGACGGCTTCCTTCACGCCTTCGGCCTTGGTCTGCCGTCCGCCCGTCAGGTCCTTGAAGGCCGCGGAAAAGTCCAGCAGGCTCAGGTTGTCCAGCACGTCCACCAGCAGGTTCCGGCCGGTGTCTGCCGGCACCAGGATGTCAAAGCGGGTGGGCTCCTCACCCATCAGTGCCCGCAGGTTCTCCACGTCGCCGCTGCCCAGCGATTCTTCCGTCAGCACCACAATTGTCGAAGTCATGTGTCCCAGCCTAATATGTCTGCCGTCACGGTGCCGATCGGCGCGGCGCGGACGGCCGGTGCCCGGGGCACGCGCCTGCGTCGGTAAGAATGGTCTTATGGCTATTTCCGTTCCCACCGACGTTTCCACCGGTTCCACTGCAGTCCGTTCCGCCGCTCCCTGGGTCCGCTGGACCGCGTTCGGGGCCGGCATAGGCGCGGCGGCGTCCACCGCGGTAGTGGCTGCGGCATCGGGACTGGGCATTTACTTTGCCCGGCAGGTGGTGACCCCGGTACGCACCCGGGATGAAAACCTGGAAATCCTGGCAGTGACTGAGAGCGAGTTCGGGCGCCAGGTGATCCTCCCGGCAAACGCGGACACCACGGTGGACGGGACCTACAGCCTGTACTTCGACGACGGCGCAGGCCACGCCCGGATCGGAGCGATCCGCTCCTATGTGCCGCGTGAAGGCACGGTGCAGCGGGACGTGGAAGAGGTGTACAGCGGAGACCTGGGCAAGGCGCTGCGTGGCTGGTGGAGCGGCTCCATCTATCCCACTCCCGCCGCCGTCGGCATGCCCCAGGAAGACGTGGAGATTCCGGTGGAGAACGGAACCGCCCCTGCCTGGCTGGTGCGTACCCCCGGCGCGGAAACCTGGGCCATCATGGTTCACGGCCGCGGTGCACGGCGCACCGAATGCCTGCGCGCGGTGCGCACGGCGCGCGAGGCCGGACTGACCAGCCTCCTCATTTCCTACCGGAACGACGGCGAGGCTCCCTACGCGTCCGACGGCCGCTACGGGCTGGGACTGACGGAGTGGCAGGACGTCGAGGCAGCCATTCGTTTTGCGCTCGAGAACGGTGCCAAGGACGTAGTGCTGTTCGGCTGGTCCATGGGCGGAGCCATCAGCCTGCAGACAGCGGACCGCTCTCCGCTGCGCCGCTACATCCGTGCCATGGTGCTGGACGGTCCGGTGATCGACTGGGTGAACGTGCTTTCCCACCACGCCAAGGTGAACCGGATTCCCGCGCAGGCGGGCCGGCTGGGTCAGTGGCTGATTTCCAACGCGGCCGGGCGTGCACTGACCGGGCTGGCCGCACCACTGGACCTGAAGAGCATGGACTGGGTGACCCGTGCCGAGGAGATCCGTATTCCCACGCTGATTCTGCACAGCAAGGATGATGACTTTGTGCCCTACGGTCCGTCAGCGGAGCTGGCGGATAAAAACCCGGACGTCATCACCTTCGAGCCGTTTACCGAGGCAGGGCACACGAAGGAATACAACGTGGATCCCGAACGCTGGGAGCGTGTGGTGCTGAACTGGCTCGGTAACGCTCTGGGACGCACACGGCACCCCTCGGAGCACCGTACCGGGGAATAGCTCAGCCAAGGGCCGCCCGGTACCGGACTTCGGTCAGCGGAAACCCGTCGAGCGTTTCGGTTTTCGCTGCCCCGTCCAGGGTCAACCCCATCCGTTCGTAGAACGCCCGTCCCCGTTGGTTGGTGTCCAGCACCCAGACGCTCACCTCGGTGTGGCCGCTGCGCTCCAGCTGGTCCAGAGCAGCCTCCCACAGGCGGCGTCCGAGCCCTGTGCCTACGTGCTGTTCCCGCAGGTAGAGCGCGGTGACCTCACCGACCTGCGCACCGGCGTCGTCGTCGCGGCTGGTGCCGGCGTGTGAAAACCCGACCACGTCCGCGCCCGCCACAGCCACGTGCGGTGCCGGAACAGTCCCTTCCCGCACCATGCGGGTCCAGCCGTCGGCCCGCCGGCCGGCGTCCATCGTGTCCAGCACGGTGTCCGGCATCTGCCCGCGGTATGCCCACTGCCAGGCGGCCACATGCACCTGTCCGAGAGCTGGCATGTCCTTTTCGATGGCGCGGCGTATGTCAACGGTAGGCATGGACGTAGTCAACACGGGAGCACGGGTCCGCGCCAGAGCTATGCCTGCGAGTGGCGGGGCTGGCCGGGCTGGCCCGGCTGACTCTCCGGATGCACGGCCAGGAAGATCGAATACCTGGTGCTGTCCGTTTCCCCGTCCGTTTCCTCTGCCTTGATCTCCTCCAGGATGGCCATCACCCGTTCCAGGAACCGGTCGTGTCCTTCCTTAGTCAGCTGCACCGCCAGGCGGGAGATCAGGACCTCGTCCGAGGCCGGGACCTGCCCCATTTCATCGACAAAGGCACCGATCACGGCCTGGCGGACATCCAGGTCATGCCCGTCCTGTTCCAGCCGCCATGATTTTTCGGTGGCCAGATAGGGGACCTCGTAGGCTCCGCTGGGGCCGGACCGTGCTTCCTGCGCCTCGAGGAAACCGGTGGAGACGAGTTTGCGGACGTGGTAGAGCACCGTGGCGGGGTTGGCCCCCAGCCGGGTGGCGATCTCCTTGTTGGTGAGCTGCTCCTTGAAACAAAGCCGAAGGATCCGGAGCCGGATTGCGGAGGCGAGGGCCTTGGCTTCTTCCTCCGTGGGCGCCCGCCGCGGGGCCGGGCGGCTCTCTTGCGTCATGAGTGGCAGAATACCAGAGGCCCATTGACAAATCTCAATCGATTGTTCAAAGTCAATCGCATGACGACGGACACGGCATGACATCGGGTGGGGCTGCGGCAAATACGGACAGGGGTAGCCCGGAAAAGCCAAGCCGCGGGGTGCTGCGGGAGCACGATTTCCGCAACCTCTTTTATTCCACGGCACTGAGCAGATTCGGGCAGGAGGTCTCCGGCCTTGCCCTTCCGCTGGTGGCCGTGCTCTCGCTGAACGCCGGCGAACTGGAAGTGGGGCTGCTGGCTGCCATGAGCAGCGTGGCGTTCCTGCTGGTCGGCCTGCCGGCCGGTGTCTGGGTGGACCGGCTCAGGTACCGGCACGTCCTGGTTCTCTCCGACGTCATCCGGGCAGTGGTCCTGCTGACGATTCCACTGGCCTGGTGGCTGGGAGCGCTGTCCATCTGGCAGCTCTACGCCGTGGCGCTGGTCACCGGCATCTTCAGCGTGTTCTTCGACGTGGCGTACCAGAGCTGCCTTCCGCACCTCATCGGCCGCAGCCGGCTGGTGGACGGCAATGCCAGCCTGGAAACCGTGCGGTCCGTAGCCCAGCTGGGCGGCCCCGCCGTGGCCGGCCAGCTCATTGCCTGGCTCACCGCACCCATCGCCCTGGTTCTGGATGCCCTGGCCATGGGCCTGTCAGCACTTTTCGTCTTCCGGATCCGGAAACCGCAGGCCCGACCTGAGCGGGAACCCGGGTCGAAGCTTTTCGCGGACATCGCCGAGGGCCTGCGATTTGTCCTGGCCAACCCCCTGCTGCGCGCCATCGCCGGGTCCAGCGGCCTCTTTAACCTGGCGTTCTCCGCCTACATGGCGATGCTGATCTTTTTTCTTCCCCGCGACCTTGGGCTCGGATCGGGGCAGATGGGGGTCGTCTTCTCCGTGCTGGGAATCGGCGGGCTGCTGGGGGCCCTGGCCGCGAAGCGGATAACCGCGTGGTTGGGTGAGGGTCCGGCCATCTGGATCACAGTGGCGGCAACGGCGCCTTTCGCCCTGCTCTGGCCCGCGGCTACGAACGGCTGGATGGTCTGGCTTGGGGCAGCAGGCCTGGGGGTCGCCAGTTTCGGTGTCGTGATCTACAACATCGCGCAGGTCAGCTTCCGGCAGCGGGTGACCCCCGACAGGCTGCTCGGGCGGATGAATGCCACCATGCGGTTCCTGATCTGGGGCACCCAGCCTGTCGGCGCGGTCCTCGGCGGAGTGCTGGGGCAGGCCTACGGAGCACGGGCTGCGCTCTGGATTGCCGGCGCCCTGGCCTGCCTGGCCTTCCTTCCGGTGCTCCTGTCACCGCTGCGCGGGATGCGGCACCTCCCGGACGGTGAGCCCGCCGGGCCGGCAGCGGCCAAGGAACCGGTTTCCCCCGATGAACCGGTATCTTCGGTGAAGCAAAGCCGTACCAATGGGGGAACCAATGCTGACGAGTGACCGATGCTGAACCATGACCAGGCCGGAATGCCGGCAGACTTCTTCCGCGCCTGGAACCAGGGGCTGCACCCGGACCTGTATGAGATCGAGAACCGTGCCCTGGACCGTGAAGGGCTGGTGTGGGCTGCCCTTGCCCGGCTGGCTCCGTGGGCCGGCCGCGTCATTCTGGACCTGGGCTGCGGCACCGGGTTCTCGCTGCCGCGCTATGCGGAGCTGGCGGCCTCGGTGATCGGCGTTGAACCGGATCCCGAACTGCTGGCCGCAGCACGGGCCCGCCCCGGCGGCGCCTCCGTGCTGCACGGTTCCGCGGAGCACATTCCGCTGCCGGATCATTCGGTGGACCTGGTGCACGCCAGATTCGCGTACTTCTTTCCGTCGCCGCAGAACGACTGCTCCGCCGGACTGGCCGAGGTCCAGCGGGTTCTGCGCCCCGGCGGATCCCTGATGGTGATCGATAATGACCAGCACGACGGCGAGTTCGCGGAGCTGCTCGAGGCTGCCAACGCGTCGGCAGGCCAGGGCGATGGCGGGTATATCGCGGACTGGTGGAAGGCCCGCGGTGCATCAACCGAACACGTGATGAGCAGCTGGACCTTCGACAGCGCACAGGACCTGGCCGACGTCGTGCGGATGGAATTCCCCGACGGTGCCGCGGAGGCCTGGCTGGCCGCCGGCCCGGAACGCGTCCGGCTCAGCTACGGCTACGCGCTGCACCATCTGAGGAAGCCCTGAACGTGCCTGACGGGTGGTACCGGACGTTCGTGAAGCCGGGCTCTAGGCCGGCACAGCTGCTATCGGTGCCGTGACAGCGTGCGTCAGCCGGATCAGGTCAAAGGGCGACAAGCCGATCTGCAGGCCCCGCCGCCCACCGGACACGTAGACGGTGTCCAGCAGTTCCACCCGGTTGTCAATGCCGGCCGGTGAGGAATGTTTCTGGCCGAGCGGCGAAATCCCGCCCACCACGTAGCCGGTGCGTTTTTCCGCCTCGTGCCGGTCCGCCATCACGGCCTTCCGGGCACCCATCAGGGCGGCAAACTTCTTCAGATCCAGGTTCAGTGCCACCGGCACCATGGCTACGGCCAGATGCCCGCCAAGATCCACCATCAGCGTTTTATAGACCGCTTCCGGCGGAAGCTCCAGCTTTTCTGCCGCCTCCAACCCGTAGGAGGGAGCGCCGGCGTCGTGCTCGTAATGCCGCACGGTATAGCGGACCTTGTGCTGATCCAGCAGCCGCGTGGCCGGCGTCGCGCCCCTGCCCGCATGCTTGTCCCGGTTCCCTGCCATCGCTGGAGCCTTCCGCCTTGGTGCGTCTACGCCTGGCGAAGCTTCTCGTGCTCGGCCAGGCGGCGTTTGATACGTCCCAGCATGGCGGACATCCCGCGCATGCGCAGCGGGGTGATGGCACGGGTGAGGCCCAACCGGTCAGGAACATCGGCGGGGACGGCGAGGATCTGCTCCGCCGGCAGGCCGTTCAGCCCCTCGTAGAGCACGCCGGCGAAACCGCGGGTGGTGGGGGCCTCTTTGGGTGCCTTGAAGAACAGGGTCACGAGGTGCTCGGGGGAGTCATCCACATCCAGGCTGAGGAACACCGGTGACTGGCACTCCACCACCTGCTCGAGCAGTTCGGGCCGGTCCGCTATTTCGGCCGGGAGGTCAGGCAGGACGCGGGAAAATTCCAGCAGCAGTTCAAGCCGCTCGGCTTCCTCCAGTGCCTGGAAGTCGTCGACAATCTCGGCCAGGGAGTCCGGGACGGCGGTTTCGGGGGTGGCAGTCATCAGGGAATTCTTTCGTTATGCAGTGGTGGATCAGCGGGGTGCGTTGCCGGGCTCTTCGCCGCGCGCAATGGGAACGCGCACCGCGTTGCCCCACTCGGTCCAGGATCCGTCATAGTTGCGGACGGAATCGAAGCCCAGCAGGTGCTTGAGCACAAACCATGTGTGGCTGGAACGTTCGCCGATGCGGCAGTAGGCAACGACGTCGTCGCCCTCCTGCAGTCCGGCGCCGTCCTTGTAGAGGGCCTCGAGTTCCTCGCGGCTGCGGAAGGTGCCGTCTTCCGCGGCAGCCTTGCCCCAGGGCACCGACTTGGCGGTGGGGATATGCCCGCCCTTCATGGCGCCCTCGTCCATGTAGTCCGGCATGTGGGTGCGTTCACCGGTGTATTCGGCGGGGGAGCGGACATCGATCAGCGGTCCCTTGCCCAGGTGGCCGACGACGTCGGGCAGGAACGCACGGATCTTCTCGTCGTTGCGCTCCACTACCGGGTAATCGGTGGCCTCCACGGTGACCTTGTCCGTGGTCATGGGGCGGCCCTCGGCAACCCACTTGTCCCGGCCGCCGTCGAGCAGGCGCACGTCCTCGTGGCCGAAGAGGGTGAAAACCCACAGGGCGTAGGCAGCCCACCAGTTGGACTTATCGCCGTACAGCACCACGGTGGAGTCGCGGGTAATGCCCTTGCGGGACATCAGCTGCGCGAAGGCTTCGCCGTCCACGAAATCGCGGGTATCGGCATCGTTCAGGTCCGTGTGCCAGTCAATCTTGCGGGCGCCGGGGATGTGGCCCGTTTCGTACAGCAGGATGTCCTCGTTGGATTCCAGGACCACCAGATTGTTCTCCGGGTTCCCGGTTTCGAGCTGATCGGCCAGCCATTGAGTGGAGACCAGACGTTCCGGGTGGGCATAGGCGGCGAACTTGGGGTTGCTGTCAGCGGCGATCGACATACGCGAAACTTCTTTCCTCGGCTTTTTGCTTGCGGGCTTCTACTAAGCCTAACGACGCCGGGAGGTGAAAACTTCCTGCGGGGTAATCCGCGGTGGCGGGCTCAGTCCGAAGCCCACGTTCCGTCCACTTGGGTTGCATACGAGGCCTTGGCCTCATCGGTGTCTGCGGCAGCGTTGTCGTATTCGAGCACAATCCAGTCGGACTGGTACCCGTTGCGCCCCAGCGAGCGGGCAAAAGCTGCCGCGTCCTCCTTCTCAGCGAAGCCGTACACCGTGAGTTCGTCCGCTTGGACGGCTTCCTCGCAGCCAACGTCGTCACCGCCGTCACCGCACCGTTCGGAGGTGACATCCCGGGGATTTGTGGCGGGCAGGTCCGGATTGGCTTCGAAGCCCTCGATTACCTGCCGGGGTGTCAGGCCCGACCTCGGGTCACATCCGGCCAGCGCGGGGGCCGCAACGGCGGCCAGGCAGAGCAGTCCTGCGGTAATCATGGCTCGCCGGATGGGCGGAGCGCCCAGACGTGGTCTGTCCGTACCTGCCATGGGTCAACTCCGTCCATAAGGTCCGCGCGGGGAGATACATGCTTCCACAGGACACAATCACAGAGAACGCAGCGCATGACCGTCTCGGGGCAGCGAGATTTATCGTGTCGCCGGGGATTCAGGGTCGGGGAAGCCGGAGTCGGGGGAGCGGGGGTCGGGGAAGCAGGGATCCGGAGATTGGGGCTCGGGGAAGCGGGGGAGGCGCAGGGCCAGCACCACGACGGCGGCACCGACGCCGGCGAACATCGCCTCCAGCGGCTGGAACTCGACAAAAGCGACTTCCCACGCCTCGAGACCGATCAATGCCGTGCCGGCCGCAACGGCAACCGGGCGTGCGGCACGGTGCCTGCCCAGGGTCAGCACGCCGGCTGCCAGGAATCCGCCGCCGCAGCCCGCGGCCAGGAGAAGACCGGGCACCCGCCAGTTCGTGAACGGGGTGCGCTGCAGCACGTGCGGATCCGCGTGCAGGAAAGCACCGTCGGGACGAAGGGCCAGCAGGATCCCGCCGCCAAGGGCTGAGGCGGCAGTGCCGAATTCCAGCCCGAGCAGGGTCCGTTCCGTGCGGGTGCGCCGCGCCCTTGCTACATGCCGTGCCATGTCCCCGAGTATTCGCGGTGCCGGTACGTCCGTCCAGAGCCGCGATGTGTTTAGCGGCGTGTTTAGCGGCGTGTTTCGCGGCGGGAACCGTGCAGTGCCGGTTGGCGGGCGGGTTGGCGTATCGTTTGCAGGGCGGCAAAATGCCGCAGCAAGCAGCAAAGCAACAGGCAGTAAAGAAACAGCATCAGAGCCCGGCAGGTCCCTGCCGGCCGCAGGCATGGAACGGACGGACAGCGCGCAGTGGCACAACTGGAGCACCTGACAGAACGGACTCCCCAGGTATCCGTGGACGAACTGCTGCAGGGATTCTTTCCCTCGCCCCGCTTCGGCAGCGTGTCCTTTGATTCCTACCGTCCAGACCCGCAGCAGCCCTCCCAGGCGCAGGCTGTGGAAGCGATGCGCGGATTCGCAGCCGGCGTGGATACGCCGGAACCGAGCGGACTGCGGAAGCTTTTCGGCGGGAAAAAACCCCAGGGCAAGGCGGGGTTCTATCTGGACGGCGGCTTCGGCGTCGGTAAAACCCACCTGCTTGCCTCGCTCTGGCATGCCGTGGAGGGCCCCAAGGCTTTCGGCACGTTCGTGGAGTACACCAACCTGGTTGGAGCCATGTCCTTCCGCAAGACGGTGGACGCCCTGAGCACCTACAAACTGGTTTGCATTGATGAATTCGAGCTCGACGATCCCGGGGACACCGTGCTGATGTCCCGGTTGATGCGCGAACTGGCCGACGCCGGCGTCAAGCTCGCTGCCACGTCCAACACCCTGCCGGGATCCCTGGGCGAGGGCCGCTTTGCCGCCGTCGACTTCCAGCGCGAAATCCAGGTTCTGGCGGATCAGTTCGACGTCGTGCGGATTGACGGCGAGGACTACCGTCACCGCGGGCTGCCCGAATCCCCGGCACCGCTGGAGGACGACGAGCTGGAATCCCGGATGGAAGCAGAGTTCAGCGGCAAGACGGTTGCTGCCGATGACTTCTCCGAGCTGATTGCCCATCTGTCCAGCGTCCACCCCAGCCGTTACCGGCAGCTCATTGACGGTGTGGATGCCGTGGTCTGGCACAACGTGCAGACGATTACCGAGCAGTCGGTCGCGCTGCGGTTCGTAGTCCTGGCTGACCGGCTCTATGACAAGGACGTGCCGATCCTGGCCAGCGGCGTGCCGTTCGACCAGCTGTTCACCAAGGAAATGATGGGCGGCGGTTACATGAAGAAGTATTTCCGCGCCGTCTCGCGCCTGACTGCCCTGGCCCGTGAAGGCCAGACCGGCGAGGAATCCTAGTTTCCTGAACTACCAGCCCGGCACATAAAGACGAGCGCTTAAACGACGAAAGCGCCGGTGCCGCCTCTCGGCGGGACCGGCGCTTCCTGTCGTGCCCGGCAGGCTTACTGGGCCGGAGGGGTCTGCCCGGGACCGTCACCGGTTCCGGGTTCCTTGCCGCGGTTGGTCTTATCCACCGCTTCGGAAACCTTGTTCTGGAGGCCATCAATCTTGCTGGAGTACTTGTGGCCCGTCTTCTGGTCCACGAAGTTGCCGGCCTGATCGATTCCGCCCTTGATCTTGTCGGCGTTCTCGCCCACAAATCCGGCGGCCTTGTCCTTCAGCTCTCCGGCCCTGCCCTTGAGCTCGTCAAATACAGACACGGATCACCTCCTTTCACAGGGGAAACCCGCTCGTTTCCCGTTCGCGTCCATCCTAGATCCGGCAAGGGGGCGGAGGAAAGGACTTTTCTCTTATGGCATATCCCGGCTTTCGTTGGGATACTCAGTCCTCTGCCCCGTCGTCGAGGACACCGTAATCGGCGTGCCCGCCATATCCGCCGCCGTGTCCGCCGCCATGTCCGCCGCGGTGATGGTGGCCGCGGCAGTCGTTGTCCAGATCGATCCGGATGATGGTGCTGGTTTCCGGTGCTGGTTCCGGTGCCGCCGGAGGTTCCGGTGCCGCCGGAGGTTCCGGGGCCGGCGGCTGCTGTGGGCCCGCTTGCCGTGCACCCGGCTCAACCGGTGCTCCACCGGCCAGGGCATCCACCGCTACGTACAAACCGTCCCCGCGCAGTTCAACCGCAGCAGGCTGGTTGGCCTCCAGGAACAGCTCGGGGGTATCTGACCCGGCTGGCACCACGGAAACCCGGTTGCCGAAGAGTTCCGCTACGAAGATGTCCCCGTTCCTGTTCAGCGCCAGTCCCGTGGCCCCGACGAATCCCGAGGCCACCAGCTCCGGCACGCCCGTCACCGGATTGATTCGGTAGACCGATCCGGGGACTCCGGCGTCAAAGAATCCCGGCAGCGAAGTCACATACAGGGCGCCGTCAGGTCCGCGTTCGACGTCGGTCGGGACACCTTCGGCCCGGTAGGTGAGTCCGACAATGCAGTCGGGGTACCCGGCGCCGGCCGGGAAAGTAAACGGGATCGCCGGCAACACGGCCACGGTGGAAACACTCCCGTTGTAGCCTGCCAGCACCAGGGCGTTCATCCCGGCGTCGGCGACCACTATCCCGTTCCGGCCCGGCAGGGAGGCCGCCGGGTTGGAATCGGGCAGTCCGGTGTACGGAGCCGGAGCGATGCCTTCCGGCAGTTGCGCAGCGCATTCAGCCGGGAGCGCTTCCTCAAAACCGTAGGTGTTGATGCCGTCCGGGTTGGCAGCGTATTCATAGCCGGCAATGTCGGCGACGGTTTCAACGTTGCCGTTCCGGTCAACTGACTTGAGCAGCCCAATGTTGGTAGCCGGATCCCGTGTGTCCTGCCCGGCGCTGAATGAGAAGTAGGTGGTGCCGCGGGCGCGGGAGACGGAGGCGGTGCCGTACTGCGAACCCTCCGGCGCCGCAGCAAGCAGTTGGATGCCGCCGTCGTTGCTTACGCGGCTTACGATGCCGGCAAAGGATTGGGCCACATCGACGGTGCCCCGCCGTCCGACGGCGAAGCTCAGGGGGCTGATCAGCCCCTCGGCGACGGTGGTTACCTCCCCGGCCACGGGTACAGGTGGTGGTGATGGCGGGTGGTGCCGCCCGCCTGCGGATGCCGGTGACGCGGCCAGCCCGAGGGCGGCGGTTGCGGCGAGGATGGCGAGGGCGGGTGATGATTTCTTCACGGTGTTCTCCTCAGCATTGGTGTGGTCAATGCGAGACTTGCCTCCAGGCCTCCCGTGGTTTCCCCGCCACGCCCCCGGCCGAGGCAGTCACAGACTAGGGGCGGCCCTGCTCAGAGACCACGTGGTTTTCACGCATACGCCCATGCAGCATTCAGAAAAACCACGTAGTCGGAGCGATGGCTAAGCGAGTATCTGTTGCTGCCCGAGTGCAGCAGGCGTGGCTACGCAGATCGGTTGGGACTGCGTGGTGGACTGGGCCGGAAACAGACCAGCCGATGCCCAGCCGTGATGAACGAGGACCCCGATGTCTACAAGCACACTGCCGTCCGCGACACCGCCGCCGGTGCCGCAGGAACGCCGGCCGATTCCGCGGTGGCGCGCTCTGGGGGCCGGAGTTCTGGGCTGGGCGTTCCTCGGCATCTGTCTCGGCACGGCCATTGGCATCTCCGAAGCGCTGGGCCGTCTATTCGGTTGGGGGCGACTGGCCGAAGTCCTGCTGCAGGCCGTCCTGATGACCGCCCTCGTGGTGCCGGGCATCGGGTTGCTGCGCCGGAGGCTTGACCATCGGCGGCTGGAGGGGCTTGGGCTCAGCCGGTCAGCTGCCCGACCGCTGGTTCTGGGCGTGGCCGTGGCAGCGTTCACCGGACTTCTGGTCTGGGCGCCGGCAGCCATGGCCGGATGGATCCGCGTGGAAGAGCTGGATGTTGGCGTTTTCCTGGGTTTCGTCCTCCTGAACGGCGTAGTCCTTGCCCTGTATGAGGCGCTTCCGGAGGAACTTGCCCTGCGCGGGTATGCCTGGACGAATCTGCGGGACGGGTGGGGAATGGTCGTAGCGACGGTGGTGACAACCGCCTTGTTCCCCTTCATCGGCGTTGTTGTCGGGCCCGTTCGGTGGGCAATCACAACGGTGTCCGGTGCCGACGGAGGGAACATTGAGGTGTTCCCCGGCGGCAATGATCCCTTCGCCTATGTCGCGCAGCTGGTGCTGTTCGGGCTCGCGCTCGTGGCGGCCCGGCGCATCCCCCTGCCCGGGGCGCTGCTGATCGCGATCGCGTTCCACTGGACGCAGCTGACAATCACCCGCACGGTTCTTGGCGGAACGGGTTGGCTCGATTCGGGATGGACCATCACATGGGTCGAGCCGGATGCAATCGCCCTCGTCCTGGTGCACATAGTCCTCGCCGGCATGATCTTCATAGCGATACGACGGCGTCTGCACAGCCGCTCGGACTAAGCCGCGCACTCTTATACGGCATGGGAGGCAGTCATCGACGGCAAGGCCCGGCTGAAGGTCCCCGTAGCCGAAGACCGGTCCTCGCCGCAGCTCCCGGCCCGGAGTTCCTAGGTTTTGACGGCGTCCTTCTGCAGGATGATCTCCGACTCAACAGGCGTGAACCCGAGCCGGGCGTTGATGGCGCGCATCCAGACATTCCGGTCGTCACTGCTGGTCCGGACTTTGGTGACGGTTCCCAGCCCGACGGTGTGGTGCAGGGAAGCGAGCTTCACCGCTGCCCCAAGCCCGTGGCCCCGGTGGCCGGAAACCACCAGGGTTCCTTCAACTTGGGCCGGCCGTCGGGGGTCGGCAGCCGCAACCAGGCAGGTCCATGCAGCCACGTTTTCCGCGGCGTCCACGGCGACGGACTCAAACACGGTGGACCCCTGGGCCACCCAGAGGTCCACCTCCGCGGCGTATTCCTCAGGCGACACCGGAGTCTCACCCCAGCCGAGCTCGCCGTTGGGTGCCTCGGCATCCACCAGGCCCTTGATCTGCCCTACCTGTTCGCGGAACCGCTCCGGGACGCCATTGACGTGCGTCGAGATGGCGTAACCGGCCGCCGTCGTCGGGCCGGTGAGGTCCGCCTCACGAAGGTCAAGCTCAACCACGGTTTCCGTGGTTGCAGCGGAGTAGCCCAAGGGGGAAGCGAAATTCCGGGCAAACGTCTCAGCGTCCGCTGGGGTGGGCCGGTAGGCGCTGGCCACGAACCGCCTGGTCGACGCCGGACTGGCGGCTTCGGCTGCGCGTGCCAGTGCGGATCCCACACCAGCATGTTGATGGGCCGGATCGACCCAGACAAAGATCCACGTGGTATCCGGGGCCTCGATTGAAGTCATGCCGGCCCCGAAGCCCCGAAGCTCAGACCCGTGCCAGGCGCCGAGAAGGTCGTTTCTCCAGCCGTTGGGCGTGCGCCATCCCAGGATTCGGGCATTTATATCCAAGGGGGTCCAGTCGCGCCGCACTTTTTGGTTTGCCGCGCATTCAATGCGGTAGGCCTCGGCCATGACGCTGTCATCGGTGAGGTCCAGCGGGCGGATGTCCATAGGCCACACTCTAGGCGCAGGTCGGTTCGGCGTCCGAACGCCCCGCGGCGGGCCTCTACTGGTTAAACAAAGGAAGGAACAGGCGAGAACCTGTTCCTTCCTTTTCCGGCCGAATGGACCGGGGGAGAGCGGACGACGGGATTCGAACCCGCGACATCCACCTTGGCAAGGTGGTGCTCTAGCCAGCTGAGCTACGTCCGCAAATGTAAACAGCCGAAACTGTTCGTGCGCGATACTGGGATCGAACCAGTGACCTCTTCCGTGTCAGGGAAGCGCGCTACCGCTGCGCCAATCGCGCCCTATACTGCCCGGCCCGTTCAGGATTACTCCTGGAAAACCATAAGCAGCAGGGAGAGCGGACGACGGGATTCGAACCCGCGACATCCACCTTGGCAAGGTGGTGCTCTAGCCAGCTGAGCTACGTCCGCAAGAAAGCACCGAAAAACAGTACTGTCGTGCGCGATACTGGGATCGAACCAGTGACCTCTTCCGTGTCAGGGAAGCGCGCTACCGCTGCGCCAATCGCGCCCATAAATGGGTCTTGGTCTTGCTATACATATCACCGTGGAGGTGGGGACGGGATTCGAACCCGCGTATACGGCTTTGCAGGCCGCTGCCTCGCCTCTCGGCCACCCCACCGTAACCGCAGCATAAGCTTTGGCTGGCCGATCCATGAAACATCCAGGGAACAGCTTGTACAGTGACTTGCGAGCGGACGACGGGATTCGAACCCGCGACATCCACCTTGGCAAGGTGGTGCTCTAGCCAGCTGAGCTACGTCCGCATGTTGAAGAACTTAGGGGTTATTTGCCTCGGAATGCTTGCGCTTTCCGCGGCGAACCCCCGCTTTCCAACGAAGAAAAACTCTATAGGACGTTTGCGGGTTCGTCCAATCGGCCCGGGTTGCGACGCCGTTGACCTGCCGGTTTGGACTCCCGCCGGATCTGGGCTAGCATCTTTACTCGTTGGAGTGCTTCCGGGCACACCGGCTGGCAACAGCAAAAGCTGGGCGATTGGCGCAGTGGTAGCGCGCTTCGTTCACACCGAAGAGGTCACTGGTTCGAACCCAGTATCGCCCACCAGCTAAAAGGCCGTTACTTTCCCCTTCGGGAAGGTGGCGGCCTTTTTTGTGCCCGGAGCGCTTGCACTTCCGGCGTCCTGCTGCCTGCACCGGCCCGGGCAGGTCAGCACGCGGACTGTCACCGCCGGGTGGCAGACTGGAGACATGACTGAACCAGCATTGGCACACGCTACCGAATATGGACGGATGTACTCGCGGTCGCTTTCCGAACCGCCCACGGTGCCCTCCATAACTACGGTGATTGCCCAGGGCTCCACGTCCCTGGACGGCTGGCACAGCTACATGGCAGCCACCGCCGTCGTGAAGGATCCCAAGCTGAGCGCCGCCCTGGGAAACCCGTCCGCGCTGCGCAGCGTCGTCAAGGACGCATCGTCGGCGTCCGAACGCTACCGCGACGCCGCCGCGGAACGGGGAACGCGCGTCCACTTCTATGCGGAGCAGGTGGCACTGCGCGCACTGGACCGGCCGCATGAACTCGAACGTGCCCGCGAGGACCTGGCTGCCCGCGGTGAACACCAGTTCGCGGACCGGTTCGATGAATGGTGGAAGCTCTACGAAGTCCAGCCCATTGCCCCGGAGATCACCGTCTGGAATGCCGAGGTCGGTTACGCCGGCACCCTGGACCTGGTGGCCCGGATTGGCGGCCGGCTGTGCCTGATCGACTACAAAACCAAAAAAACGGACCGCGACGGACAGGTGAAGCCGCTCGATGACAAAGTGGTCATGCAGCTGGTTGCCGGGATGAAGGCCCAGGAATCCCTGGTCGACGCAGGTGCCGGGACCTGGGAACCGTGGGCCTACGGGCAGGAGCCGCTGCTGCTCGGCGTCGCCGTCGGGCAGACCGAGGTACGGCCCATGCGCGCCAACCCTGCTGTTCTGCCGCAGCACTGGTACAAGTTCTGCGCCCTGCGCCGGGTCTGGCAGACCAGCATGGACGCAGTGTCTGCGGGCCGGGCACTGCTGCCCGTGCCGCCGCCTCCGGTGGGTGCCCATGCCGCTCCGGGATCTGAGACCCCCATCCAGCCGCCAGCCGTCCCGGTGAGCGGCGGAGCCAACTAGACTGGATTCGATCCCAAGCAGCAACAGTAAGGAACGAACACCCGATGGCCATCCTCACTATCCGCACCCTCGGCGACCCGGTTCTGCGGACCCGGGCCGAAGACGTCACCGAGTTCGGGCCCGAACTGGCCAAGCTGGTAGCGGACATGGAGGAGACCATGGAGGACGTCGACGGCGCCGGGCTGGCGGCCCCGCAGGTCGGCGTCAGCCTCCGGGTTTTCACCTATCGGATTGACGGTCAGTCCGGCCACGTGGTGAACCCGGTGCTGGAACTAAGCGAGGACCGCCAGGAGGACCACCTCGAGGGCTGCCTGTCCATCCCCGGACTCGGCTACACGACACCGCGCTTCCGCTGGGCCCGCGTCACGGGGGTAGACCTGCACGGCAACCCGATCAGCATTGAGGGTGAAGGCATGCTCGCGCGCTGTTTCCAGCATGAAACCGACCACCTGAACGGTTCGCTCTATATTGACCGGCTCGAAGGCGAGGACCGCAAGGCCGCGCTGCGTGCCATCCGCCAACGCGAGTATGACGCGGTTGCCGCCCGCACCGTCAGCGAGCGGGCGCAGAGCGTGGGCTCCAGCTTCGGCTCGTTCGGCGGCGGTTCCTTCGGCGCCCGCAACAAGGCAGGGGCCTAGTCCGCGTGGCGCTTCGAGTTCTTTTTGCCGGTACCCCCTCGGTTGCCGTTCCGTCCCTGGACGCCCTCGTTCGCGCCGGGTTCGACGTCGTCGGCGTCCTGACCCGTCCCGATGCTCCGCTGGGCCGGAAGAAGGTCTTAACCCCGTCACCGGTGGCGGCCCGCGCCGAGGAACTGGGACTTCCCGTGATCCGAGCAGCCAAAGTCGACGATGAAGCCATTACCGCCATCGCCGCCCTGGCGCCCGACGTCGCCGCGATCGTGGCGTACGGCGCACTGGTTCCGGCCCGTGCCCTCACCGTCCCGAAGCACGGCTGGATCAACCTGCACTTCTCCCTGCTGCCCGCCTGGCGAGGTGCAGCTCCGGTGCAGCATGCGGTCATTGCCGGCGACGATGTCACCGGTGCCTCCACATTCCTGCTGGAGGCGGGGCTGGATACCGGTCCCGTCTACGGCACGCTGACCGAAACCGTACAGCCCGATGACACCAGCGGGGACCTGCTGGAACGCCTCTCGCATTCCGGTGCCGTGCTGCTGACCCAGACGCTCAGCGCCGTGGAATCCGGTGCCGCGGTGGCCGTACCCCAGCAGGGCGAGGTGTCTCTGGCCCCCAAGCTCACCATCGAGGATGCCCGGGTGGACTGGACCCAGCCCGCCCTGGCCATCCGCCGCCGCATCAACGGGGTCACCCCCGAGCCCGGTGCCTGGACCTCATGGGACGGTGCCCGGTTCAAGATCGGCGCCGCAGCCCTGCGCCCGGACATCACCGACCTGCGCCCCGGCCAGGTCCGCTTCAGCGGAGGCGGCAGCGCAGCCGCACTGGTGGGCACCGGCTCCCATGCCCTGGAACTGCTGCGCGTGCAGCCTGCCGGCAAGAAAATGATGCCGGGGGCCGACTGGGCCCGCGGCCTCGCCAACCGTGAGGACGTGGTCTTCGAATGACCTCCCAGCCCGAAAAGAAACGCAACGAAAAGGGCCACGAACGCCGCCGCGCCGCCGTGAAAACCCGCACCGCCGTTGCTCCCGGCCAGCGCACCCGCGCGGCCGATCCCGCCCGCCTGGTGGCGTTCGAGGTGCTCCGCGCCGTCTCCGGCGAGGACGCGTACGCCAACCTGGTGCTGCCCAAGAGCATCCGCAAACACCGGCTGGATAAGCGCGACGCCGGCTTCGCCACGGAACTGGCCTACGGTGCGCTGCGCGGCCAGGGCACCTATGACGCCATCCTGGCCAAGTGCGTGGACCGTCCCCTGGAGCGTCTGGACCCGGCGGTGCTGGATGCGCTGCGGATCGGTGCGCACCAGCTGCTGGCCATGCGCGTGCCCGCCCACGCGGCCCTGGACCAGACCGTGGGCCTGGCCCGCGCCGTCATCGGGGCCGGACCCTCGGCGCTGATCAATGCAGTGCTGCGCAAGGTTTCGGCCCGCAGCCTGGAGGACTGGGTGGAGATCCTCACCGCCGGGGAAACCGATGCGGTGAAGCGTGCCGCCATTGAGCACAGCCATCCCGAATGGATTGTCCGCGCACTGCGGCAGTCCCTGGTGGCCCACGGCCGCAGTGTCGAGGAAATCACCGACCTGCTCCGCGCCGACAACGACGCACCCGTGGTGAACCTGGTGGCGCTGCCCGGTCTGGGTGATCTGGACGAAGCCAGGAAAGCCGGTGCAACCGACGGTGAACTGGTGAAGGATTCCGCACTGTTCGCGGCCGGCGACGTCGGCCGGCTGGACTCCGTGCGCGCCGGCACCACCCGGGTGCAGGACGCCGGTTCGCAGCTGGTGGCCCGTGCCCTGGCTGAAGTGGAGCTGGACGGGTCCTCCATCGATGAGGACGGCGTGGAAAAGTGGCTGGACATGTGCGCCGGTCCCGGCGGGAAGGCCACGCTCCTGGCCGCACTGGCCCATGAGCAGGGCGCCGTGCTGCTGGCCAACGAGCCGGCTCCGCACCGGGCCCAGCTGGTCCGCCAAGCCCTGGACGCGGTCCCCGGGGAAACCTGGAACGTTCGCACCGGCGACGGACGCACCATTGCCGAGGACTATCCGGAGACCTTTGACCGGATCCTCGTGGACGCCCCCTGTACCGGCCTTGGCGCCCTGCGCCGCCGCCCCGAATCGCGCTGGCGCCGCCAGCCCGGCGACGTCGGCGATCTGGGCATCCTGCAGCGCGAACTGCTGACCACCGCCGTTGACGCCGTAAAGCCCGGCGGCGTGGTGGCGTACGTGACGTGCTCGCCGCACCCTGCCGAGACCACCGCCGTCGTCGCCGACGTGCTGCGCAAGCGCAACGACCTGGAGCTGCTGGATGCCGGTGCGGCACTGGATGCGGCCAGCCTGCCCGGTGCGCTGGAGGCCGGACACGAGTCCACCGCCCAGCTGTGGCCGCACATCCACTCCACCGACGCCATGTTCCTGGCGCTCATCCGCCGCAAGATCTGATCCGCCCAACCCACGGAGACCCAAGTGAGCAAGTGCTGCATCAACCCGAGCATCCTCTCGGCAGATTTCGTCAACCTTGAAGCCGAACTGGAGCGGATCAGCGCTGCCGACGCGGTGCACGTAGACGTTATGGACAACCACTTTGTGCCCAACCTGACCATCGGGCTGCCCGTAGTGGAGCGGATCCAGCAGGTCTCCCAGCTGCCGCTGGATGCGCACCTGATGATTTCCGACGCCGACCGGTGGGCTCCGCTCTACGCCGAGGCGGGCCTGGCTTCGGTCACCTTCCATGTGGAGGCCGCGACGGCGCCGATCAAGCTGGCGCGTGACCTGCGGGACCGCGGTGCCAAGGCCGGTATGGCGCTGCGCCCTGCCACTCCGGTGGAGCCGTACCTGGACATGCTCTCCGAGCTGGACATGCTGCTGATCATGACGGTGGAGCCGGGCTTCGGCGGACAGAAGTTCCTGGACGTGACGCTGCCCAAGATCCGCCGGGCCGCCGAAGCGGTCCGCGGGTCCGGGCTGCCGCTGGCCATCCAGGTGGACGGCGGAATTTCTGCCGAGACCATTGAACGGGCCGCGGAAGCCGGCGCGAACGTCTTTGTGGCCGGGTCCGCGGTTTACGGATCGGGTGATCCTAATGACGCTATACGTAAACTCCGCGCGTCCGCGGAAGCGGCTGTGCAAGAATAGTTCCTAACAAACGTGCTCCGGGGTCGGTGTAATTCCGAACCGGCGGTTATAGTCCGCGACCCGCACTGCTGATCCGAGAACCTCGGGGAAGCGGTTCGGTTGAATCGGTGAAATTCCGATACCGACAGTTAAAGTCTGGATGGGAGAAGCACGTGCAGTTTGTTGTTCCGCCGGCTTTGCCAACCCTGCCGCGGGTCCCTTAACCGGGAATCCGCCGGGGTTTCACCGGGTCCCTTAAGGACCCCTGGCTGCCGGCGACGCACCCACTGCCGTACGCCTGTCGTACCCCGCCCCGGAGCAGCAGCTTAGGGATAAAGGACGACATGGATTTTCTGCGGTGGCTCTTTGACGCACAGCTACCGGTGGGCTCAAGCTCGCTGCTGGTGCGCGAACTTCTCGGCAACATCTTCGGACTGCTCAGCGCCCTCGGCGGTATGCGCCGCAAGGTCTGGGCCTGGCCTGTGGGCATCCTGGGCAACTTGCTTTTGCTGACCGTTTTCCTCGGGTCCATCTTCGGCTCGGCCGACACTGCCACCCTGCTGGGCCAGGCCGGACGCCAGATCATGTTCATTGCAGTGTCCATCTACGGCTGGCGGCGCTGGCAGCAGAGCAAAACCAACGGCGACGCCGCCGTGACACCGCAGTGGGCGACCGGCCGGCAGCGGATCGGCCTGGTCACGGTGATGCTGCTGGGCACCGTGGCACTGACCCCGGTCTTCGCCCGGCTGGGGTCCTACGAACCCGTGTGGGCCGACGCCTGGACCTTCGTTGGCTCGCTGCTTGCCACGTACGGCATGGCCAAGGGCTGGGTGGAATTCTGGCTGATCTGGGTGGCCGTGGACATTGTCGGCGTCCCGCTGCTCTTCAGCGCCGGCTACTACGCCACCGCCTTTATGTACCTCTTCTACGGCTGCTTCACCCTCGCCGGGTTCTTTGTCTGGTGGAAGGCGAAGAAGAATGAAAAACCGCAGGTGGAAGTCCTAATGCCGGACATCCGGACCCGCTGAGCATGCCTGCTGATCCCTTCACCCCGGGTGAAGTCTCCGCGATGGACAGGGCACTGGACCTAGCTGCCAGAGGAGTGCGGGGCGCGAACCCGCTGGTCGGCGCGGTGATTCTCGACGCCGACGGCGCGACCCTCGCCACCGGGTATCACCGCGGCGCCGGCACACCGCATGCCGAAGCCGATGCCCTCGCCAACGCCCGCGCAGCCGGCGCGGACGTCACCGGCGCCACCATGGTGGTGACCCTGGAACCGTGCAACCACACCGGCCGTACCGGACCCTGCTCCCAGGCGATCATCAACGCCGGGCTGGGCCGGGTGGTGTTTGCCGTAGGAGATCCCAACGATGCCGCTGCCGGAGGAGCCGCAGCCCTGCAGGCCGCAGGAATCGATGTGGCCTCAGGACTGGGTGCCGGGCCGGCAGCAGAGCTGAACGCCCGCTGGACCGCGGCCACGGCGGAACGCCGCCCCTTTATCACGCTGAAGCTGGCCTCCAGCCTGGACGGCCGGATTGCCGCGGAGGACGGCAGCAGCCAATGGATCACCGGCCCCGAGGCGCGCCGGGACGGGCAGCGGCTCCGCGCCCGGGTGGACGCCATCCTGGCAGGCACCGGCACGGTCATCGCAGACAACCCGCGTCTGACCGCCCGGGACGCAGACGGCGGTGAGTCCCGGCGGCAGCCGCTGCGCGTCGTCGTCGGACGCCGCCAGGTTCCTGAGGATGCTGCGGTACGCGGCAGCGACGGACGATTCCTGCAGCTGGCCGGGCATGATCCGGCCGGTGTCGCCGCCGACCTGTACGGCCGCGGCGTGCGGCACGTGCTGGTGGAAGGCGGCGCCACCGTGGCCGGCGCTTTCCTGCAGGCCGGGCTGGTGGACGAACTGGTGGTGTACACCGCTCCGCTGCTACTCGGTGCGGGCACCGGCTCCGTGGCCGGCCTCGGTGTCCACACACTGGCTGACGCTTCACGCT
Organism: Arthrobacter sp. Y3225209; assembly: GCF_059090685.1. Lineage (NCBI taxonomy): Bacteria > Bacillati > Actinomycetota > Actinomycetes > Micrococcales > Micrococcaceae > Arthrobacter > Arthrobacter sp. Y3225209. The sequence goes on from NZ_JBNHFW010000033.1 coordinate 26,897, forward strand.
GGCGGTGGGATCACGCCGCAGGCGGTGCCACCGCAATGGTCGGGGATGACCTGCGGCTGCGGCTGGAACCGGAACCGGCTTTGATACGAAACAACGCAAAGGACGCATGAATGTTTACCGGCATAGTTGCTGAACAGGGCAGCGTGGTTTCCCTGGCACCGAACACTGACGGCGACGGCGCCGTCCTGGTGATCACCGCCCCCGAAACCGGCAGGGGACTGGAGCCGGGCGGCTCGATTGCCGTCAACGGAGTCTGCCTCACCGCCACCGACATCCGCGACGGAGCGGTCAGCGTGGACGTTATGGGTGAAACCCTCACCCGCACCACGACCGGCGACCTGGCGCCCGGTGCCACAGTCAACCTGGAACGTTGCGTCCCTGCCGGCGGGCGGCTGGACGGTCATGTGGTCCAGGGCCATGTGGACGGTGTCGGACGGTTGCTCGAACGCGAAAACCTGGGCAGCTGGGACCGGCTGCGGTTCGGTGTCCCTGCCGAGCTGGCGAAGTACATTGCCGAGAAAGGGTCCATCGCCGTGGACGGCGTGTCCCTGACCGTCACCGCTGTCAGTCCCGCCGGTGCGGAGGAGCAGTGGTTCGAGGTGGGCCTGATTCCCACCACACTGGCGGAAACGGGTTTGGGGAAACTGCGGGCCGGGGGACGGGTGAACCTGGAAGTGGATGTGTTGGCCAAGTACGCCGAACGCCTGCTGTCCTTCGCAAATCCCCGCAAACCGGCGCACTCTGCCGCTGAAACCGGGCACGGCATGCAGGAGACGTCATGAGCGCACCCGCCACGCACATTGTGCTGAACCCCGTGACTGAGGCCGTGGAAGCCATCGCTGCCGGCCGCGCCGTCGTGGTGGTGGACGATGCCGACCGCGAGAACGAAGGAGACATCATCTTCGCCGCGCAGCACGCCACTCCCGAACTGATGGGCTGGACCGTTAGGTACAGTTCCGGCGTCGTGTGCGTGCCGCTGCCCGGCAGCTATGCGGACCGGCTGGACCTGCCGCCCATGACGGTGGTGAACCAGGATGCAAAGGGCACCGCCTACACCGTCTCCTGCGATGCCGCCGAGGGCACCACTACCGGCATCAGCGCCTCCGACCGTGCCCGCACCGCCCGGGTGCTCTCGGACCCCGCCGCAACGCCCGCCCAGCTGCACCGGCCCGGACACATTTTTCCGCTGCATGCCGCCGACGGCGGTGTGCGCGAACGCCGCGGGCATACCGAAGCTGCCGTGGAACTCGCGGAGCTGGCGGGATGCACTCCGGTGGGCGTGATTGCCGAACTGGTGCACGACGACGGCGACATGATGCGCCTGCCGGCGCTGCGGGACTTCGCGGATGCCCACCGAATCCCGCTGATCTCAATTGAGGACCTGGTGCAGTACGTCCAGCTGAGGAGGGCCGGAGCATGAGTGAAGCCGTAGCCAGTCCGCCCGTCCTGCCCGGCCCCGAGGTCCATCTGCCCACCGCGTTCGGGGACTTCACCGCCACCGCGTGGACGGACACGCGTACCGGCGTCGAGCACATGACCCTCTCCGCACCCGGGACCGAAACTGAACGCGCCGGCACTCTGGGCGAGGGTGCACCGCTGGTCCGGCTGCATTCGGAATGCCTCACCGGAGACGTCTTTGGCTCCTACCGTTGCGACTGTGGTGAACAGCTGGAACAGGCCATGGAACTGATTGCACTGTACGGCGGAACCATCGTGTACCTGCGCGGCCAGGAAGGCCGCGGAATCGGCCTGGCCAACAAGCTGCGGGCCTACGCCTTGCAGGAAGCCGGTGCGGACACGGTAGAGGCGAACGAGCAGCTCGGCCTGCCGGTGGATGCCCGCGATTACCAGGCAGCCGCTGACATCCTGCACCAGTTGGGCCTGCACCGGATCCGGCTGCTGACCAACAACCCGGCCAAGCAGGACTGGATGCGTCGTTTTGATATTGAGGTGGAGGCCATGGTGCCTTCCGAAGTGCCCATCCGTGCCGAGAACGAGCGGTACCTGCAGACCAAGCGGGACCGGATGGACCATCACCTGACCCTGCTGCGCACCAAGCCCGTGCAGCAAAGCTGAACCACTTTCCCCTAACTAAGGAGCATCATCACATGAGCGGACACGGCGCACCCGCCTCTGACCTCAGCGGCATCCGGCTGGCCGGGGTACCGGTAAAGCTGGCCATTGTGGCTGCCAGCTGGCATACCGAAATCATGGACGGGCTTATTGCCGGCGCCCTGCGTGCTGCCGAGGAGGCCGGGTTGCGGCCGAAGCTGATCCGGGTTCCCGGCAGCTTCGAGCTTCCTGTTGCCGCTGCCCGGCTGGCACCGCACTACGATGCGGTGGTGGCTCTCGGCGTCGTCATCCGGGGCGGGACCCCGCACTTTGATTACGTCTGCTCGGCGGCGACCACCGGCCTGACCGATGTCAGCGTGTCCACCGGAACGCCTGTAGGTTTTGGAGTGCTGACCTGCGACACGGAGCAGCAGGGTTTGGACCGTGCCGGGCTGCCGGGCTCGTCCGAGGACAAGGGCTATGAGGCAACGGCGGCGGCGGTGCTGACCGTGGCCGAGCTGCGCGGCGCCGGGGTGTAAACCATGAGCGGGATTACCGTCAGGCCGTTGGCCGGCAGCGATGTGGCTGACGCGCTGGAGATTCTTGTGGACGTTTTTGTAGCCGATCCCAGCTGGCAGCGTGTGTTCCGTGGCCGACGGATCCGTCCGGCGCTGACGCGGTACTACCGGCGCTGTCTCCAGGACCTGGTTCCGGCTGGCAACGCCGACGGCGCCTGGGATGCCGGGCGGTTGGTGGGAGTGGCGTTGTGGTATCCGCCGGGGCAGCGTCCCGGCGGGCTGATCGGCCGGATCACCCGGTTGTTTTCCCGTCGTCAGCGGGAGCATCTTCGTGGCTGGCTTCTGGAAGGTATTGCGGTGGCTCCGGACGGGCGGGGACAGGGAACCGGAGGAAAACTGCTTACGCACCGGTTGGCCGGTTGCACTGATGTGGTCCATCTTGAGGCGACTACCGGGGCCAGCGCCCGGCTGTATGCCCGGTTCGGTTTTGTTGCCGAGCCGGGGCAAGGCGAAGGGGACCACGGGCGGGATCGCGGGCGGGACCGGGTGCGGGACCGCGGGCGGGATCGCGTGGGTGACCGGGTGCGGGACCGCGGACGGGATCGCGTGCGGGATCGCGTGGGTGACCGCGGCGCAGAGCATGGGGGAGTGCCCGGGGCAGAATACACGGGGGACCTCTGGATGACGCGGCTTCCTGCGGCACCGTAACGGCGGGCGAGGCTGCGACCTCTGGATGACGCGGCTTCCTGCGGCACCGTAACGGCGGGCGAGGCTGCGACCTCTGGATGACGCGGCTTCCTGCGGCACCGTAACGGCGCACCTGCGAGACTGGTTCTTCACGCATCATGTCTTCTCCAGGCCCCACAAGGTTGGAGCGCTCCGGAGCTATGCGGCCCCGTTGCTGTCGGGCTGCGGAGCCGAGCCTCTCCGTGGAAGCCGTGGGTCGGGATGCCGTGCATCAGGAAAGGGGAAATACCATCGGCGCAATGGATGACATGCTCGGGCCTAAAGAGGTTACGGAGCTGTACAACGTACTGAGTGCTGCAGCTGCGGGTAATGTGCCGGGGGCCGACCTTGGCTCTGTCCTTGCAACGCGTGACCGGTTGGATCCCTTATCGCTTCGCGGCCGGACTGACCTGGTTGCCGGAGCCCTGGTCCGGGCCCTGGGTTCATATTCGGCGGCTGCTTCAGTATTTCGTGCGGCTCTGGCCGACCCGGCGTTCAAGGGGTGGGCGCTCTGGCCGGTTACTGAGGCTGCTGTGACTTTAGCGCTGGAATCCGGCGGTGAGGCTGAGTTTGATGACGCTCTGGCCCTGCTGGCGGAGCTGACACCTCGGCTGACCAGCGAATTCGCTATTCGGCGCCTGCTCCAGGCCAGGCCGGACCGCGCGCTGGCGATCATCCAGGAGTGGACCTGGCATCCGGATCAGCACGTTCGAAGGTTGGCGAGCGAGGGGACCAGGCCATATCTGCCCTGGGCCGTTCGGGTGCCGCAGCTAATGGGCCGGCCGGAAGCTACGCTGCCGATTCTTGATGCCTTGCACAATGACCCCGAGGACTACGTTCGCCGCTCGGTGGCCAACCATGCCAACGATCTGGCGCGGCATGCTCCCGACATGGTGCTTGCGAAGGCAGGGCAGTGGCAGCAGACAGGTACTCCGGAAAGCACATGGGTGGTACGGCATGCTCTGCGGACGCTGGTGAAAAAGGGCAATCCCGGGGCACTGGCGCTGATGGGTTTCGCTCCGGCGCAGGTCAGCGTCACGGACCTGCATGCCGAGGGCGGGATGCTCACGCTTCCTGCGAAGCTGGCGTTCGGATTCCTTCTCACCAATATGGGAGATGCTCCGGTGAAGTTGGCGGTGGATTATGCCGTGCACTTTGTGAAGGCTCGGGGGTCCACTGCGGAGAAAGTCTTCAAGCTGGCCACCGTGGAACTGGCACCGGGGGAGTCGCGGAAACTCTCCGGCAGGCACGCCTTCCGGCAGATGACCACGAGGCGGCACTATGCGGGGTTGCATGCTTTGGAGTTGCAGATCAACGGTGTCCGGCACGGGCGGCTGGAGTTTGAGGTCCGTGTCTAAAGCCCGAGGCGAATGAGAGGGCGGGGTCTCTTGCAGGGAACAGCGTTATTGGAACGAGCCGCAGCACGGACCGAGGAGTTGCCGGGTGCCGGACTGGTGCATCCCTTCGGGCCGGACTGGGAAGTGTTCAAGGTTCGGGGAAAGGTCTTTATGCTGCTTACGGAAACCACCGGAACCCCGATGGTGATCCTGAAAGCGGCGCCCGATGATGGGCGGACACTCCAAGAGGCCTATGAGCACGTCACGCCCGGCTACCACATGAATAAGAAGCACTGGATCACGCTGACTCCGGGAAGGGACATCGATGCAGGTTTGGTGGATGATCTGGTGACGGAGTCCTACCTGTTGGTTGTCGAAAAGCTGCCCAGAGACATCCGGCCTGTAGACCCGGGGCGGTTCGGCAAATAGCAGCCGGCGGGTCGGCGCGTGGGGGCTACTGATTCGTCAATTGCTGGAAGAGCGGTATGGTGTCCAGCCCGAATGAGGACTGCGAATGAGGTGTTGAACGGGCTGGTGTCCTTCGGGACGAACCTCGTCAGAACGGGGGTACCTCTTCCGGTCCGGGGACGGAGCGTGCGTTTGGATCCGCGTCCGCCAGTTCCAGGAAGGGCTCGGTCCGGTAGACCCGGCCGGTGGGCGAGGTCCATTCCAACACCCCCGGCGAAGGTTGGCAGGCCTTCCAATAACCCAGGGTCTTGAACCGGTGATGTCTCCGGCACAGGTGAGCCAGGTTCGAATGATCGGTGTTCCCGCCCTTGGCCCAGTCTTTGGTGTGGTCAATCTCGGTCACCCCGGTACTGACCCGGCATCCCGGGAACCGGCAGGTCCCGTCCCGTGCCCGTAACCAGCGGGCGAGCCCGGCGGGGACTTTCCGGCGCCTGCCCACACCCAGGATCTCTCCGGTGTGCGGATCCCGGACAAGTCCGGTCCAGCGGGTCGCGTTGCGGGCCAGCCGCCGGGCGGCTTCGGCACTGATGGGCCCGTAACCGTGGAGTTCGGCGGGTTCCTCGTTAGCACCGAAGAGGGTTTCAGCGCTGATCAGCACCATGATCTCGGCGCGCGGGATGCTGCCAATATCGTCCGGATCGGTGTGTTCCCCGGTTACATCACCACCGCCGGCTTTGCCTGCGTGGCCTCCACCGTCGGGCCTGCCCGCGCGCTGGTTGCGGGCTGATCCCAGGCCGCCCATCAGGAGCTGGGCGAGGATGTCCGCACGCAACTGGTCCCTGCCCCGCGGGTCACCGGCCGTCTGTTCTCCCTGGGCGGAGGTGCTCAGGGCGGTGTAGATCTGCTGGGCGTCCGGTGCCGGCAAAAGGGCTGATAGCCAGGACATACCGTCCTCAACCGGATCGAGGGTGACCTTCCGTTTCTCGAACGCGCTTTGGTGCCGTGCGGGAATGGTTTGCGGATACTGTTTCTCCCGCAGTCTGCGGGCTTTGGCGGAGAACTGTGCCCGGGTCTGACCTTCGGCAGCGGCCAGCAGGTCCGCTTCAAGTTCCGGCAGGTCAGCGGCAGGAACGTTCTCGCACTGGTCCAGCAGGACCTGCGTATGCGGGTAGCTGAGCGTGCCTTCCTCCAGAGCGGTGAGGGTCGCGGCGTGCGGACCGCAGAGGCTGCCGGCCTCGTCCATCAGCCGTTGTGCCGTCATTTGCGGGATTCTTAGGATGGCCGCGCACTCGGTGGAAGCGAGGCTGAACGCCATGCCCGGTTCCAGCCGGCCGGTGGCGTCATGGTAGCTGTCCCGGAAGACCTCCTGCATGCGGTTCATCAGCCTGGCCTGCTGCGCCTGCGCCCACGCAATCAAATGTGCCATTCGGCCCAGAGCTTCGCCCGTCGTTACTTCGTCAAAGGACTCAAGATTCGCCAATGCCAGGATTCCGGTAAAACCGTCCGGATAACCGTTGCCTGAGCATTCCGCATTGCCGGGGGCGCCTGCGGGACTGGTGGAAGCAGAGGCACTGGCTGTACGCGTGGAACTTGCAGCGGGCATGGCATCCGCAGACCCCTCGACAGATTCACCAGCCCGATCGGCACGATATACCGCGAGACTGGTCGGGGCCATGGCAGACGGTTTCGAAGGCGCATCCGGACCGCCGGCTGCCCCTTCCCGTGGAAGGTCTTCGCCGGCCGGTATTCCGGTTCCGCACCCGGTATTCCCGTCCTGATCCATGCTTTCAGCATTTCATCCGGCACTGACATTTCAGAGCCAAAAACAGGCGCAAAACGGCACCCCGTAAAACTCGAAATACCCGTCTTTTGGGGCCAAACTACCTATCCGCGCTAGCCCCTGAAGCATGTTCCAGCAGCATGTCCCTGCAGCGCGGAAAAGAGGGTCGTTCCCGCCCACTGGATTGAGAGGCCCGCGCCCGAAAGCGCTGACCGGCAGACTGTCACCGTCTTTGCACCGGCCAACCTGATTCTGATGAGGGCTACTTCTCCTCTGTCGAGGCCTCCGAGGCCGGCACATCCGAAGCAGGGGCCTCCGAAACCAACGATTTCCGAGCCGATGCTCCCGAAGTCGAGGCGTCCGAGCCCGACAATTCCCGTCCCGGGCCCTCCCGATCCGCGTTCCCACCCGCGCCCCCGCCGTCGCTCCCGCTCTTCCCGCAGAGAGTGCCACCTCCTGGTGGGAAATTGTCGCTGCGCTGGGCCCCCTGGCTGTTCTGCTCGCCGGTGC